>JBJMWX010000036.1:0-48271 GCA_045809925.1 Chthoniobacterales bacterium
CACACGCCGCCTCGCCTATTGGCACACCTGGAAGTGGACTTCGCTTAGCCTGCACCGCGCGATCAATCCTCATGGCAACAGTGCCTGGTACGGGAAGTTCGGTCGCGTCCTTCTGCGCCGACGTGAGATGGCGATGCACCTCTATGTCTTCGCCCGCAACTTCGCCAATGTCGGCCTGGTTTCCGATTTGATTGAGACCCGCAAAATAGATCGCAACGCCGAAATGGAGAGCCAGATCGGGCCGAAACGCGACGGATACCAGGTGCCGCTCGCTCCCATGCCGGCAGCGCGCGTCCCGCAATTCCTGCAGAAGGTGCAGCGTGAAACGCAGAGCGCGCACGCGCGGTTCGTGGACCCATGGTCGGAGAAGACCTACCGGGACGAAGCGGCGGGATTCGCGAAGCTCGGCGCGCGCTGTGTCTTCGTTATCACCCCGGTGGCATCGCAATCGCCGCTTCGTTTTCACTCACCACCGCCGCCGCCCGGACCGGTTCTCCTCTTCAACAATGCGCAGAAGTATCCTCAACTCTTCGACCCCGCCGCGCGCGCCGATGAAGGCCACATGAGCAAGGTAGCGGCCGATGAATTCACCCGACTCCTCGCGGAGCAATTCCTGAAAGCGGCCGCGCAATGACGCGTGTCCCTTCACAGCCTTAGCCGCAATGCTTTTCGTCGAGTTCCGCTTCTTCTGGTTCTTTCTCGCCGTCTTTGCGGTTTATTGGACGCTGCGCGAGAACCGACGCCGCAAGATCTGGCTCCTCGTCGTCAGTTACGTTTTCTACGCGGCGTGGAACTGGAAGTTCGTCTTCCTCCTCATCGCCTCCAGCCTGCTCGACTACTTCGTCGGTCTAAGGCTGGCCCGGTCTGAAAATCCACGAGTCAGGCGGGCGTGGCTCATCGTCAGCCTGACCGCGAACCTCGGCACGATCGCGTTCTTTAAGTATTCCAACTTCTTCATCGAATCGGCCGCGACCCTGCTCGCGTGGCTCGGGCTGCCGGCCAGCCTGCACACGCTCAACATCATTATCCCGGTCGGCGTCAGCTTCTACACCTTCCACTCGATGAGCTACACGATAGACGTCTATCGCGGCCGGATGCGAGCGGTCACAAGCATGCTGGATGTTTGCTGCTTCATCGGGTTCTTCCCGCAGATGGTCGCGGGCCCGATCGTTCGCGCCGTCCTCTTCCTGCCTCAGCTGCAGGCGGCGCGAAAATTTGAGAACATCGATGTCCGCGGCGCGCTCGTCCTTTTCATGGGTGGCTTTATCAAGAAGGCCTGCGTCGCCGACGCGGTCGCGCCGTTCTGCGACAAATACTTCGCCGCGCCGGAACACTTCACCGCGACCAGCGCGTGGGTCGCAGTGCTGTTCTACGCGATCCAGATCTACTGCGATTTCTCCGGTTACACCGACATGGCCATCGCCTCTGCCCGCCTGCTCGGCTACGAGCTCACAATTAACTTTAATTTCCCGTACTTTGCGCGGGACATCGGCGATTTCTGGCATCGCTGGCATATCAGTCTCTCGACCTGGCTGCGCGATTATCTCTACATCCCGCTGGGCGGAAATCGCGGCTCGCGCTGGTTCGCCTATCGCAACATCATGATCACAATGTTGCTTGGCGGTCTGTGGCACGGCGGCGCCTGGACATTCGTCATCTGGGGCGGCTTGCATGGAATCGCGCTCGTCCTGCATCGCGAATGGCAACGCATTTCAGGCACGCAACGGAGTTTACCCGCCGCAGCCGTGGCGAAGGAGGGAGGCCTCCGCAGCAGCGCCGCGACAAACGGACGGCTCGGAGAGGCATCCGTACCGCTGCTCAGTTGGGCGATCACCGTCTATTGGGTGTGTGTCGCCTGGATTTTTTTCCGCGCCGGGACGCTCCCACGCGCGTTAACCGCATTACAAAGCTTCGTTCTCTTCCGGAGCCCCGGACCGGAAGATTTCGGCGCGTCATTGCTGCTCGTCGCCGTGGCTCTTGGGCTTGTTCATTGGTTGAACTTCCGCCGCGTCTTCAGCGATTTCTGGCGACTCCTGCCCGGGCCGCTTTTCGCCGCCGGTTACGGCGCGACCATCGGGATCGTGCTGCTCTTCATCCCGCCGCATTACGCGCCCTTTATCTATTTCCAGTTCTAGCCTGAGCAGAATGGCGTGATGGAGTAATCAAACTAGAGTTGTCGCCCCATCACTCCCACACTCCATTAAGCCATTCCCGTCATGCGCAAAAAAATCATCGCAGCCAATTGGAAGATGAACATGCTGCAGAGCGAGGCTGCAGCGTTCATCCAGACGCTCCTCCTCGAGATCGGCGACCAATCCGACGTCGAGATCGTGATCGTTCCACCGTTCACCGCGATCAACGCGGTCAATCAGGCATTGAGCGCCACCCAGAATGTAAAGGTCGGCGCGCAAAACATGCACTGGGAGCGGAGCGGCGCGTTCACCGGCGAAATTTCGGCGGCCATGCTGCGCGATCTCTATGTCCGCTACGTCGTTCTGGGGCATAGCGAACGGCGCCAGTATTTCGGCGAAACCGACGAGATCGTGAACCGCAAGGTACGGGCGGCGCATGAAGCAGCCCTCCGTCCGATCGTCTGCATCGGCGAGACCCTCGACCAGCGGGAGCATGGCAACGTGGAAAAAATTCTCGGCCTCCAGCTCCGCGGCAGCCTCGCTGATCTCGGCGCAAAGGAATTGAGCGAAACCGTCATTGCTTACGAGCCGGTCTGGGCCATCGGCACCGGCCGCAACGCCACGCCCGAGCAGGCCCAGGAAGCGCACGCCTTCATTCGGCACATCCTCGGCGAGCTATCCGAAGCCGCGACGGCCGACAAAATGCGGATTCAATACGGTGGCAGCGTCAAACCCGACAACGCCGCCAAGCTGATGTCGCAGCCCGATATCGACGGCGCGCTCGTCGGCGGCGCGAGCCTCGATGCCCGCAGCTTCGTGCAAATCATCAAAGCTGCCCAAACCGCCGAAGCGTAGCGGCTGCCAGCGTTTCACTGTTAGTCCCGTCTCGGTGAGACGCTGCAATCGGACCGGTTCGGCGACGCGCGCCAGACTTGCCCGCCCGACTAGCTCGTCAGCATCGTCGCGCTCTCTTCAAGCTTGCGTGCTGCCGAACGGTTCAGCCAGGTAACGCGCGTGAATAGCGCGCCGACCTGCCGCGGCACGCGAATCACTACCAACTCGAGCCCAAGGCAAGCCGCTCATAACGGTCTGCCGCGCCGGGCAGCGTAAGAGTAGAGCACTGCCAGAACAACGATGCCGGCACTAACAACAGCAAGTTGCCAATGACTGCGCTCGATGGCCAGAAGCATACCGACAATACCTGTCCCGAGCAGAAGCGAGGCGATAGCCCAGACGATTATCGTTTCAGAGCGCCGAAATTTCTTTGATCGCAACATGCCGGCACCTGCTTGGCATCACTCCCCTTGTAACCATTTCCGATACTGATCCCAGTCGGCTTCAAACATCTCCGCTCGGGCGGCACCGGCAGATGGCGACGGCCAGCCGTGTTGCGAATACGCCGGGTACTCCGCCGCAGCTAGCACGTCGCGATAGTCTGTACACGCGACGTCGGTGTGCTGCTGAAGAGCTGCAAAGTCGCCGTCGGCCAGCTTGAGGATTGCCAGCTGAACCCGGTCCCGCTCTCGCTGCCAGTCGGCGGCGCCATACCGGTCGAGCTCCGCCAGAACCTCCGCTTCCGGAATATCCGCAAAGTCACGTCCTATCACTCGAAGAACATCGGCGTGAGAGACTTTGGGGATCGGCTGGTTTTCCATGCGCGCCCGAGCCATCGAGAGAAGCGTCAGTTACTTGCCGCGTTGCGCTTCACAATCGACTTCGACGCTCGCCGCTGCCATGCAGCTGTGATTGCCTTAGAAACTGTCGCGACGTCCGCTGCGGCAAGAGTCACTTGTGTGCTGCCGCTGCGGCCCCACGCGCCCTTGGCCGGTGCGAAGATGTGAGGAGCTGTGCCGATGAAAGTCGCCTGGTCGTCCGGAGTAAGCACTACCATACCGGAGTACTCATCAGGATAGCCGAGCGTGGCGAAGATTTTCCCGTTCACACGAAAGTCGGGATGACCCATGTGCGCGGCTTCCGACGCGCCCTTCATCTGCAGTGCCAATCGGCGGAAATCTGCCGGGCTCATATAACTAGTTGATAACTACTTAAGGCAATGGGAGCTCGCCTCAAGCAACATGACCTATGGCTCGGCGGCGGGAACGACACGCGGCTTGAGAGCATCCTGCATGAACGCGCCGGCGTCGGTGCGGAATTGCAGGAGCGACGGGTGATTGATGTAAATCATGTGACCGGCTTCGTAAAAGGTCATCCGCAGATTGTCGCGGATCGTCGGATCGAGCTGCATCGAGTGCAGCGTGCGCTCGGCGGCGTAATACGGCGTAGCGAGATCGTAATAGCCGCAGCAAACCCAGAGCTTCAAATAGGGATTGCGACTCATCGCTTTTCGCAAGTCTTCCGCGACATCGAGGTACTGGTTCTCGGCAACGTTCGCGAAGCTCCACGGCCGCACGTCGGCAATCATTTCGTAGGGCAGATCGCTCTCAAATTTTAACTCACGTCGCAGGTAGTCGTTCATCATCGCGCTGTAAGGGCCGAGGACGGCTTCGTAGCTCGGATCGAAATCGTATTCCTCTGTGCCCGGCTCGTAACGAATCCCGGTGAACCGCGCGTCGTAGCGGCCGATCGAGCGGTTTCTATCCTTAAGCAGGTCAAAGAAGAAGCGGCGCGCCGGAACGCGGAAGTTCCATTGGGCGACGGTATCGGCCGGTAAGCCGGTGAGCCGCGCTAAATCGCCTGCCAATTCCTTACGCTGGCTCTCATCGAGCTGATCGCCGCGGTTTAGCGCGAGCAGGTACTTGTTCGACGCGAAACTCTCGCTTTCGCGGAGTACGTCAGTCAGGGGTTTGCTCTGCAAATCCGGCGGCAGTTTCTTGTGATACCAGGCCGCGGCGGTGTAGGTCGGCAAAAACAGCGGATACGGCCGATCGTTCCCCGGCGCGAACCGTGCCGTCGAGAAATCAAGAATGCTGGAGACGAGAATGATGCCATTGACGTAGAAGCCGTAGCGCTCCTGCAAATAGTCGCTCAAGCCGGCAGCGCGCGTGGTGCCGTAGCTCTCTCCGATGATGAATTTCGGCGAGGCCCATCGCGCGTTCCGCGAGGTATAAAGCCGGATGAAATCGCCGACGCTAGCGAGGTCTTCCTTAAAACCATGAAACTGCTTCGGGTCTTCACCGGTAGCGCTGCGGCTGTAACCGGTGGAAACCGGATCAATAAACACCAGATCGGTGGCATCAAGCCACGTCGCTTCGTTGTCTACCAGGCGATAGGGGGCGAGCGGCGCTTCGCCACGCTCGGTCAGCTCCGTGCGCCGCGGTCCGAGCGCGCCGAGATGCAGCCAGACGCTCGCCGAACCCGGGCCGCCATTGAAGGAATACGTGATCGGTCGTTTCGCGGGGTCGTTGCCGACATCCAACCGCGTATAGGCGACGTAGAATACCTTCGCCTTTTTCTTCGGCTCGTCTTTGTCGTCTTTGTCTTTGTCCTTCGGTTTGTCGCCTTCTTTCGCTGCTGAGGGTGCCGCTGACGGCGGCGCTTTGCCATCGCCCTCATCCGGCTTTTTCTTCTCGCTCCAATCGCGCATCACCATGAAGCCCGTTGTCGCGCGGTAACGAATTGTCTTCCCGCCGACGGTGATTGTGTGCTCGGTCACACTCGGGGGCGGGTCTTTCTCCTCGTCTTTGCTCTTGTCCTTGTTGCGATCCTTCGCGTCGCCGCTGCCCGGCGTGGCGGATTCAGCTGCGGTTTGTGTCTCCTTGCCCGGTGCCACTTTTAACTCGCCAGGCACCGGTTTGTTCGTTTGCGCGCGAAGAAAAGGCGCGGAGGCCAAACAAACTACGGCGAGAACGGCGGCACCAGCGGCGCATGGCCAGCGAGAGTTCAGGATCTTCATCACAACAAATTCGGTATGCGGCGTTCCCATGATCGCACAAGGACGATCAAAACCCGCAGTAACATCAGTGCGACGAAACATCAGCTACCGCTGGCGAGACGGCAACTTGCCGTGTCGTGGCTGGCGTCGCTGCTCGCCGATGCCGTATGCGATACAACCCCATTACATACACGATTAACAGCAGCACGAGACTGACGATGCCAACCCAGCGGTAAAACAGCTTCAGACCCCGTAGGTCGCGGATCAGACCAAGAAAGAGCCAGTCGAATGGCCGATCGCTGCTCCAGGAGCGATACACCCATTTCGCAAGGTGACCGCTGATCGCGAGACCGCACAGCACGAGGCCGAGCGCAAACCAGCCATGGAACAAAACGGCATGACTCATGTGTCGCGCATTGGAGCCGACCCCCCCGGAACTCACCGACGGAGTGGGAGATTACAATAGGCAGCTCATAGAGCCGCGGCTACAGCCCTCAAGTCGGCGGTGGCCCGCCTTCGCTGCTACGGCGCGACCGGCAGACCGCCGCCACTGTTACGGGAGCTGGTACACTTCGACCAAGGCTACGCCGGTCGTACTACCCGCGCCGCGAACGATCGCAGTGTAAGCGCCGGGCGCCAGGACGTCGTAGGTGGCGGATTCCTTCGCGTTGGAAGGCGGGACGCCGGTCGCCTGGATCTCTGTCTTCTGCGGACTCGACTGCCAGTCGTCATTCGAATCGATTTGCGTGCCCTGCGCGTTGTGCAGCTCGAGCTGCGGATCGGCGAGCGCACCGGCTACGCCGTTATTGGTGAGCGACGGCCCGATGCCGCGGACGAGGATCTTCTTCGAATCGGTGCCGCCGACAATGAAGCCGCCGATCATGACGTTGTCGCCCGCCTGGACAAAGCCGCGGGTCGAGATGTTAAGGACGGTCGAGCCCGGCGCTGAGTCGAGATCGTAAACTTCGACCAGACCGATACCGGTGCCGTTGTTCACGCCTTTCAGGACTGCTGTGTAAGGGGTACCGGCGCTATCTGCCGGGACACTGGTGAGAATGACCGATTCGTTCGCCGCGCTCGGCGCGATCCCCGTATCGCTGATCTCAGCTTTGTTCGAGTTCGTTTGCCAGTTGTCGTTACTGGCGATGATTGCACCGCTACCGTCGTGCAGCTCGAGCGTCGGATCCTGCAAAGTGCCGGCGAGCGGCTGGCCATTCGAAGTAATCGACGGCCCGATGCCGCGGATCATGAGTCGTTTCGTGCCGCTGCCACGGACGATGAAACCGCCGATCAAAACATCCTGCCCGGTGCCGACCTGAAGCCGGGTCGAAATGTTGACCAGCCGCCCAGGGGCGGTAATGACGTTGACGTTAAAGCTCTGTGAGATCGACGCGCCGTCTAGATCGGTCGCGCTCACCGTAATCCGCGCCGTCCCGTTCGTCTTTGGAGTCACGTGGAGAAACTGACCGTTAACGATCGAGACATCGGCGACCGCCGTGTTGTTGCTTGAGGCGGTAAACGTCATCGGCGGGATCTGCGCGATGCTCGACATCGTGACGACGTTCGGCACGACCTTCGGCGCCTTCGTCGAATCTCCCGGCGGCGTGATGAACGCGTTGTAGTCACTCTGGCTGTAGTTCCGCAGCGGCACCGAGTCCAACGCCGAGGTAAAGCCATAGCGCGGCAGCGCGTTGATTTGAAACGCGACGTTGAGGGAATCGCCAACCAGCCGCCCGAACACAGCGTAGCCACCGTTGTTCTGCGTGTTATCCAGCTCGTAGGGCGTGGCGCCATTGTCGCCGAGATTAATGAACCACTGGCTGGTCGCGCTGTGCGGCCCGGTTCCGGCCACAAGGGAGCCATCCGCATTGTATTGCGGAGCGGCTTTCGCCATCGCGATTGTGCCAGTCGTGTTTGAAATTCCCGGTTCGTTCTTAATCGGCGGCAGCGTGTTCCCCACCGCCTCGAGCGGAATGGCCTGCCAGGTAGCTTTGTCGATCGGGCTGATATCGCCAAAGTAGCCGCCGCCCTGGATCACGAACGCTCTGTTCCTTGTCGTATCGTAGACAGAGCGGTGGATCACCGGTTGGGCGAGATACTGGAGTTTCTGGTCGAAGTAGAAGTAGCGACCCTCGTCCACGTAACGGAGGAAATTGGCGACCGTGAGCGGCGTATCTTTGCCGTACAGAATGACGTCGATGTTGCCGAAGTTATTGACGCTCATCCGCACGGCGGCAGTGCCATCGGGATCAGTGAAAGCCTGGAGCAAATCGACGCTGCGAACGACGCCGTTGTAGACGGTCAAATCCGAGACCTGATTGGCGACCGGGGGTTTGTTGGTGACGGCGAGAACTGCGCTGGCAAAGCCGACGAGGGCGAGGAGTGGGAGGCAAAACCGGTTCATTCAGTAAATAGTGAAGGGGGCTTCCCTTACACCACTTGAAGTCGCCGAGCCAATGATTTGTTGCGCGCAAACTTGGAGGGACGAGGGCCGCCTCGTCCTCCGGCGCGGGTTTCCGGCGGCACAGCCGCCGTCCGCTCCAAATAGCGTTCGGCGCCGGTGGACCGCAGTCTGCAAACGCGGGTGGGCAACACCGAACGGACGGACGGCTCGGAGAGCCCTCCCTACCCTCACCCTTTGTTAATCTCCAGATACGTGCGCGACACGGGCTTGCCCGAGCCGGGCTGCAGCTCCTCGATTCGCATCTGCTTCAAAAACCAGCGGTCCTCGATTTTCTGCGCGCTTACCACGTCGAATCGTTTGCTGAGCTGGCCCTTCCAGTCGTAGGCCTCCATCTTCATGAGCGCTCCGCCCGACTTATCAACCCACACATTGACGCTCGAATACTGCGAATCACGTGACGGAGCGTGGATCTCGATTTTCCAGCAGCTGCGCGTCTTGATCAGATCTTCGCCGGTAATCTTTGCGTTGGGCCAGTAGAGGAATTTCAGCGCGAGATCCTCGTAGGTGATGCCGGTGCCGCGCACTTTCCGGTCGAATTGTGCCGGTGTGATTTTCTCGGCCCCGCCGCGGGTGACCTCCTCCAGGCGTGAATCGTTCTCGCCGAGGCGGAGCTGGAGCGCTTCGTCAGGATTCGAGAAGGAATAGCGAATCACCGGTCCGTTCTGGGTGAGCCGGAACGGGATCACGGTCGCGTTTTCGCGCAGCTGACCCTGGAGGTTCAATTCCCGTGCCGCCTGCTGGAGCCGTGTGTTCTGGAGAATTTCGCGCGCCGACGGAGGCGCCTGGCCCACGAGCGACGTTGCGGCAACGAAGCACGAGAAAATGACGAATAAATGAGCGAATGAGTAAATCGTGCGCGCTCGGTATTTCGACATTCGTGCATTCGGCATCAATTCGTCCTTCGTCATTTCTCGTTCGTGCTTTGTCATTTTCCGATTCGGGCTTCGTCGTTTACCAGCTAGAGTTCACCGCGTTTGCCGATGGACCAAGTGCTCTTTCATCTCATCAACGAGCGATGGACGAATCCTGCCCTCGACTTGTTCATGGGCGCCATCAGTAACGTCGAGATTTGGAAGCCGTTCCTCGTGCTCTTCGTGCTCTATGCGCTCATTTTCCGCGGATTCAGGGGCCGCGCCTTTGTCCTCACCGTGCTGCTCACGCTCTTGATATCGGAACAGGCGCTGGTCAGGCCATTGAAGAGTCTTGTCGATCGACGGCGGCCCAAGCAGTCGCAGAGAGTCCGGATGGTAGAGCTCGCGAAAGCCCGGCCCGAGTTCCTCACCCTGTTCAAGAGACCGACGATCCACTACTCCGATGCGTCCGATCGCACGAAATCCGGACCGTCGTTCCCCTCCGGTCATGTGACAAACAACGTCGTCATTGCGACGCTTTGCACGCTCTTCTTCCGGCGCTGGGGCTGGCTCTACTTCATCGTCGCGGCGGCGATCTCCTACTCGCGCATTTACCTCGGCGCACACTGGCCTTCGGATGTGCTCGCGACCTTTTTCATGGCCGCGGGCGAAGCGCTTCTCATCGCGGGGCTACTCGAGTTGGTCTGGAAAAAAGCGGCCCCACGCGTGGTGCCGCGGATCTATGCGGCTCATCCGCGGTTGATCGGCGGTGGACGCCTCCCTCCTTCGCCAAGGCGAGTAAACTCCGATGCGTCCCTGCCGTCGGATGAGCGGTCATGACCACGACACGCGCAGTGTGGTTTTTCGTCCTCGGCCTGACTGCGATCCGGCTCACCCTGCTCCGCACAACCGACCTTTCCTTCGACGAAGCGCACTACTGGATGTGGAGCGAGCGCCTCGCGCCGGCCTATTTCAGCAAGGGTCCGGGCGTCGCCTTCGCCATCCGGATCAGCACCGCGGTCTTCGGTGCGACTGAATTCGGCGTCCGCTTCTGGTCTCCGATTCTCGGCGCCGGCACCAGTCTGCTGCTCTTTTATTTCACGAAACGACTTTATAGCGAAGAAGCCGCGCTCTGGACCGTGCTGGTCACGAACGTCACCCCGATCTTCAATATCGGTAACCTGGTCATGACGATCGACCCGCTCTCCGTCTTTTTCTGGATCGCGGCGATGTTTACCTTCTGGCTCGCGATCGAGCGCGCTCCCCAGTTCTCCTGGTTCTGGCCGGCAACGGGTATGCTCATCGGCCTCGGTTTCTTGTCCAAATACACGAACGCGATGCAGTTGCTCTCTATCGTGCTCGTCCTCGCGCTCGCACCGCGCCTTCGACGTGAGTTTCGTCACCGCGGGTTTTGGGTTCTCCTCGCGTGTTTCGCCGTTTGTACGATTCCGCCGATCTGGTGGAACTCGGATCACGCCTGGGCGACAGCTTCACATCTCCGTTCGCGCGGCGATCTCGACGAAGCGCCGGGATTTCATCCGCTCGAGCTCTTTTCATTCCTCTTCCAACACTTGGGCGTCTACTCTCCCCTCCTCTTTCTCGGAATTGCGTGGGCGGCGATCGCCAGTTGGCGACGCGCACGCCATCAATTCAAAACCCTGTTCCTGATGTGGTTCGGCGTGCCGGTGTTCGCATTTTATTTTCTGCTCTCGATCAACAACACGGCTGCGCCGAACTGGGATACGCTCGCCTTCATCAGCCTCACTGTCCTGGCGGTCGCATTCTGGCGCGAACGCCTTGAAGGCCGCGGCCGCTCGCGCTGGGTAGCGACCGCATTCGCGCTTGCGCTCGTCATGACTGTGTTCGCTCTCGACAGCGACCTGATCCGCAGCGCCGGGCTGCATCTCTGGCGGCGCGATCCTGCCGACAAGATGCGCGGCTGGAAAGCGTCGGCGGCGGCGGTTGAAAAGCTGCGCCAGGAGGTGGAGACACGTCTCGGAGAGAAGGTTTTCATGATCGCCGATGAGCGCGATCGCGCCTCCGAATTGTCGTTCTATTTCCGCGACCGTCGCGTCGAGGGACCGGGACATCCGCCGGTCTACATCCCTGAGTCGCAGGCGATCGTGAACCAGTTCTCCTTCTGGCCGCGCTACGACGAATTCGAAGAGCCGGCGCGCACTCCGAAGCCGGGAGAAGGCGAAGTCTACACCGAGGAAGGCGTGAACCGCTTCGCCGGTCGAAACGCGCTTTTCGTGCAGAGCGCGGGCAAGCCGGTGTTGCCGCGCAGCATTCGCGCGGGGTTCAGTTCTACTGAGCCGGTCGCGACCATCGAAGTGCGCCGCTTCGGCGAACCGATTCGCAGCTTCGATGTTTTTTTGTGCCGCAACTACAAGACGCTTCCTTTATGAGCGCGCCGGCAGTTTCGGTCGTCGTGCCGCTTTACAACGAGGAAGAGAACGTTCCGATTTTGCAGGGTGAGCTAACCGCAGCCCTGAACGGCATCGATTACGAAATTATCTTGGTCGATGACGGCTCGAGTGATGCAACAGCGAGCCGCGTCACGCCGGATGCGCGGGTGCGCCTGCTGCAATTCGAGCGAAACGCGGGGCAAAGCGCCGCGATGTATGCAGGTTTGCATGCTGCGCGCGGAGCGATCGCGGTCCTGATTGATGGAGACCTGCAAAACGATCCGCGCGACATCCCGCGCCTGATCGCCGGGATCGAGGAGGGAGCGGATCTTGTTTGCGGCTACCGCGCTCAGCGCAAGGACACGGCCGTCAAGCGTATCACGAGCCGGGTTGCGAATTTCGTCCGGAGTCGTTTCACCAAAGACGGCGTGCGCGATACCGGCTGCACATTGAAAGCGATGCGACGCGAATGCATCGGCGCGCTCGTGCCATTCAAAGGCATGCACCGTTTCATTCCCGCTCTGGTCAAAGGCGCCGGTTACCGCCTGACCGAGGTTCCGGTCAATCATCGCCCGCGGAAGTTTGGCGAGAGCAAGTACGGGCTCGGTAATCGCGCTGTCCGCGCAACAATCGATATGTTCGGTGTGCGCTGGCTGCTTTCGCGCCAGCTCAATTACCGCGAACGCGACTGATCACCACCTAACGCCCGAAGGGCACAAGCCGGGAGGCGAGCATCACATCCTCCCGGTGCAATCGACGAAGACTCCTCGACTTCGCTCGAACTGACATGGACCAGCAGCGGATATCCGACGGCCAAATGACCGCTTGTCTTCGATGACCTCGAAGATACACTTCGCTCCCCGCACCGGACACTCGCATGTCGTTGGCCAGTTTACTTTCTGCCGAGCAGATCATTCCGGAGATGAAGGCGACGCAGCGCTGGGACGCGATCGTCGAGTTGATCGATCTGCTCGTCGCGCAGGGCAAGGTTCAGCAGGACGCGCGCGAGAGTATTCTCGCCTCGCTCAAACAACGGGAGGAAACGATGAGTACCGGGATCGGGTTCGGGATCGCGATTCCGCACTGTTCCTCGGACCGGATCAATGATGTGGTCGCGGCGTTTGGCCGCTCATCACAGGGGATCGAATTCGATGCGCTCGACAACGCGCCGGTCAAATTCGTCGTCCTCTTCGTGGTGCCGAAGAATCAATTCCAAACCCATCTCCGCACGCTTGCCTCGATCGCAAAATTTCTGAACGACCGCAGCGTGCGCGAAGAGCTGGCCGGTGCGCCGTCCGCCGAAGCAATTCTCGCGATATTCCGCGATCGAGCAGCGGCCAGGACGTAGGTGGGCCACGCTCTCCGCGCGGAGTGATCGAGTCAGAGAACTCGATCGACCCGATCAACGGATTACAGTCGCCGGAACAAAATGGAAACTTTTCAGGCGATCATCGAGCAGAGGCTGAGGGCTGCTCTTGACCGGTCTGGCCTCGCGCCCGCAGGTGAAGTGACGCCGGCAGCAGACGCGCGATTCGGCGATTACCAGACAAACGCCGCGATGGTCCTCGCGAAACAGCGGAGCGAGAATCCGCGCGCGCTGGCGCAGAAAATCGTTTCCGTGCTGGATCTCGCCGACGTCGCTGAGCCGCCGCAAATCGCAGGCCCCGGTTTCATCAACTTCACCATCAAGAACGAGGCGCTGGCGGCGAAGGCGCTCGAGGTCCTGCGCGACGAGCGACTCGGCGTCGGCCTGACGGCCCGGTCGCGCAAGATCGTGATCGATTTCGGCTCACCGAACGTCGCCAAGCCGATGCATGTCGGACATATCCGCAGCACTGTGCTCGGCGATGCGCTGGCGCGGATCGCGCACTTCCTCGGCCATGACGTCATTCGCGACAATCACATCGGCGACTGGGGCACGCAGTTCGGGATGGTGATCTGGGGCTGGAAACATCTGCTCAACCGTTCGGCACTTCAGGACGACCCGATTGCGGAGCTGGTCCGCATCTACAAAGAGACGAACGACCGCGGGAGCGCGGACGAAGCCGTCCGCGAGCAGTGCCGGCAGGAGCTGGTCAAATTGCAGGCGCATGACGCAGAGAACTACGCGATCTGGACGGAATGCGTCTCGCTCTCACTGCGCGAATTCGAGAGCGCCTACGAGCTGCTCGATATTCATTACGATCTCCAGCGGGGCGAGAGTTTCTACAACGATCGGCTCGCCGCGGTGGTCGATCGGCTGCTGAAAAGCGGTATCGCGGAAATCAGCGAGGGCGCGGTGGTGGTTTTCTTTCGCGACGTTCCAGAGCTGGCCGACAAGCCATGCATCATTCGCAAACGCGACGGCGGCTACAATTACGCGACTACCGACGTTGCGACGGTGGATTACCGGATCCAGGACCTGAAACGCGACACCATCTGGATCGTGACCGGCGCGCCGCAGATCCTCCATTTCCGGCAGATCTTTGAAATTGCGCGGCGGGAAGGCTACACGGCCGATTTCCGTCACATCACAAACGGCAGCATCCTCGGCGAAGATCGGAAGCTGATGAAGACGCGCTCGGGCGACAACGTGCCACTGCGCGATGTGCTCGAGGAAGCGATCGCGCGCGCACGCAAGCTCGTCGAACAGAAGAATCCCGAGATGGCTGACCGTGAGAAAAACGAGATCGCCAGAACGATTGGCATCGGTGCGGTCAAGTACGCTGACCTCTCACAATATCGGATGACCGATTACGTTTTCTCCTGGGACAAGATGTTGTCCTTGCACGGCAACACTGCGCCGTATCTGCAAAACGCCTACGTCCGCATCCGCTCCATCTTCCGGAAATTGGAGGGCGACGCTCAGTCATCGCTTCATCCCCCGCACGCGACAGAGCGCGTCCCTCCAATCCTGGCCGAGCCGGCGGAGCGGACACTCGCCCTGCGTATCTGCCAGTTTGCGGAAGTGTTGCCGACAGTATTGAACGACTTCCGGCCGAACGTGCTCGCGAACTATCTGTTCGAGCTGGCGAACAGCTTTCACAGTTTCTATGAAGCCTGCCCGGTGCTGAAAGCGGATGAGCCAACGCGGGCCTCGCGGCTCGCGCTGGCTGACGCTACAGGTCGTCTCCTGCGAAAGGGACTCGAATTGTTAGGCATCAAAGTGCCTGAACGGATGTAATTGTTATAGGGCGGGGTCGCTGACCCCGCCGATGTGTGCATCCGCTGCGCTCTGGCGGGCTCAGCGACCCCGCCCTCCAAGCTACTTCAGCGCGCCGGATAGAAGCTCGGCAAAATGCTTCGGCCGGATTGGACTGAGATGCTCGATCTGATGACGGCAGCTCGTCCCGCTCGCGACGATCGTCGCGCCGCCAGGTTGCTGCGCGATTTTCCCGAGGAGGTGATCGGCGACGGCGACCGAGACGTCGTATTTCGATTCCAACGCACCGAATGCGCCAGCCATCCCGCAACAGCCGGTCTCCATCACGACTGCCTCCCGACCGGGCAACCGCTCGGCTAATCGAGCCATGAAGCCGGTCTTAATCAGCGATTTGGCGTGGCAATGCGCATGGATGGCAACCGGTTCGGCACGGCTATTGAAGGCGATGGCGTTCGGCTCCGCGGCGAGAAGATCGTCAATGAATTGCTCGAAGAGGAAGCACCGTTTTGCGATGGGCTCCCAGCCGCCGAGCTTCAGCTCGCGATAATCGTCAACAAACATCGAGTAGCAGGACGGCTCCAGAAAGACGATCGGCACCGTCGTCTTTTCGAGCACCGCGAGGTTGTGCGAGCCGAGCCGTGCCGCGTAATCGAGGTTGCCCTGGCTGAAGGCCGGCCGGCCACAACACTTTCGCCCTTTCGGCAGCGAGACGTGGAATCCGGCGGCTTCCAGCACCGCCACGGCTGCCTGGCCGATATGCGACTCGTGATAACGTACGAACGTGTCGTCCCACAGGATAACTTCGCCACGTGCGCGGTAGCCGGGGTCACCGACCGCGGCACCGGGCTCAGCGACCCCGGTTCCAGAAGAGCGTTTGCCAAACCAACGATCGAAGCGCTCTTCAGTATAGTGGGGCAGCGGCCGCCTACTCGTCAGGCCAGTCGTGCGCTCCATGAGTTTGCGCACGAACTTCGAGTCGAGCGCGGCGTTGGCGAGGCGGGGCGCGATCGTGCCGAGCCGGCCTAACAAATCGACGTGGCTCAGCATTCTGTTGCGCAACGGCATGCCGTGACGTCGATGCGTTTCGTACATCAGCTCCGCCTTGAGAAGTGCGAGATTTACGTTCGACGGACATTCTTCCGTGCAGGCTTTGCACGAAAGGCAGTTGCTCAGCGCTTCGTCGAGCTCGCGCGAGAGCAGCGGATCCTCGCCGTTCACGCGCCTCTCGAGCGCGGCGCGGATCGTGTTAGCGCGGCCGCGCGTCGACATGTATTCCTCGCCCGTAGCGAGAAACGTCGGACACATGGTGGGCGCATCTTTCCGACAACCGCCACAGCCGTTGCACTGCTCGAGATTGCCGATGAAGGACCGGTCTTTGAACGCGAAGGCGAGCCGCTCCTGCCACGGCAGCTCGATTTTGTTCGCCGCCGTCGTGCGCAGGTCAGCGTCGATTTTGAAACGGTCGTCCCCGATCAGTTTGCCAGGGTTGAAAAGATTTTTCGGATCGAAGATTCGCTTTATCTCGCGCATCACGCCGAGCAGTTGGTCGCCGACCTGTTCTCGCATGTATTCGGTCCGAGCGATCCCGACGCCATGTTCGGCGGAGAGCGAGCCCTTGAAGTGCCTGACGAGCGCAGAGACTTCGTCGGCAATCTGGCGATACCTGCGCCGGTCTTCGACGGTATGCAGATCGAGTACCGGTCGAATGTGGAGCAGGCCGGCCGCAGCGTGACCGTAGTAGCACACATCGAGGTTTAGCCGCTTCATGAGCGAATCGACGCCCGCGACATACTCCGGCAGGACGCGCGGAGGAACAGCCGCGTCCTCGATAAAGGCGACCGGTTTCGCATTCCCTACGCAACCGGTCAGCAGCGAGAGCCCCGCCTTGCGCACCTTCCAGACGAGATCCATCTCGGCGGCGTTGCGACAGATCGTCGTGCGCAGCCCGAGGCGTTTTGCCGACAAGGCGGCAAGTTTATCCGCCACGTTGTCGTAGAATTCGACAACCAGGATGGATTCGCACGGTTTCGAATCGAGCTCCATCAGATCGCGCGCGGCCTGGAAGTGAAGCTGGCCCTTTGTCTGGTCGAAGAGCGGCCTGTCGATATGCTCGATCGCGGCCGGCTGCAAATCGAGCAACTCAACAGTCGCCTGCATTGCTTCGGCGACCGAGGCGAAGAAGACCAGGCCGAGACCTTTCTCCCGCGGTAACGGCACGATCTTTAGCTCGGCGGAAAAAATTCCACCAAGCGTCCCTTCGCTGGCGGAAAAGATTTCGGTGAGATCATCGGGGTCGTGCAGGAATCGTTCGATTCCATATCCGCTCCACCGCTTCATCATTCCCGGCGGCATCCACTCGGCGATCTGCGCGGCGCTGCCCTGAACAAGGTGGGTGACGGCCTGGCGCTCAGCGGCTAACGAATTGTGTTCGCGACCGACATTCACGATTCGGCCGTCGGCGAGGACGATCTCGACGGCGACGACGTGATCTGCCGTTGTTCCGTAAACCGGCACCCGGGCGCCGGAGGAATTGTTCGCGATCATTCCGCCGATTGTGGCGCGCGAGCTGGTGGCGACATCCGGTCCGAAGCAGTAGCCGTGCGGCTTGAGAACGTCATTGAGCTGATCGAGCACCACGCCGGCGCCGACCCGCACGCTCTGCCTCTCGAGATCGAGGCTGAAGATCTGCCGGTTGTAGCGCGAGAATTCGACCACGATTCCATCGCCCAGCGCGCCACCGGAAAGGCCACTGCCGGCCCCGCGCGGAATAACCGAGACGCCCGCGTCAGCCGCCGCGAGAATGATCGAGCGCGCCTGGTCGGCACTTTTAGGAAACGCGACGCCGAGCGGCTCGATTTGATAGAGCGAAGCGTCGCTGGCGTAGAGCTGACGCGTCAGGTTATCGAAGCGCACCTCACAGTCGGCGCCTGAGATCTTTTGCTGCTGCGAGGCCGTCATGGGGCTTGTCTACTGTAACGTCGCTTCGGTTGAGCGCGATCTCCGGGCGCCCTTTGGCGAAGGCAAAACCGCGCTCAGACATCGCGGCCCACCTTGCTTCTCGCTCAAGCGGGCGAGACGTGCACATTCCTCACAGCAAACCATGATCCGCCGCCTGACTGCACGTGATGCGCGACTAAGCAGCTTTCGGTTCTACGACCTGCTCGTCCACATCTTCGTCGTCATCCTGCTCATCTCGAACCTGGTCGGTCAAAAGATGTGCATCATCCCGATCAACATCTTCGGCTGGGTGCCGCACGTGAGTGGAGCGCAGCTGCTTTTCCCGATCACCTACATCTTCGGCGACATCTTTACCGAGGTTTACGGCTACGGCGCTTCGCGGCGCGCGATCTGGATCGGTTTCGGCGCGAACATCCTCATGACCATCGTCGCGGCATTCGTGGTCTGGTTCCCCTCCGCGCCGGAATGGCACCACCAGGATGCATTCGAAGTCGTCTTCTACACCGTGCCTCGTTTCGTGGTCGCGAGCCTGATCGCCTTCTGGGCCGGCGAGTTCACCAATTCCTACGTCATGGCCAAAATGAAGCTCTGGACGGAAGGCAAATGGCTCTGGACGCGCACGGTCGGCTCGACCGTTGCCGGCCAGTTCGTCGACACCGTGCTCGTGATTACGATTGCGTTCATCGGCTCAGTGCCGGAACCAACAATGCTCAATATGATCGTCTCCGGCTATATCAGCAAAGTGATCTATGAAGTGCTCGCGACGCCAATCACCTATGCGATTGTCAATGCACTGAAACGCGCCGAGGGCATCGACGTTTACGATCGGAATACTAACTTTAATCCATTCGCGCGTATTGCTTTTTCAGAAGAGCCTGCGTCCCAGCCGAAATAGAGGAGCTACCATGAAAGAGAAGACCAACCCGTGGATCGAAATTTGTCCCGGAATCAAACGTCGGACGGTGGCGCACGGCGCAACCATGTATCAGATGGTCGCGCAGCTCGAAGCCGGCAGCCGCATGCCGGCCCACGAACATCCGCAGGAGCAAATCGTCCACATCTTGCGGGGCCGCATGCGCTTGATCGTCGCCGGCGAAGCGCATGAGATGGCGACCGGTGACTCCTTTTACCTCGGCAGCCGGGTGCCGCACGGCGTCGAAACGATCGAGGAGACGACGGTGCTCGATACCTTCAGTCCACCACGCGACGAATACCTTGCGATCGACGAAGCCAATCGCCGACGCCAATAGATTAGACGGTCAGCCGACAAATCAAACGGCCATCGCCGCACCTGGTGATTATCCGCCGTTTCCTTCCTGCTACACTGGCGCCGGTGATTTGTTGCCGCGGTAGCCGACGACTTTAACTTCCGCATGAGCGGAGAACGGTCACTCTTCGGCTCAAAATGGCTTGGGCTCGTCCTCATGATCGCCCTTCCGGTTGCGCTTGTGCTGTGGGGTTACGTGTCGCTCCGCTCGAGCTTTTCGTCCGACGATGCGGAAGCGGAGATTTTGAACATGGCGTGGCGGCTTTGCCGTGGGCAGTCGTTGTACCGCGGGATCAACACGCCACCTTACGTGTTCGCGTTGTATCCGCCGGCTTACTACGCTGCTACCGCCTTCTTTCTCAAGTTCGTTGGCCTTAGCTTCCTTCCCGCGGAGCTTATCTCCGCGGCGTCGACACTCGCGGTCGGGGCTGCTGTTTATCTTCTGGCGCGCGGATATAACGCGTCGGCACGTGAAGGCCTTTCTATTGCCGCGCTCCTTTTCTTCGTCCCGGCATTCCTATTCAACTCGCTTCGCTGTCATCCGCAGATGATGGCCACGATGTTTACGCTCGCATCGCTCTTCTTCTTTCTCCGCGGCGAGCGATTCGGAAGGCTGGTAGTTAGTCCGTTGTTGGCGGCGTTTGCGCTCTACACCAAGCAAACCGAGGTAGCTCTTCCGATGGCAGTTGCGGTCTTTCTCGTTTTGCGAGACCGCCGTGCGCTCCTCGCATACCTCGGTGTCCTCGTGACGGCGGTCTTGCTCCCGGCAGCTCTCCTAGATTATTGCACCGGCGGCAGCTTCTTATTTGACGTGATCAGTCTTGCTATCCCGGCTTACCACGCTCGTGTCATCCTGCCTCAGCTTTACGGCTTGCTTGGCCCAATCGCGATTCTCCTTTGCGTCGTAAGCTATTGCACAGCTCGTCGATTTGGGAGCAGGTGTTGGGACGTTCTCGATCTTTACTTTGTCATCCTCTTGCTCATCACGACGGTATCGCTCGGCCGACTGGGATCCGACGCGCAGTATGTCTTGCAACTCGTTGTCGTAAGCTTTGTCTGTCTTGCTCGCGAATCAGCGATCATTCACGGCTGGCAGAACATGCTGCTGAAGCTGCAGTTCACCGCACTCGTTGCAGCAGCGCCCTGGCTGATCGTGCACAACAAAGTGCTTCCGCAGCTGACGGCGATCCGGTCGGCTGACACCGTCTATCGGGCGTTACGCAAGACCGATGGCCCGATCCTCTCGGAGAAGAACAGCTTCCCTCTCTTCGTTAATGGTGAGATTTACGTTCAACTCTTCCATTTCGAGGCGCTGCAACGCGCCGGCCGTTGGAACGAGCAGCCGCTGCTTGACCGCGCCAATGAATCGTTTTTTGCCGCGGTGGTGACTGAGTTCCCGCTCGACCGGACGATCGAGCAGCGTGGCGATCGGATGCGATTCAGTCCGGAGCTGGTCCAGGCGCTGCGCAGCCACTACGAGCTGGCTCTGGCTGCTTATCCTTACTACGTTTACTTACCTCGTCGACCCAAAGCGGCGGATTTGCAGAGTAAAGCCGAGCTACCTTGGAAATTTGCCCGCGGCGGCGTAGACACGCGATCGCCGGAAAATAACTGCCGGGAATGACGCCCATGTAGTTCCGAGCGGCATCCCTGCCGTTGCCGAATTGTGTGGCAGCCGGTGTGCGGCAGTTGTTAGGCTCGGCCGCTCAACAACTTCATCGCACTTATGTTACACATCATCTGGTCCATCATTGTCGGTTTCATTATCGGCCTGATCGCGCGCGCGATCATGCCTGGCATGCAGCACATGGGCTTAATCATGACGACTGTGCTCGGAATCGCCGGCTCGATTGTCGGAGGGTTGATCGGGCGGCTCTTTTCAAAGCCTGAACCCGGGGCACCGTTTCATGCCGCCGGATTCATCATGTCGATAATCGGCGCGCTTATCCTGCTCTTTATCTGGGGGCGGTTCCATCCCGGCGCGTAAGGGCTGCGCTTCAAAGCGCGCTGTGGCGCGCCGGCCAGGAGGCTAAGACCGGGCGGGGTCACTGACCGTGCCCTGCAGTTGCGTGCGGCAGTGCTGTGCGCGCGAGGATGATCTCGCGTAGTCTCTCATTAGGATGCTGCTGTCGTTCGTCATCCCGGCACATAACGAGGAGTACGAGCTCGGCGGGGCGCTCGCATCCATCCACGCTGCGGCGGCGACGGTGCCGCATGTGCATGAGATTATCGTAGCGGACGACGCTTCCGCCGATCGGACGGCGGAGATCGCGCTCGCCGCCGGTGCGCGGGTGGTCCGAATCGAGCGGCGACAAATCGCGGCGGCGAGAAACGCCGGCGCGCGTGAGGCGCGCGGCGACGTGCTGTTCTTTATCGACGCAGACACCCATATTTTTCCGGAGCACATAACCGGTGCGCTCGGTGCATTGAAGGAGGGCTGCGTCGGCGGTGGCGCGCGGATCCACATCGCCGACAAAATTCCGCTCTGGGCGAAGGCATTTCTGGCCGTTTTTTCCGCGCTTTATTTCGGGGCCGGCCTCGGCGCCGGCGCGTTCCTTTTCACCACGCGGGAGAATTTCCGCGCCGCCGGCGGCTTTGATGAGCAGTATTTCGCCGGAGAAGAGGTCTATTTCACCTGGGCGCTGCGGAAGCGCGGTTGCTTCAAGATCCTGCGGACGCCGGTCGTCACCTCGGGCCGTAAACTGCGGCTGCACTCCGCCAGCAAAATCCTTGGCTATACACTGCGCGTCCTGATTCGTGGCCGGCAGATGGTGAAATCGCGCGAGCATCTCGATCTCTGGTACGACGGAAAACGCGAAGGCGCGGCCTGACTTCCGGTCGTAGCCGGTCGGCGGGAGGGTTCATTCCGAATCAACAGTATGAAGACGAATATCGTGGTGGCGCTGGGAGCGCTCTGCCTCGCGGCGACCGGGGTCGCGCAGGATTACGTAGTGCTGGATCGCGAAGCCGATGACTTCGACCACATCCAGATCCAACCTGACGGGACGCTGCGGCGGGCCGACATCATTTCCCGCGAGGTGAATGTGCCGGCGACGGTAATCGAAGAGCAGCGGGCACGGACAGGGCTCGGTTATGGCGGGTTGCTCATCGGCAATGCGCTGGCCGCGGAAAGCGGGCGCACGTTCGATGATGTCTGGGCGCTACGCCAAAGCGGCCGCGGCTGGGGCGAAATCGCGCAGCAGTACAATGTCGGGCTCGAACCGGTAGTCAGCAGGGTCCATCGCGCCGATGCGGCAGTGCGCGGCACCGGAAATATCAAACGTGACGAAATGAAAGCGGAGAAATTCGTCAATGGGCACGACGCGCGGGATGGGAAATTGGACGGCAGTGGTCCGGGTCATGGGCACGGTCACGTGAAAGCGGCCAAGCTGACCGGTGGCGGGCACGGCAAGGGGAACGGTAACGGTAACGGTCACGGCAAGGGCCACGGCAAACACTAAGTCACGGACTAAACTTGCGCGGAGCGCCGCTGGCATCGGTTGGGCTTAACCAGGCGAGAGAGCCAAACCGCACCTTGCGGGCTGGGATTTCTCGTCTACAATACCGGCTCGTTTATGCCAGAAAGCAGTGAGACGATGGATCTGACGGAGTTTCAGCTCCACGACAAAGACACCGGCAGCGCGGACGTACAGGTTGCGCTCCTCACCCGCCGGATCGCGTCGTTGACTGATCACCTGAAGACCAATGCCAAAGACCACTCCTCGCGCCGCGGCCTCCTCAAAATGGTGGCGATGCGCCGGAGCTTGCTCGATTACCTGAGCAAGTCGCAGTCGGATCGCTATAAAAAGCTGATCGACAAGCTCAACCTGCGTAAGTAGCGCGGGCATCTTTGGCGCACTCAATCGGCTGTTCGGCGTAACGATTAACGAAAACAACAACGCGGCAGCCAGGCCGTTGATCCACCTCTGAGTGGAGGTTTTAGTTCCGACTCGTAGCGGGTTTAAAACCTACAATCAGGGTGACCGGCCTGGATCTCAGCCCAATTCCAGGAAAGTACAATGCAACACAAGGTCACGACCCAGATCGGGTCCACGCAGGTCTCCATCGAGACAGGTAAAATCGCGAAGCTCGCCGACGGCGCAGTTATCGTTTCAACAGGCGACACGATGGTGCTGGTGAGCGCCGTCTCAGCCACGCAAATCAAGGAAGGCCAGGACTGGTTTCCCCTCACCGTCGATTACCGCGAAAAAGCCGCTGCCGTCGGCAAGTTCCCCGGCGGTTATTTCAAACGTGAAGGCCGTCCGAGCGAAAAAGAGACGCTCACCTCCCGCATGACCGACCGGCCGCTCCGGCCGCGCTTTCCGGCCGGTTATCGTTACGACACGCAGATCATTTCAATCCTGCTCAGCGCGGATGGGCAGAACGATCCCGACATCCTCGCGATTAACGGCGCCTCGGCCGCGTTGACCGTGTCGGACATTCCATTCGCCGGTCCCATCGGCGCGGTCCGCGTGGGCCGCGTAAACGGCGAGTTTATCGCCAACCCCACACATGATGAGCGGGACCAAAGCGACCTCGATCTGGTTTACGTCGGGACGGAAAACGACGTCATCATGATCGAAGGCGCGGCGAAGGAATTGCCCGAAGAAGATTTCGTCAAGGCGCTGGAGTTCGCACATGGCCACGCGCGCGAAATGATTCGGATTCAGCGCGAGCTTGCGCAGCAGGTGGGCAAACCGAAGCGCGACATGCCGTTGATGACAGTCAACCAGGAGATTCTCGAAATCGCCTACCAGGTCGCGGGCGATCGGATTGAAGGTGCCCTTTACACGCCCACCAAGGTGGACCGGACCAAGGCTGTAAACGCGCTGAAGGAAGAAGTGAAGGCGAAGGTGCTCGAGAAGTTTCCGGACGCCGACAAGTTCGCGATCTCGCAAGCGTTCGACTACGTACAGAAAAAGGCGTTCCGGATCAGTGTGCTCGACAAACAGAAGCGGATGGACGGCCGCGGTTATCAGGACCTGCGCAATATTACCTGCGAAGTCGGCGTGCTGCCACGCGCGCATGGCTCCGCTATTTTCCAGCGCGGCGAGACGCAGGCGCTTGCCCTCGTCACTCTCGCGCCGATCGAAGAGGCGCAAAACATCGACGCCTATGGCGGCGGCGAAAATTCCAAGAGCTTCATCCTGCATTATAATTTCCCGCCGTTTAGCGTTGGCGAAACGGGGCGGACCGGCGGGGCGTCACGGCGCGAGATTGGTCACGGCGCGTTGGCCGAGCGATCGCTCGAGCCGGTTGTTCCGAGCCAGGAAGATTTCCGCTACGCGATCCGGATCTCGAGCGAGGTGATGGAATCGAACGGCTCGACCTCGATGGCGAGCGTTTGCGGCGGCATGCTCGCGCTGATGGACGCCGGTGTTCCGATCAAAACGCCGGTAGCCGGAATCAGCGTTGGCCTAGTGACAGAGAACGACGAGAGCGGCTCGTTGAAGCGCTACGAACTGCTCACCGACATCATCGGTTCCGAAGATCACTTCGGCGACATGGACTACAAACTTTGCGGCACCGCGACGGGCGTGACCGGATTCCAGCTCGACCTCAAGCTGCGTGGCGTCAGCCACAAAATCATGGCCGAGGCGACGTTCCGCGCCAAAGAAGCGCGCACGAAAATCCTCGGCATCATGGCGCAGGCGATCGATCAACCGCGTCCTGACCTAAGTAAGTACGCGCCGCGGATTGAAACGATAAAGATCAATCCGGAGAAGATCGGCGCTCTCATCGGCCCCGGAGGAAAAACGATCAAAGGGATCGTCGCTGAGACGGGCGCCGAGATTAACATCGAAGACGACGGCTCGGTCCACATCTACGCAACCAGCCCTGAGTCGATGGCGCGCGCGAAAGAAATCATCGGCGGCATGTCGCGCGAAATCGAGATCGGCCAGACCTATCACGGCCGGGTCGTTTCGACGAAGGAGTTCGGCGCGTTTGTCGAAGTCTTCCCCGGCAGGGATGGGCTCGTGCACATTTCCGAACTGGCCGATTTCCGGGTCAAGAAGACCGAGGACGTCGCCAAGATTGGCGAGATGATCTGGGTCAAGTGCATCGGAATTGATGATAAAGGCCGGGTGAAGCTCAGCCGCAAAGCAGCGCTCAAGGAACGCGCCGAAGCGGAAGGCGCGGGCAACGCGGAGCAGCACGACCGCGCCGAGCAGCAGCCGGTGCATTAGGACTGGTATCTTCAGGTAACTGACACGGCCACGCCTGATCGCGTGGCCGTTCTGTTGTACGTGCCTGAGGAGCGGCCGGCGGATCTTGAAGAACACCAGCACGAGGACGCTGCCGAACGTGTTGCGCCTCATGCCGCCGTCGTCTACGAGGCCATTCGTCGCGAAGGAAGCGACGAGCTCAAGCGCAGTTCGTCGGCGTTGTTCTGGTCGGCGATCGCCGCCGGCCTTTCGATGGGGTTTTCATTCGCCGCCGAGGGTCTGCTGCGCGGATCGCTTGCCGAGTCATCGTGGCGGCCGCTAATCGTTAAGCTCGGCTACGCGATCGGGTTCATCATTGTTGTGCTCGGTCGGCAGCAGCTCTTCACCGAAAACACGCTCACACCCATCCTGCCGCTCTTGCGGCGAAAAAACTCGGAGACATTCATCCAGGTTGCTCGGCTCTGGGCGGTGGTCCTGATCGGCAATGTAATCGGCACGCTCGTTTTCGGCTGGGTCGCCGCGCGGACCGCCGTTTTCCACCCGGAAACGCAGAGAGCATTGCACGAGATTGCGACCGAAATGTTCGAGGCATCAGCAACGGAGCATTTCCTCCGCGCTATCTTCGCCGGGTGGTTGATCGCGCTGATGGTCTGGTTGCTGCCATTTGCCGAGACGGCACGCGTCTTTGTCATTCTGCTCATCACCTACATCGTGGGGCTGGCGCATTTCGACCACATCATCGCCGGCTCAGTCGCAATGTTTCACCACATGTTTAACGGAAGCGTGACGCTCGGCAGCGCATTCGCCAGTTGGTGGGTCCCTACCCTGCTTGGCAATATTGTCGGCGGCGTATTGCTCGTTGCCGTGATCAACCACGCCCAGGTCACCTCCGGCGGCGACATCGACGAGTAGCAGCTTCGTTTGCTAGCCGTGCCCCTTTCGCACAGGATGCCTCTGCATGAAGTCGGGCTTTCTCGACAAACTGATCGAACGGCTCGGCCGCGTCGGCCCGGAAGAGGTGCAGAACTATCTCCTCCGGCTCGCGCAGGAAAAAGGGCTGATCGAGACCGTCTTCAACTCGATCCAGGAAGGCGTGATCGTGACCGACGCTGCGGGTCGGATCACTTATGTAAATAACGCCGCCTGCGAGCTTTTCGGCTTCGATAGCGAAAGCTCGATCGGCAAGCGCCTTGACGAACGCGTGCCCGGTCTGGATTGGCCGGCCCTCTCGAATTCTAGCGGACCGATGACGCGCGACATGGAAATTTTTTATCCGGCCAACCGGTTCATCAATTTCTACGTCGTTCCGCTGCTCATCTCGCGGCGGGCTGATAACGATGGAACAGCGGAAATCGGCCAACCTGTGGGCCACGCAATGATCTTGCGCGACATCACGGAGACACGACGCACCGCTGAGAAAACGATCGAGTCGGAGCGGCTGAACGCGCTGACGCTGCTTGCCGCCGGGGTGGCGCATGAGATCGGCAACCCGCTCAATTCGCTGCACATCCACCTCCAGTTGATGGAGCGAACAGTGCGGAAGCTAAACGGGAAAGAACGCGATGAGCTTCAGGAATCAATCGCCATCGCACGGTCCGAAATCGACCGGCTCGATTCAATTGTCACCCAGTTCCTGCGCGCGATCCGTCCCTCCAAGCCGCAGCTCAAGCGCGACAACATCAACACGATCATCAGCGAAGCGGTCCGGTTTCTCGCTCCCGAGATCCAGGATCGCGACATCGTGGTCGAACAGGAATTGCGTTCCGACCTGCCCTTGCTCCAGCTGGATCGGGATCAGATGAAACAGGCGTTCTACAACGTGATCAAGAATAGTCTCGAGGCGATGAAACGCCGCGGCATTCTCCGGATTCGCACCGACATGGACGAGACCCACGTGATCACTACCTTCAGCGATACCGGCGGGGGCATCACGGCGGAAAATCTCAGCCGGATTTTCGAGCCTTACTTCACGACCAAGGCGAGTGGCTCAGGCCTGGGATTACTGATCGTGCGACGAATCGTGCGCGAACACGGCGGCGAGCTCGCGCTCGAAAGCACAGAGGGCAAAGGGCTCAGACTCACGATCCGGCTGCCGTATGCCGACAAACGCGTGCGCATGCTCGAGGCCGGCAGCACCGCGAAAGCAGCGGCTTAAGTCGTGCCCGTCGGCACGATCCCGGCGCGTTCCACCATCAGGATCACCGTGCGTTCAGGCGCGCGCGGCCGATGCATCGTGCCTTTCGGAATAACGACCGCCTTGCCTGGAGTGAGATCGATCGTTTGATCCTCCAGATCGATCAGGAAACGCCCACTGATCACGTAGAAGAACTCATCCTCGTTCTCGTGCTTGTGCCAGTGGTACTCGCCCTCCACCACACCGAGCCGCACGACCGATTCGTCGACTCTGCAGAGCGTCTGGTTAAACCACTGATCCGTGCAGGCCTCGACCAGCGCAGCGATATCGATCAGCTCGAGCGGCGCGCTCAGAATGTTCAGGCGCGTGTTGTAAGAGAATCCCGCTGACGATTGGTCCCCTGGCACGCCCGTAGCCTTGGCGAAGGCGGCTCAACTCTCAACCATCAACGCTTAACTACTTTTCAGTCCTTGCTGCGAACGCTGCCCGCTCCGGAAATCCGTTTGTCGACCGACTTCGGATTCCCGGCATAGGCGACCTTGCCGGCGCCAGAAATCGCGACGCGGAGTCTTTCCGTCGCAACCACATCCGCCTTGCCCGCGCCCGCGATGACAAGCTCGCTCGTCTGCGTCTGCAGGTTCTCGGCGTGTAACCGGCTCGCCCCGGTCATGCTCGCGGTCAGCTGATTGACATTGCCTTCGACGGTCGTGGAGGTGGCGCCTGTTCCATCGAGATAAAAATTCTGGCCAGTTAGCTGTGAGGCATGCAACGCGACGGCGCCGTGGAGCGCGGCCGCGGTCAGTTTCGACGAGGTGATCCGTACCCGAATTCTCCGCGTTGGCTGCAGGCTGTCATGCGTTTGCATGACGAGCTTGCGTCCATTCACGTAAGTCTCGAGGTGACGCTGCAGATTTTCATCCGTGGTCACTGCGAGGGCGGGAGCACCCGGTGACCATTCGATCTCCATCGTGCCATGCGCCTCAACAGTCGTAAAATCGCCAATCGGCCGGTTTTCCGTCCTGATGCGGCCGCTGCCGTAAATCCCATTGGCATCACAGCCTGTGACGAGCGCGACGGCCGCGGCACAAAGCAGCAGGAGTTTGATCGTGACGAAAGGGCGAAGCGGAATCGTGTTCATATCTGCTCTTTGGAAGTGAGATGCAGCCGGGCGGCGGTTTGGATTCAAGAACCTGCCTCGCGACACTGATTTTACTGCGGCCCGGACGCTTCGATGTCCTGGAGGCGCGGACCGAACCTATTGCCGATCGCCTTGGCTGACGAGAAGAGCAGCGCGTAAAACGCTATCACCACGGTCGCGGTGAGTGCGGCAATCGTCCAGTGGTGGCCGCGCATCCGCTCCCACTTCGGCAGGAACGCGATCCAGCCGAAGACACTGAGCAGAACGATCACAGCATCGAAGCTGCCGCGTTGCCAATAGCTGCCACCGAGGTGCAGCCACATGCCGAACTCATCGAAGGTCAGCGCCATGCCAAACCCATAAAACAGCGCGCACAGCTTGCGCAGTTTGTCGGAAGGCTGCGTGATGAAGACGAGCACTGCGCCGACGGCGGAGAGGACGAAGATACCGTAGTTCAAGTGGTGCACGTGCGTGCCGCGAGCGTGCAGGAACATGTTCGGAATCCGGCGCGTCATGATCAGAATGACCAGCACGCGCGCAGTGATGAAGGTGAGGAGAAGCGCGAGAAAGACCCGGCGAGCGAGGCGTCGGACAGGCGTGAGCTCGGCGGGCGTGGATGTTGTGTTCACGAGCTGTTCTCGCCACCGTCGCACACAGCGGGGCCTCTCGTGAATTCCGATCTTTGCGGTGCTGCGTTTCGCGTCGGCAAGGAACCGCGACAACGAGCACGTGCGAATCTGCTTCTGTCATGGCAACGCGAAAAACGAGCAAGCGCACCTTGGTCGAGCCGCACAAAGGCGATCGGCGTTACGTCCGGCGCAACACGAAGGGCGAGTTCAAGAAGGAAGTGAACGTCGGCCGATCGCTTGCCGCCGATCGGCGCCGCAAATCATCAAAGAAGGTCGCGAAAGGCCAGGGCGACCGCGGCGACACGACCAGTGGCGGCCTCTCCGGTGTGGTCAGTCGGATCCTGAAGAAGCTTTAGTCCGGATCGGCGTCAAATCGCCGGATACGGCCCTGTAGTGGCGGCTGTCTCGGCGGCGAATTCTGCCGCTCAATCGAAGCAGCCGGCGAACGCCCGGCCACTTTGGTTTGTCGTCTCGTCATCGTCATACGACCGGCCGCAAAATTCTTGAATCCAAACCACCCGCCGCCACCATCTATTTGGTAGAAGCCATGGAAACTTCATACCCACAACCTCCGCTCACCGCTCCCCCTGCGACCACCGTGCGCACCTGGAACGCCCTCTGCCACGCCAGCGCCTTGTTCGGCGTTTTCCTGCATTTCCCCGGTCACCTCCTCGGCCCGCTCATTGTCTGGCTCCTCAAGCGCGACGAATCGCCCGAGATCGACGCGCACGGCAAGGAAGCGCTCAACTTCCAGATCTCGATGCTGATCTACAACCTCGTCGCGGCCGTGTTCTGCCTCGTCCTGATCGGTTTTTTCTTTCTCGCCGTGCTCTGGGTCCTGAACGCCGTCTTCGTCATCATCGCCGCCATCCAGGCGAGCGAAGGAAAGTTCTACCGCTACCCGATGACGATCCGGTTTATTCAGTAGGTCCAGAGGCAGGTGCCCGCACTCGCAGCGCACTCAAAGAAACGCCGCAACTAGCGGCGCTCCGGCGAACCGTCGCCGAGGAGCGATTCAACGACCGGAATCATCACCTTCAGCCACCGACGCGACAACGCCTCAGCCGCGAGGCCGATCACGGCACCGCCGATCACATCGAGCGGCCAGTGCGCGCCTTTGGCGATCCGACCAACACCGACTGCGGCCGCTGCAACACCAGCCGCAGCTCCAGCACCCCGGTAATTGCGTGAGAGTGCGCGGGCTGCCGCGACGCTGCAGGCGGTGTGGCCGGACGGAAACGATTGTTCCGGCTCGTGGTCGGAGCCACCGGCGTCCTTCTCATAACGATCCTCGTCGAGGAGCACATGCGGACGCGTTCGCTTAACCAGCCTTTTCGCGAGGCGTTTGTTGACATCGGCCGCCGCGACTGCTGCCAGCATGAACATGCCACTTCCGCCGAGGCGCCGATCACGCGCAGCGACACCAACGATCAATAGACCGGCGGAAATGGCATAGAGCGGGCCCTGGTCGCCAATTTTGCTCGCCTTACCGGCTGCCTCGGCCACCGGATGATTCCGGTGCCGGGCGAGTTTCGCTCCGACTTTAATGTCGGATTTCTCTAAATCTGGGGTCGTAGCCGCGTCGGCCGCGGCCTTTGGTTCCTGCGCGGGCTGGTCTGACATGTGGCGCACCGTGCGCGTGAACCTCTCCGCGGTCGAGTAGTCGTTTCCGCAGGCGAAGCTACCTTATCGGTTCCCCGACACGGTCGGTTACCGCCAATGCCGCAGTACGCCATGCTTCGGCATGGCGGTTGCGCGATCGCTCGTCGTTTCAATCAGCTCGCGCCGGCGCAGGAGTTCTAATGCAGTTTGCACGGCACTCTTTGATAGACCCGTCGCTTCGGCGAGTATCCGTAAACTCGCGGACACCGGCTTCCAGCGTGCGCGTGCGGCCTGGCCGTAGAGCCAGACGTAGACGAGGTAAGCCGCCGGCTGGCGATCATGGCCGACGATGTCGCGCATCAAAACGTCTAAAACGTAATCATCGATCGGAACGGTTTCGCGGAAACGAGGCATCGGCGGAAGTGACGAGTGACAGGCGACCAGTGACCAGTAAAGCAGCTATACCGATAAACGGACACTGGTTTCGCGCGGCGAAGGCCGCTCGGGCGTAGACGGCGGCGCTGCGGCGGTTTTACCGTCGAGCTGCCATGATCAAGCAAATCAAATTCGTTACTGTTCCCGTCGCGGACCAGAACCGGGCGCTCGATTTTTACACGGAGAAGCTCGGGTTCACGATCATCACCGATCAGCCGTTCGACGAGAAGCAGCGCTGGATCGAGTTGCGCATTCCCAAAGCCGACACGCGCGTCGTGCTCTTCACGCCCGACGGCGAGGAAGGCCGGGTCGGAGCGATGATGAACATGTCGTACGTCTGCGACGATATTGAGCAGACCTACAAGGAACTGAGCAGCCGCGGCGTCGAGTTCGAAGGAAAGCCGGAGAAACAACCGTGGGGCATCTTCGTGATGTTCAAGGACAGCGAGGGCAACCGCTTCGCGTTGTCGCAGGAGCGGTAAGGCCGACATCAGGTGAAGCCGGGAAACTCCCGCCAGAAATCAACGTTATCGAGCTAGCGCTGCGCGCAAAAATTCGCTACCACAGCGGCAGCAGGTCTGCCGATGAACTGGTTTTTCGACGAACTGACACGACGGAACGTTTATAAAGTCGCTATCGGCTACGCAGCCGTCGCATGGGCGGCGTTGCAGGCAGCAGCCCTCTTGGCCGCAATCAATGGGGAGCCGCCCTCATTGATGGAGGTCCTTTGGACGCTCGCCGCCGTCGGCTTTGTTATCGCGCTGGTCGTCGCGTGGTCATTCGAATTGACGCCTTCGGGGATGAAGCGGACGCACAATGTCGGCCCGCACGATCCGCTGCCGTATTGGAGTCGAAAGAAATTCCGCTCCTTCGTGGTCGCGCTCGTGCTGATCGGATTCATTCTGCTCGCCTGCCACTATGTGTTTCTCCGTTAATCGTCCGCCGGCCAGGTAGCTGGCGGAGTCACCACGGGATCACCTTTCGATCCTTCACGAACTTCGCGGTCATGTCGTGCGGTGCTTCGCTCGCCAGCCAGACGATGCCGGACGCTCCTTCCGCGATCGAGCGGGTCGCGTTCTCGCCGCCCATCTCCGTTCGCACCCAGCCGGGACAGACGCAGTTCACTGCGAACTCCGGCAGCGCTGCCGCCAGCTGGACGGTGACGCCATTCAGTGCCGTCTTGGAAACGCAATACGCCGGCGCCCATCCATCGGCGCCATCTTCCAGCTGACCTCCGCTACTCGAAACGTTCACGATTCGCGGCGCGTCGCTCTTCTTCAGCATCGGTGCGAAAGCCTGCGCGACCAGCCACGGCCCGAGCGTATTCGTGCGCAAGGTTGTCTCGAAGATCCTCGGCGTAATACTCAGGGCGGCTTTGTCCTCATCGAGGAGAATGCCCGCGTTGTTGACCAGCACGTCGAGTCGATTCGAATGGTGCGAAAACTCTTCCGCCGCGCAGCGAATGCTTTCCGGATCGGACACGTCAATCTCCAGGAAGGTGGCAACGCCATCGCTCGCCAGCTTGTCGGCTGCGGCCTGGCCTGCTTTGACGTTTCGCGCGCCGAGAAACACGTGGAAGTTGTGGCGCGCAAGCTGGCGCGCGACTTCAAAACCAATCCCCTTATTCGCTCCGGTGACGAGCGCGATTTTGCTGGTTCGCATCGGTCAGCTTCGGCTTGCGGAACAGGTTCTCAACTGAAGAGCGGCGGCGTGTCCTCCATTTACGACCACGCGGTTGGTCGTCCCTCCACGACAGACGAACAAGGGCGTGCAACCGCGACGCGACTTGCGATTACGGAGAGTATGAGACGCTATTTTGTCCTCGGTCTGCTGCTCATTGGATCGCTCTCGGTATTCGCCGCGGCGGACGCGAACATTCGGGCAGCGCAAACGAAGTTAAAGGAAGGCGGCTTTTATTTCGGTGAAGTGGACGGGGCGGTCAGCAGCGACCTTTCCGCGGCCATTACTCGTTACCAGATCAGAAATGGCCTGCAGATCACCGGGAACCTGAACGCGGAGACAAGTAAAGCGCTCGGGGTAAAAACCGAAGTCGCGGAGTCTAATTCTGCCGTGGCACCGGCATCGGACACATGGCGCCGGCTGCGCAAGACCGATCAGCAGTTTCTCACCCGTCGTGGTACTCACGGTTCGGCACCATCGCCGATCGCGCAGAAAACGGACGTCGCTCCATCTGCCGATTCGCCGACGGCGGCGCTGGAGCCGGCCGGACCGGGCAGTTCGAAACTGGTGTTGAGTCCCGAACGCCTGCGTGACTACGTCGCGGCATTCGTCCTGGCAGGTTTGGATCCGCAGGTCGGCGCGGAGTTGGAGTTTTTCGGCGACCACGTCCGCTACTACAACGAAGGCGTCGCCGGCCGAGAAAAGATCCGGGCGGATCTGAAACGCTACGACGCGCAATGGCCGCAACGGCGCTTCTGGCTCGCCGGCGATCTGGACGTAACTCCGCAACCAGACAGCCGCCTGCGCGTCACCTTTCCGCTTCGCTACGAACTGCGCAATGGGACGAAACACGCTTCCGGGAAAATCCGAAAGATGCTTCTCCTTGAAGTGACGGGCGAAGACCTTCAGATCGTCGGAGTCGACGAAAAAAAGACGTAGCCGCAGCGCTGCAGCCTACAATTTGACCGGATGGCGCGCGACGTAGCCACTCGTGTCGCGCATATCGGCGTGCCAGCGCGGGCCGACATTGCCGCCCCGTTGAAAATCAGTCGTATCAAGTCGCAGCCCGGCAATGACGGCAAATGTATGGCCGTGGCGCGAGTAAATCGTAAACCACCGGCCGCGTCCGCGTTCGCCAAATCGCATCAGGTCGCTCGACGGTAAGGGTGAGCCGATCGCTCCGGCCCCATGGAGCGCGAAGGAAACCGTGCCCGAACAGTCGTAGCCCGAATCGTAAAAAGAGCCATGGCCGCCGCCCCATGTGTATGGCCTCTGGCGGATTGAATTGACGGCCCAGATCGCGTTCTTCACCGCCTGCGGCGCCTGCGACGGCGCGTAAGCCACTCCGTTCCGCAACACAGCGACGCTTCCGCTCACGGTTGGTTTGCTGCCTCTGTTGTCGATCTCGGGCTCGCTCTCCGGCTCCGCCTCGGCCAACTCGGCGCGCGGGGCGGCTTCGGATTCCTGGTAATCGTCGACTGCTTCACCGCGCACGACGTCGACAGGTTCGGCACGAGGCGGGCGTTGAGAGTAATACGCAATGCGAATTGGCTCCGCCGCAACGACGCGCGGAGCATTCTGTACGATCGGGGCAGCAACCGCGTGAACAGCGGTGTGCACCATCTCGAACGGCTGCAAGGCAACAGTGAAAGCGTTGTCGTGGTGCTGATGGCGCCGTGACTTTGCCTCTGCCGCAGGCGCGACAGTAAACAAGAGCCCGAAGGCGCAAACAGGAACGAGCCCGTTCCATAAAGTGTTCAGCCGGAGGAGGCGCTGCATGCCTGCCTAAAAAGCTGTTCCCGCGCCAGATGCGGGAAATTGTTAAGGATTTGCGCGCTGCAACCGGCTAACAAGCCATAGACGGTTGCGGTCTTGTGCCGGCGACTCATCTTTCTTGCCGGTGCAAGAATCTGTTCCTCAGGTCCAAAACGAGCCGCCGATCTGCGCGAACTGCGGCGCCAATCTGGCCGGTCAGTATTGCCACCACTGCGGTCAGGAGCACATCCGCGATCCGCTTGCGGTCAAAGCTCTCGTCGGCGACGTCGCGACGCACATTACCGATATCGAGCACGCCAAAGGGTTCCGAACCTTGCGTGTTCTTCTCACCCAACCCGGCCGGTTGACCAATGAATACTGCCGCGGCCGGCGCGCACCGTGGATCGCGCCGCTAAAGCTCTATCTCACGATCTTCGCCCTTAGCTTCTTTCTCTATTCGGCATTCAAGAGCGTCGCGGTTTACGATGTCTCGACTCTGGCGGCGACGGAGAAGTCGGGGCACATGACGCAGCTGCTCAGCAGAATTGCGGAAAAGAGCCACGTGACACTGGATGCCTACACGGCGGCGGTGAACGCAAAGTGGCGCACCTACCTGTCGTTTGCGCAGATCGTGTATCCGGTAGTCTTCGCTATCGCGCTCAAGCTCTTCTATTGGCGACGGCGTTTTATGGAGCACTCCGTTTTCTCCCTCCATTACCAGGCGTTTGCGCTTCTGATCGTGATCATTGCGTGGCCGCTTTATTTTCTGGTTGGCCTGAGCCTGACGCAACGCAGCGTCGTTGTCGCCGCCCTCGTCACCCTGGTAATGATGGCTTATCTGGTGCTGGCGATTCGCGCCGTCTACCGACAGAGCTGGACAGCTGCCACGATCAAAGGACTCCTGCTCTACGTCGCGTATTACGTCATCTACGTCGGCATCACCTACTCGGCACTGGCCGCCGCGCTGATCCGCGCCAGGCAGTCGAGCTGACTTACCGCAATGCGTCAGGCAGTCGCGGCGAGGCGAGTAATTGTTCGAATTCGTGCCAGCGTTTCTCCGGATCTGCATCCGTACCGCCGCGCTTTTCGATGTACTGCTTCACCAGTTCTTCGCCGGTGTTGTAGTTGATCACGTAGCTGCGGTAGCGCTTAATGAACTGAATCCGCTGCTTCGCTCGCGCCGGGTCAGCGACGGTATATTTCTGCAGCCACGCCTCCGCGGCAGCTTCATCAATCTCGCCGTTGACCAGCTTTCGTGCCGCTTCGTTTCCAGCGAAGGCGAGCTGCTTCATCAGTTCCTGGACGTCGGAGTATTCCTGCACGCGTGACGGATCAATACCGGCGGCGGGATAGAGCACGTCCCGCTCAAACTTCAGTTTCTCGGCCTTTGTAAACGCTACCTCGCGTCCGTAATTCGCCGTGCCCTCGGCGATGAGCGATTGCGGCGAGAAGAGAGCGTAAACGGAGAACTCGGGCCAGCCGCGGTCGCGAACCAGATTTTTCTCGAGCAGCGCGTTATAGACATGGTGGCCGGGATATCCTTCATGCGCGGCGAGATCGATCGCTCGATCGATGTAGATCGGCAGATCGGTGTTTACCTGAATGATGCTGTGGTAATCGCCTTTGTACCAGTTGTACCCGCCCCAGGGTTTGTTGGTCACATACTCGACCGTGAACGATTCGTTAGGCGGCAATTGCACATGTGCGAGCGTGCGTCGGCGACACTCCGCGATTGCGAGCTGGAACACGGCGTCGAGTTTCTCCTTCGGAATCATGAACGGCTTGTGCCAGGCCTCGTACCGTTGCCAGAGCGGGCCGCTACCCGGAAGTCGCGCCTCGAGTTGCTTCAGAATTTCGTCAAAGTGTGCCTCGGGGTAGGTCGGAGCGGCCGCGTCGTAGAGGGCGCTTGATTCTTCGTCGAAGGTCAGTTTCTCGCCGCGCATCATGTGCACCCGGGCCTCGAGTGCGCTCAGCTGGCTGCTCAGATAGTCCCGGCGCAGTCGCTCCAGCTCGTCCGAAGGCGCGGCGATTTTATCCAGCTGTTCCCGCGCCTGTTTCGCCTCATTGCCAATGGCGTAGAGCGGTTTTTTCTCTTGTCCGGCCTGCGATTTCCATTCCGCCGGACCGTAGAAGGCATCGACGTAATCCGGATCGTGCCCACCCATCGCGAGCACCAGATGGACATAGCGTTCAGCGATCTCTTTCACACCGGACTTGTCAGGCACGATTGTCGCCTGCCAGTTCACGACCTGCCATTTTCCATCGCGCTTCAAAAACGTCCCGGAGTTCAGGTAGTATTTCGTTTCTCTCGCGCCGTTTTTCTCGGTCTTCCCGACCAGTCGGAAGGCGACAATTGCCGTGGTCCCGTATTGCTGAATGCGAATCTCTTCCGCGCTGAAGATCGTCTCGGGCTCTTTCGTTTTCGGCGCCGCCGCCTCCTCGCGAACGTCGCGCAGGATGTCAGCTTTTCCGATTCGACGACCTGAGGAGCCGGTATAAATCAGATCGTCAGCCCAGAAGCGCTCGTGGGCCGCGATGTCGTTGCGGCTGGCGCCGGCCAGAAAATCGTTGAGCAGCTTCGTCAATTCGGCCGCATCCGGCGCCGGAGTCTGGGCCTGCAGCGTCATCGCACCCGCCAGCACGACGAGAGAGAAAAGCGTTCTCATGGTCAGCGGAGATTAGCCGACGCCAATCCGAAGAGGAGCGATATATTTCGACGTGCGGGCAATCACAATCACGGAGCACGGCGGCGTGGAAGGCATTTGTCTCGGCCAGGTCGTGACGCCCGCCGCGCCGACGGTTGATCGTGTCCGGGTTCGAGTGCACGCAGCCGGGCTCAATCGCGCCGACATTCTCCAGCGCCGCGGCAAATACCCGGCGCCGACCGGCTACTCGCAAAATGTCCCCGGCCTGGAGTTCGCCGGTGAGGTAGAGGCAATCGGCGAAGCCGTCCGGCTGTGGAATGTCGGCGACCGCGTGTTCGGCATCACGGCCGGAGGTGCGCAGGCCGAATTTGTAGTCGTGCCGGAAAGCAATCTGGCGCGAGTTCCCGATAACCTGAACTGGGCCGAGGCCGGCGCGATCCCCGAAGTCTTCATCACCGCGCATGACGCGCTTTTCACCCGTGCTGGGTTGCAGGTAGGCGAGCGCGTGCTCATTCATGCCGCTGGTTCCGGCGTGGGCACGGCCGCTGTGCAACTGGCTCACGCCGCGGGGGCAATTGTCTACGGCACGTCGCGGACAACAGAAAAGCTGACCCGGCTGCGCGAATTCGGTCTCGATTACCCTGTAGTTCTCGGCGACGACCCGACTGCCCTGGTCGGCGCGCTGCAACAACTGACAAACGGCGCCAGCCCCGACGTCGTCATCGATCTGGTCGGCGGCGCTTATTTCCCGGTCAACCTGGAAGTGCTCGCACCTGGCGGACGGATTGTCTGCGTTGGCACGACGGCCGGCGCAATCTCGCAGGTCAACATAGGCATGATCATGCGCAAGCGCGCTGTGATCGTCGGTACCGTCTTGCGCGCGCGTTCAACCGACGAAAAGGCCGAAGCCGTTCGCCGTTTCGCCGCGCAGGTCCTCCCGCTCATCGCTCGCGGTCAGGTCCGGCCCGTCGTGGAAGCGATCTACGCTCCGGAAGAAATTCGCGCGGCGCATAAGCACATGGAGTCGAATCGGGCTTTCGGGAAAATCGTAATCACTTTTTCCTGACCGTCGGCGCCGGGCCTGAATTGCTGTCATAGACGAAGCGGCGCGCGGCGCGGCCGAAGTGGCGGAAGTCTCGTCTTCGTCTATGCCGTATTTGCTGGTCGCTCTCCATACATCCTCCTGCTAGGACAGGTTCGCTCGCCGAATGATGAAGCCGCTCCTTGCCGAATTGAAGCGGCGCAATGTCTACAAAGTGGCCGTGGCCTACGCGGTGGCTGGTTGGCTGGTGGTTCAGGTCAGCTCGACGCTGCTGCCGATGTTTCACGCGCCCGAGTGGGTGGCACAGACGCTCGTCGTGCTGGTACTGCTCGGGTTCCCGCTCGCACTCATTTTCGCGTGGGCCTTTGAGCTAACCCCGCAAGGCGTGAAGCGGACGGGGAACGTCTTGCCTGACGAGGCGACGCCGGCGTGGAGCAGGCGCAAGTTTGGCGCTGTCATTGGAACGGTCGCGGTGATCGCGGCCGCGTTTCTGGCCTTTCAACAACTGCGTCCACGAAAAAGTGCGACGCTAAACGCGAACAGCAAAAGCATCGCGGTGCTGCCCTTCGCAAGCCTGAGCGAGGACAAGGCAAATGCGTATTTCGCTGATGGGATTCAGGACGAAATCCTGACGCGCCTCTCGAAGATCGCGCAGTTGAAGGTCATCTCGCGCACCTCGACCCAGCAATACCAAAGCAAGCCGGGAAACGTCTCGGAAATAGCGAAGCAGCTCGGCGTAGCGCACATCCTGGAAGGGAGCGTGCAGAAGTCGAACGATGCGGTGCGCGTCAATGTGCAGTTGATCAAGGCGGACGGGGATTCGCACCTTTGGGCCGAGACCTACGACCGGAGACTAACCGACATCTTCGCGGTGGAAAGCGAGGTAGCGCAGCGCATCGCCGGCTCGCTGGAAGCGCAGTTGAGCGGACGCGAACAGGAGCAGGTCGCGGACATTCCGACCAAGAGCCCGCAGGCCTACGATGCCTACCTGCGCGGTGTCGCGCTGCTGAATGAGCAGGGATTCCAGCCGATTGAGAATGCGATCAAGTATCTGCAATCCGCGACCGCTTTGGACCCTCGGTACGCGCAGGCGTGGGCGCAGCTCGGGATCGCGGAAGCGCAGCGGTCGGCTTACGAAGGCACCCCGGCGCAACTCGAGCGCGCGCGGGTCGCGGCGGAGACGGCAGTGCGTCTTCAACCGAACTCGGGTGAGACGCACGAAAGCCTCGCCAGCTATTATTACTATTGCTTGCATGACTTCGACCGCGCGCTGGCCGAGCTGCAAATCGCATGGAGTTACTCGCCAAATGACGCGAGCGTGATCTTCTACATCGGACTGATCAAACGGCGCCAGGGAAAGCTCGACGAATCGATCGAATTCCTACGCAAGGCGGCCACACTCGACCCGCGCAACCAGGATATCTGGGGAAACCTGAGCGGCACCTATCGCGGCAAACGCGATTTCAAGACGGCGCTCGAGATGGTGGATCGCGCGCTGGCCATATCGCCCAACGAGCTCGATATCATCGGCCACAAAGCCGAGATCTTCGTCGCCCAAGGCGATCTCGACGGAGCCGATGAAGTGCTGCGCGGAGTAAAACTCCAGCCTCACAATGAGGCATTTTACCAGCACATGACTTTGCTTGTCTGCCGGCGACGTTTCGACGACGCGCTGGCGGAATTGGCCGAAACCGACAACGCTGGCGACAAACAGCTGCCGTTGATGGTAGCGCGGCGACACGCAATGCGAGGCGAGATACAGGCGCTCGCCGGTCATGCCGACGAAGCGCGGCCGCTCATGGAAGAGGCCGCGGGGGAATTGCGCGCACTGCGCCAACAGGGGAATGGCACTTTCGCAATCGGGGAAGCGCTCGCGGAATTGGCTGGTTTCCTCGGTGATCGCGCCGGGCTCGATCGCGAGGCAGGAGCACTTCTCTCAAAGACACGTGACCGATGGCAGTTCGGTCTGTCCCAACAGATTGTGGCTGGCGCATATGCGGCGATCGGAGATGCCGACCATGCGTTGCCTCTCATCGCCGATGCCCTCGCCGCCGACTCCGACAGTTCGCTGACTGTGGCGGAGCTGCGTCTGCATCCGGTGTGGGACCGTATTCGCGCAGACGCGCGCTTTCAGAAACTGATTACGAACCGTTGAACGTCTGCGGCGTCTGAGACGCTTGGAATCGGTGGTTAGCTCGCCGGTCGCTCCAGGGCATTGGCGAGCACCTCGTCGACCGTTTCTACGGGAACGAACTTGAGCTTTTGCTTCGCTTCCTCCGGTACGTCGACCAGATCCTTCTCATTCAGCTTCGGGATGATCACGGTTTCGATGCCGGCGCGCATCGCAGCGAGGCTTTTCTCTTTCAAACCGCCGATCGGCAGCACTAGACCGCGCAGCGTGATCTCACCCGTCATGGCGACATCCGGGCGCACTGGCGTGTTACTGAACAAAGATGCCAGCGCGGTGAACATCGCCACCCCGGCCGAAGGGCCATCCTTCGGGACCGCTCCCGCCGGAACGTGCACGTGAATGTCACTGTCGCGAAAATCCTCCGGTTTGGCGCCAATCGCGCCGTCACGACTGCGAACGAGGCTAAGAGCGGCCTGCACCGACTCTCTCATGACCTCGCCGATTTGGCCGGTCAGGGTGACATTGCCTTTGCCCGGGAAACGCGCCGCCTCGATGTGCAGGATTTCGCCGCCGGTCGGTGTGTAGGCGAGGCCGGTGACGACGCCGGGCGCTCCCGTCGTTAACCGCTTCTCGTGAACGTAGCGCGCGGGACCAAGCAATTGCGCGACAACATCGAGCGTCACCACATAATGATTGACCTCGCCGCGCGCGACTTTCGCGGCAACGCCGCGGCAAATTGTTCCAATCTGTCGCTCGAGCTCACGAACTCCGGCTTCGTGCGTGTAGTCGGTCACGACCAGCCGCAGCGCATCTTCGCTCCAATCGACCTGCTCCGGCTTCAGCCCGTTCTCCGCCAGTTGCCGCCGGACGAGATACCTTTTGGCGATCTCGACTTTCTCGCGCTCGGTGTAACCCGGCAGATCGATTAGCTCCATGCGATCGAGAAGCGGTGCAGGAATCCCGCCGATATAGTTGGCGGTCGCGATGAAGATGATTTGCGACAAATCGAATGGCACATCGAGGTAACGGTCGACAAAGGAAAAATTCTGCCGCGGATCGAGCACCTCAAGCAGCGCGCTCGCGGGGTCGCCCCGAAAATCGGCGCCGATCTTGTCGACCTCGTCCAGCATCATGACGGGATTGCGCGTCCCGGCGCGCCGCAGTTCCTGGATAATCCGCCCGGGCATCGAGCCGATGTAGGTGCGCCGATGGCCGCGGATTTCCGCTTCATCGCGAATCCCGCCGAGGCTCATGCGCACAAATTTGCGGCCGAGCGCGTCGGCAATGGATTGGCCGAGACTCGTCTTTCCTACTCCGGGCGGCCCTAACAGACACAGTATGGGCCCCTGGCCTGTCGGGTTCAATTTGCGGACGGCGAGATATTCGATCAGCCGGCGCTTCACTTTCTCGAGATCGTAATGATCGCGATCGAGAATTTCCTGCGCTTTGTCGAGATCGAGATTGTCTTCGCTCACTTTCGACCACGGCAGCTCGGCAATCGTCTCGACGTAAGTGACGATGACTGAGTATTCCGGGCTGGCGGGCGGAATAATCTCCAATCGCTTCAACTCGCGTTCCGCCACCGCGAGCACTTCGGCAGGCGGCTTCGCTTCCTCAAGGCGCGTTCGCAGCTGCGCGACCTGCTCGTCCGCTCCGGCATCGCCTTCGCCAAGCTCGCGCTGGATTGCCTTCAGCTGGCCCCGCAGATACGCCTTGCGTTGCGCGTCGCTGAACTGCGAACGGACGTCCTGCTGCAGCTTCTCCTGGATCTGCGCGACTTCGAGCTGCGCCGAGATGCTTGTCTGCACCGCACGCACGCGTTTGCGCACATCGAACTCTTCCAGAATCGACTGCTTTTGCGCCACGCTGATGTCGAGATTGGGCACGAGAAAATCGGCGAGCTGCCCCGGCTCGTCGATTTCGCGGATCACCGTCGCGGCTTGCTCCGGCACGTCCGGCGTCAGCTCCAGCAATCGCGCCGCGGTATCCCGCAAGTTTTGAAATTCCGCCTGCCATTCAGCACTCGCTGGCGGCGAAACCGACTCCGGCAGATCGATCTCCGCGCGCAAATACGGTTCGGTGGCGACGATCCTGCGCAGCGCAAAACGCCGCAGTCCCTGGATGACCATGACGATGCGGTCGTCGGCCTGGCGCAACAGCTTCAACACCATCACCGCGGTGCCGATGTGATATAGATCCTGTGGATTTGGATTCTCCTGCTCGTCGCGCTGCGTGAGCATCCCGATGGTCTTGGTGATCGGCAATGTTTCATCGAGCAGTTTGATCGAGGCCGCCCGGCTGACAGTGAGCGGCATCACTGTGCCGGGAAAGATCACCATTCCGCGGACGGGCAGAATCGAGAGTTCTTCCGGGATGCGTGGTGTGCTCGCAGCCGCGCCGTCGTTGCTGCTCCCGCGCGAGTGGCCGGACGGCGCGCCCGGTTCGGACTGTAAGACCTGTAATTCGCGTTCGCTCATTGTCCTACCGGCAGTGTGATCCAGAGCAATCCATTCTCCTGCTCGGCATGGACGCGACCGACATCTATCTCGATGGGCAAATCGATCTCGCGCTCGAACGCTCCGTAATCGATTTCGAGTGCGAGCACCTGGACGGCACGCTCACTCGTCGGCTCGGGCGCATTCCGCGTTCCACGGAGCACAACTCGTCGTGGCTCGACCGTAAGATCGATGGCCGATTTCTCCACTCCCGCGAGATCGACGCAGATGCGCACTCCGCGTTCGCATCGAAACGCATTGACCGGCGGCTGCCAGGCACGCGGCGCACCGCCCCACAGTTGGACGCGCGTCACCGAAACATCGCCAAGTGTGCCGTGCAGCCAGCGCAGCTTAATCTGCCGGGTCGGGTTCATCGCTCCACCAATCTCGCGCAGACTTGCGATCTTCGCACACCAGGAGAACGCGCGAGGTGCTGTGGCAAGATGTCGGCGCGGTGAGCGTGACCGCAGTCTTAGCGCTGCCAACCGTCGCCAGTGCCGCAACTTCAGCGTGTCGCGGGCTTGATCGCGAGAGGAGCGGAGCCGGCGGCTCGCAGTTGCTGGTTTAGGGTCGTGAAATCATGGGCAAGGAAATCCTCCCACCGCGACGCGACTGACGGTGCATCATGCACGAAATCGCTGACCGCGGATTTGACGGTCGGACGAGGCGCGGCGTCGGCCTGCTGCAATTGCTCGAAGAGGTTTTGCAGTTTGGCCAGCGGATCAAAGGTGAGCGGCGCGAATGGACGCGGGTTTGCCGGCGCGAATTGCGACAGCGCCTTCTTGAACGCGTCGAGTTGCTGAAGGACGGCGGTATTGTTGCCGGCGTGGGACTTCGCCTTTTCGAGCTGCTCGCTTATGTCATCAAACTGTCGGCCGATCTTTTCCAGCTGCGGCCGCAAATCGTAGAGCTGCTTCGATAAGGTGAACTGCTCTCGCAGGTCCGCGTCGGACGCCTTCACGCGCAGATCCATTTTGACCGCGAGCGGCTGCGTGTAGCTCTTTCCCTCGACGGTGAGCACGATCGAGTAATTGCCCGGCATTGCCCACGGGCCGGTCGCTTCCGGCGCCGTGTTGTGGACAACCGCGCTCATCGGAAACTCAGGCGCGATGTCTGTCACCGGCGGCCAATGCATGTCCCACAGGAAGCGATGCAGACCACGCGCGGCGGAGAGTGGTTGCGGCGGCCTGATCCAGTAGGTCGGGATCTTCAGCTTCTTTTCGTCGATCCGTGGTGGCGGATCGTTGCTTGCGTAGCGGCGGACGAGATTTCCGTCACCGTCTTTTATCTCTAATATGGCGACACCGCTCGCGTCCTTCTCCAGGTAATAGTCGATCATCGCGCCGTCGGGCGGATTTTCGCCGGCAGGCTCATCTGGCGGAAGCGGGGTGTCCGGATTCATGCTCCACCGCACGCGGAGCGCGGTTTCCGGCTTCAACAATCCCGTCTCCGCCCTGGCCGGATCGAGCTGCCGCAATGGCGTGATGTTGTCGAGGATCCAAAACCCGCGGCCATGCGTTGCCACGCAGAGGTCATCGTCTTTGATGATGAGGTCGCGAATGGAGGTCGCGGGCATGTTCAAGCGGAGCGACTGCCAGTTCTCGCCATCATCGAATGAAACGTAGACGGCGCGCTCCGTGCCGGCGAAAAGCAAACCTCGACGCTGCGTGTCTTCCCTCACTACGTTCACCGTCTGACCATCGGGAATCCCGCGTACGATCTCCTGCCAGGTCTTACCGCCGTCGCGTGTGCGGTAAATGTGGGGTCGCACATCGTCCAGCCGCAGTGTGTTGATCGCAGCGTAGGCTGTGTTTGCATCGAAGTGGCTCGCGTCGATCAACGAAATCTTCTGCCACGCCGTGATCTGCGGCGGCGTGATGTCGTTCCATGTCTTTCCGCCGTCGGTCGTGAGATGGATCAGTCCGTCGTCGGTGCCGGCCCAGATCCGGTTCACATCGAGCGGTGAAGGGGCGACGGTGTAAATTACTCCGCGCTGCTTCGGCTCAGCGGTCGGCTCGTTGCGGTACTTCCCGATCGTGGCCGGCAGGTCGAACGTCTTGCGCGTCAGATCGGGACTGATCTGCTCCCAGCTTTCGCCCCGATCGCGCGTCTTCCACAACGTGTTCCCGGAATAGAAAAGGAGATGCGGATCGGCCGGTGAAAACACGACCGGCTGAGTGCGAATATTGCGAAACTCGGCCGTGCGTAAGGCGAGCGGAAGAATCGTTTGCCCCTGACCCGTGCGCCAGTCGAACCGCGTTAGCTTGCCGCCATAGACGATGTTGGGATCCAGCGGATCGGCCACGACGTAGCCGTATTCCTCGGCCGCGACGGGATGCCAGTCGCGAAACGTGACCGCGCCATCATTCCCGCGACTCGCGATCCCGACGGAGCCGCTTTCCTGCTGGCCGCTGTAAAGGCGATAGGGAAAGGCGTTGTCAGCGCTGACGTGATAAAGCTGTGCGGTCGATTGGTTGTACCATGAACTCCAGGTGCGACCGCCATTCACGGTGACAATCGCGCCCTGATCGCTCCCGAGCAGAATCGTGTTCGGCTCGTTGGGATTGATCCAGATATTCTGGTAATCGTCACCGCCAGGTGCGCCGCGCCAGCCGGTCCAGGTCTTGCCGCCATCAGTCGATTTCCAGCAAACGACAGTGGCCGAGTAGACGGTGTTCGGATCTTTCGGGTCGATGCGGACCACCGGTAGATCGCCCCCGCCAATTCCCGCCGCCGGCCGCTCGTCGTCGGTGATCTTGCGCCACGTTGCGCCGGCATCGTCGGAGCGATAAAGCTCCGATGTTTTCAGGCGGCGTACTGTCGCCATCAAGGTGTTCGAAGAGCTCGGCGCGATCGCGAGATTCGCCTGCACAATCGCATCCGGCAGTCCGCCGTGCAGTTGCGTCCAAGTCTTGCCGCCGTCGGTTGATTTAAAAATGCCGCCGTTGGCGCCATTCCATGCGCTGTTTTCCCACGGCCCTTCGCGTGATTCCCACAGTGACGCATACACGATCTGCGGGTTCGCCGGGTCGATCAGCACATCGGAGCCGCCGGTGTTCTCGTCCTTATAGAGCGCTTTTTCGAAGGTCTTCCCGCCATCGAGTGAACGAAAAATTCCGCGCTCCTCGTTCGGGCCGTAGGGATGGCCGGCCACCGCGACAAAGAGTCGATTGGCGTCTCTTGGGTCGATTGCGATTTGAGCGATCTGCTGGCCATCGCGCAGCCCGAGATGCGTCCATGTTTTCCCGGCGTCGATCGATTTGTAAACGCCGTCGCCGATTGACAGATCCGGCCGGTGCAGGCCTTCGCCGCTGCCGACGTAAATCACATTGGGATCCGAAACCGCAACAGCAATGGCACCCACCGAGCCAGTGGGCTGATCGTCAAAAATCGGCGTCCACGTCCGGCCAAAGTCATCCGTTTTGAAAACGCCGCCGTTGACCTGCGCCATGTAGAAGACGTTCGGCTGCGAGGGAACGCCGCAGATCGCCCGAGTGCGTCCTCCGCGATAGGGGCCAATGTTTCGCCAGCGCAAACCGCCGCCTAGATCGGCTTGCGTCTGCGCGTGCAGCGCGCCTGCGACAAAGATCGTAGCGACACAGAACAAAAACGGCTTTGGCATCGCGCAAAATAGCGGACCGAAGCCGGACCGCGAATGTTTCGCGGCGACGCCTTAACCGTCTCCAGAATCTACTTCGCGAGTATCGCGTCAGCGGGATAGCTGACGCCGTTCTTGATCACCATCTGGATGTCGGAGGCGCGCCCGATGTCTTCGGCCGGGTTCGAGTTTAATATCACCAGGTCCGCGAATTTTCCCGGCGCGATTTCGCCAATCCGCGCGCCGGTCTCGCCCCCGAAAACTTTTGCCGCATTGGCGGTCGCGCATTGCAGGATCTGCATCGGCTTCAGGCCGGCCTGTTTCATCAACTGAAATTCCCGGAAGAGTGACGCACCGTGGATGGTGCCGATGTTTCCGGCATCGGTGCCGGCTGCGATTGTCACGCCGGCGTCTTCCAGCGTGTTCAGGTTTTTGAGCGCGACATCATACGCTTCCTGGATCCGCGCCAGCACCGCGTCCGGCGCGCATATTGCCGTCTTGATTCGCTCCGGGACATTGTCTTTCGGCAACTTTGTAACGTCGAGTGAAGCGACCACTTCCGGATTGCCCCACGCCTTTTCTTCCGGCGTGAGTTCAAGCTTGTTGGCAAATGTGCGGCCGTAACGCTCGAAGACGACAAGCGTCGGCGTCAGCATGGTGTGGTGGTCTTTCAGTAGCTTGACGAAGGCGTCGTCGACCGGTTTGTCGGTCACGCTGTGCACGAGCAGGTCGGCGCCTTCTTCCACCGAGTTGCGCGCTGCCTCGAGTTCCGTGGCATGAACCGCAACGCGCAATTTCAGGGCGTGACTCTCCTCCACGACCGCGTGGACAACAGGGCGAAACATCGCCGCACGCGCGACATCGGTCTGCTTCGCATCCGGCGAAGCACCGGGACTGGGCGAGGGCGCCGGCGGCACGATGTACCAAATCTTCACGAAATCCGGGTTTTCCCTGGCGAGCTTGCGCACGAATTCGCGGCCCTGCTCCGGCGTGTCGATCTTCACGATTGGCGGATCGCCGAGATCGAGTTGGGGGCGCGCCACGCTGGAGATGAGCGGGCCCGCGACAGCAACGCGCGGCGCTTTCGCCGCTCCGTTCGCGCGTTTCCGGACTTCGAAATTCCACATCGGTCCCCCGACGTCGACCACACTGGTGATCCCGCAGCGCAAATAGCGCGCGAAGGTATCGTCGAGATGCGATTTGATCCACGCGACCTCCTCCTTGTAGGGCCGAATAGTGTTCAGATCGACCGCGTCAGGCCGGGTGAAGAGGTCGGCCGACTGAAAGAAATGGACGTGTGTGTCGATATAGCCGGGCAAAATGAATTTGCCGTTGCAGTCGATCAGCTTCGCGCCATTCGGCGGGAGGATGTTGTTGCCAGACGTGGTGATGGTGTCGCCTTCGATGACCACGAGCGCGTTGTGGAGCACCCTGCCGTCGGCAGGATTAATCACTGTGCCGTTGGTGAGCGCGAGCTGCTCAGCGTCGCAGGCAGCGGACGAAAACAGCAGGCCCAGGAAAACAGGAACCCACGAACGGTTGTAGCTTAACCGATCAAGCGATTTGGAGCGAGTTCCTGATTTCATGCCCGGCAGTCTAGCATCGATGACAATGGCCCCGCGTGTTTTCGGAGGCGGTGCCGGAGGCCGGCCTCGGCCCGGATCCTTCACCGTCAGTCCGATCCGGCCTCTCCGCGAGTCCTGAGCTCGCGAACGTCTATGGCCGTATGCCACAGCTCGTTAGACCGCAGTAAGGCGAGCGCCGTC
>JBJMWX010000037.1:0-30621 GCA_045809925.1 Chthoniobacterales bacterium
CTACGTGATGACATTGATCACGGCGCACGAGTTCGGACACGTGCTGGGCCTCGACCATCCCGACCAGGCGAACCCGAAGCAGACAGTCGATGCGATCATGAACTCCAACGTGAGCGGCACAGCTTTTCTGCAGGCCGATGACATTGCGGGCGCGCAATCGCTCTATGGCGCGCGGTCCGGCGCACCGGCCGAGTCGTTCGGGCACGGCCGCCTCGCGAACATCTCCACACGCGGTCAAGTTGGGACAGGGGCTGATGCGATGATCGGCGGCTTCATTGTTGTCGATGCTCCCAAGGCGGTCCTTATTCGCGCGCTCGGGCCTTCATTGCCCGTCAGCGGCGCGCTTGCTGATCCAGTGCTCGAGTTACACGACGGCAGCGGGGCGATCATCAGCACGAATAATAATTGGAAGGATAACGCCGCGCAGGCGCAGCAAATCTCTGGCACGGGCGTCGCGCCAACAGACAACCGCGAGGCGGCGATCTATGCCACGCTCGCGCCCGGCAATTACACTGCTGTTGTCACCGGTAATGGCAGCACCACTGGTGTCGCCTTGGTTGAGGTCTACGATCTCGCCCAATCCAGCGGTAAACTGGCGAACATCTCGACCCGTGGGCAGGTCGGCACCGACCAGGACGTCCTCATCGGTGGCGTCATCCTCGGCGGGCCGCAAGCCATAAGGATTATCGTGCGCGCGATTGGCCCGTCGCTCAGCAGTTCGATCCCAGACGCACTCGCGGATCCGATGCTGGAGTTGCACAATGCGAATGGTGACCTCCTGAAGAGCAACGATAACTGGCAGACCGGCGACACCGATTCTTCAATCGGTAACAGCGGGATTGCGCCGAAGAATCCGAACGAATCGGCCGTAAGCGCTTACCTCGCGCCGGGAAACTTTACGGCGATCGTGCGCGGCAAGAACAACAGCAGCGGCGTCGGTTTGGTCGAAGTCTACGACGTCACGCCGACGGGCTAGCCGCGCGAATTTACGGCACGCGATTGTCGCGACGCTGGCGCAGCACGTCCTGCTTCACTTTTGCTGCTTTATCGAGGGACTGTTTGGCCCAGTCGTGTTCACTCACCTGGCGCGGAGCAGTGGTTGTCTGGGGCGCCGCCGCGTCCTGACTGTGCTTCTGCCATGCGAACACGCCTGTCAGCGCAAGGAGACCCAGGACAACTAACACACCTCGCATAGGCTGATTTTGTAGCAGGGATTAGGCCGTCATCGCGCCCCGAATTGCTGCGATGCAGCGCGAGTGGTAAGTAGTTGCGTGACGCGTCTTTGTTCCGCGGCTGTCGCGCTTCTCCTGCTCGTGTGCGCCACGCTTGCGCGCGCCCAGGTTTATGAGGGTCGTGAGCTCGTCAAGGCGGAGCTGCTCGCAGATACGACTGCGATCACGCCTGGAAAGCCGTTCACCGTCGGACTGCTCCTGCACATGGCACCCGGCTGGCACACCTACTGGAAGTTTCCGGGCGACGCCGGCATCCCTACAGAGACCAAATGGAATCTGCCGCAGGGATGGAAAGCCGCTGAGATCCAGTGGCCGATTCCGCTTAACCTGAGCGAGCCCGGCGACATTCAAATCTACGGCTATCACGATGAGGTCCTGCTCATGCAGGAGATCACGCCACCCGCAGCGATCGCGGAGCAAAGTGTCAGGCTTCCGGTGGAAGCAAGCTGGTTGGTCTGCGAAAAAATCTGCATTCCGGGGAGCGGCAAATTGCAGCTCGAGTTGCCGGTTTCCGGCGATGCGCGGCCGGCGAACCAGGAAATCTTCGAGCGGTATCGCCGATCGCTCCCGCAGCCTTGGCCGACGGGTGTCGCGACGACCAAATGGTCCCGCGCCTCATCGGAGCTCACGTTGACCGTGACAAGTACCGCGCTGGCTAATTATTCGTCGGTCGATTTCTTCCCGCTCCCGGAGGGCAATGTGGTTGTTGGCCATCCAAAGCGCGAGAACGCGCCGGACGGCGTCACCTTTCGCATCCCGGTGGAAAACGCGGACACGAAGCTCAACGCGCTTAATGGCGTCGTCACTTTCGGAAAAGAGGAGAACGGCGCCGATCGCAACGCGTGGCTCCTGGCATCGGGCGCGCCGGCTGCCGCGCAGCAGCGTGCGGCGGGCGGTCTGGCGAAGTTCCTTCTCTTCGGGTTCATCGGCGGTTTCATCCTGAACCTGATGCCCTGCGTCCTGCCGGTGATCTCGCTCAAGATCTTCGGCTTTGTGCAGCATGCCGGGAAGAGCAGGCGCAGGATTCTCCGGAGCGGCCTATCGTTCGCAGCCGGGATCTTCGCGTGGTTTATCGCGCTCGCGCTTCTGCTCATTGCGTTGAAGCAGGCGGGGCACGAGATCACCTGGGCAGTGCAGTTCACCAGTCCCGTTTTTGTCGTGGTCATGAGCGCGATTGTGGTCGTGTTCGCGCTGAATCTTTTCGGCGTTTTCGAAGTCGCGTTGCCGCAACCAGTCACGCGCGCCGCCGTCGGGTTGAGCGATCGGGAAGGTGAGGCCGGTTCGTTCTTTCAAGGCGTGTTTGCGACTGTGCTGGCCACGCCGTGCACCGCGCCTTTTCTCGGCACTGCGCTGGGGTTCGCCTTCACCCAATCGGCCCTCATCATTCTGGCGATGTTCACTGCGATCGCCGCGGGAATGGCGCTGCCTTATGTACTGCTTTCGGCCCAACCTGCGTGGCTCCGCCTCCTGCCGAAGCCGGGTCCCTGGATGCTGCACGTAAAGCAGTTCATGGGGTTCCTGCTCCTGGCCACCCTGCTCTTTTTACTCTGGGTGCTTGGCGCCGAACGCGGCGCAGAAGCCGTCGTGTGGGCCTGCTGTTTTCTGCTCGCCGTCAGCATCGCCTGCTGGATGAAAGGCAGTTTCATCACCGCGACGACCTCGGGAACCAGGCGCGCCGTCATACTCGTGCTCATGGTTATGCTCGTGCTGGGCAGCGGCTTCTATTTCGTTGGCAACAAGTTCGCGAGCGCCCGGCTCACTTCCGCGGCGCGAGAGCCATCGGGCGATTGGCAGGCATTCACGCCCGATCGACTGGCTGACGCGCGCTCTGCGGGGAGTGCCGTCTTCGTCGACTTCACCGCCGCGTGGTGTCTTTCGTGCAAATTCAACGAGGCGACTGTCCTGGAAAGCAGCGTCGTGCGGGAGGCATTCCAGCGACACGGTATTGTTAAACTGAAAGCCGACTGGACGAACGCCGATCCAACGATCACGAAAATCCTTAAACAATTTGGCCGGCCAGGTGTCCCACTTTACGTGCTTTACCCGCCGGGCGACCGGGCGCCGATTGTGCTCCCCGAGTTGCTCACGAAAAGCATGGTGTTAGACAAGCTCGATAACCTCACGACCACAGTCGCAGTCCACTAAGTACAATATGAAACAAATGTTCATCACTCTTGTTGCGTCGCTCGTCGCCGCATCCGCCCTCATGGCCACCGACGCCCCGCCGCCGGTCGGCAGCGCCGCGCCGGACTTCACCGCCAGCGATTCAAAGGGCAAGAGTCACTCGCTTTCGCAATACAAGGGCAAGTACGTCGTCCTCGAGTGGTTCAATCCCGAGTGCCCCTTCGTGAAGAAACACTACGGCAGCGGCAACATGCAGAAGCTCCAGCAGGAGTACACGAGCAAAGGAGTAGTCTGGCTGACGATCGACTCCAACGCGCCGGGCCTCGAAGGCAATCTCACCGCCGAGCAGGCGGAGCAGAAGCGAAGCGAATGGAAAACGAAGCAGAGTGCGCTGCTCCTCGATCCCGAAGGCAAGGTCGGTCAGCTCTACGGCGCGAAGAACACGCCGGACATGGTGATCATCAATCCCGAGGGCAAGATCGTTTACGAAGGAGCGATCGACAGCAAAGCAACGCCGAACCCGGCGGACATCTCAAGCTCAACGAATTACGTGAAAGTGGCGCTGGACGAAACGATGTCGGGCAAATCAGTCACGACACCGCAGTCCCGGCCTTACGGCTGCTCGGTTAAATATAAAAAGAGCTAGCCGCCAGACTGTAGGGCGAGCTCGCTGACCCCGAGTCGGCGCAGTCACGCTGCGGAACTCTCCGCGCGTTCCGCGCTGCGCCGCGCACGCCAAACTTCCGCCGCCGCCCCGCCGCGCTTATCCACGTCGAGCTTGCGGAGACACGTGCGGACATGCTGCTCAACCGTCCTGATGCTTAGCTTCAGGATTTTTGCGATTTCGCCGTCGCGTTTACCCTCCGCGACCCAGTGGAGGATTTCGCGCTCACGCGTGGTTAGAGGCGACCGGGTGACAAACGCGAGATGCGGGGGCCACTGGCGCAGCACGCGCTCGATGTGTGGCTGGAGCAGTTCGAGCATGAACAATTCCTCCTCGCTGAACGCGCGGTCGCGGTTTAACCCGAAGCGGACGAATTTACCCGGAACGCGCACTGCGACCGCAGCCTGGTTCCCGCCAGCCAGGCATAAAACGTGCAATCTCCTGGTAAAACGCAGTGCGCTCAAATTCCCGGAAGGTTGCGAAATCGGAGACCTTCAGTGCCGGATCGAAGTTCCCATCCAGCACGCGCGCCACGACCGGATTCTCGTGACAGAACCCGGCGACCTTCTCTTCCAACTGCGGGATCACTTCCAGGCGTCGACCGGCGCGATGGGAAACCGCGCCTCCGCCATGCAGCGGCGCTTCATCGACCGATATCCACGATACCGGCAACAGCATTTCGAAAAGATCGATAACTGAGTCGATCGGGTGCGTCGGTCACCTCTTCGTACAACGCGAGCGAACCTCCGCAGCGCGGCAATTAGAGTATTTCGGTACCCGGACGGATAGTTCCATTGCCCGTATCGGCCCCATAGACGGCTGTTCGGCAACGCTGGGGCGCGACGTGCATCGCGAAGCATGAGCCGCAGTTGTTCGCCCTTTCCCCGAGCAGTTCAGCCACACGATGGTCGATGTGACCCGCAGCTCCTGTAACCAGGATCATGGTAGAATTCTAAGCAAGGGCTCCCGCATTTACGCGCACATTTTCGCGACGCGGAAATCGCGTCTCGCGTAGTGGTGGCTGTCCTCAGCTGCTTGCCGAATCTTCTGCGCGTGGGAACACGCACATCTACACTTCGCCGCGGCGGTTTAGCCGCGCGGTCAGCCGGAGCAGTGGCATCGGTATCGCGCGCAGGATTGTCATTCCCACTTTCATGACGAAGCCCGGAATGACGAGGGGGCGGTCGTGCTCTACTGCGTCCAGCGCGGCGCGGACGACTGTTTCGGCGGAGACATGGGAGATTTCCGGAGCAATTCGTGCCTTGGTGTGCGGACGTTGCGCCGTCTCGCCGAATTCTGTGTGCACGGGACCGGGACAAAGCGTCGTCACGCGAACACCGCTGCCGCGCAACTCCATCCGGAGCGCTTCCGAAAAGCTGTTCACGTACGCCTTGGTTGCGCTGTAGACAGCCATCCCGGCAATCGGCAGGAAACCGGCGGACGAGCTGACGTTTAAGATGGCGCCGCGCCTGGCCGCGACCATCGCGGGCAACAGGCGGTGGGTAAGGGTGGTGAGCGCGGTCATGTTCACCGCAAGAATTTTTTCGACACGTGCGGCGTCGCTCGTGGCAACCGAACCATAATCACCGATGCCAGCGTTGTTGATCAGCAGATCGACGTTGATTTTATCGCGGTCGAGGGAGGCGCATAGCTCTTCGACCTCCTGCCTGTTGCTGAGATCGGTCGGCCGAATCAGCACGTTGAGATTCGGATCGCGCTTCGTCAGCTCGTCCCGCAGCTCGCCCAAACGCTCGGCGCGCCGAGCGACGAGCACGAGGGCCCCGGCGCGCCCTCCGAGTTGTCGTGCGAACTCGCGCCCAAGACCGGCAGAGGCACCGGTAATCAGAGCGGTGCAGCCGTCCAGCTGGAATTGGTTCATCTGACGTAGAGTAGAGGCGGTTGTGTCAATCGCCTCTAGGTTGCTTTATCGCGCAGGAGGGGTTCGAGTACGCGCCAGACGTTTTCCGCAACAAGACGATGGCCCGCCGCTGTGGGGTGAATCATATCGGGCTGGTTCAGATCACGTACGCCGCCGACGCCATCGAGAAGAAACGGAATCAGCACGGCATTCGTTTCCGCCGCCACCTCCTGATAGACCCGCCGGAAGCCCGCGGAATAGTCCCCGCCAAGGTTGGGCGGCATCTGCATCCCGGCGATCACCACCTTCACCTCCGGATTTTTCGCACGCACCTTCTTGATGATTGCCTCGAGATTCGACTTCATGGCGTCGGTCGAGAGTCCGCGCAGTCCGTCGTTGGCACCGAGCTCGAGCACGAGCACATCGATCTTCTTTTGCAGCAGCCAATCAACGCGACGCAGTCCGCCTGCCGTGGTATCACCGCTCACTCCGGCATTCTCCACCTCGTAAGGCAGATGCTCGGTGCGCAGCTTCTCGGCGATCAGGGCGGGGAACGCCTCATTCGGCTGCACGCCAAAGCCCGCGCTGAGACTGTCGCCAAGAAAGACGATCGTCCTCCCGGACTGTGCGAGCGCGCTCGACGCGACGAGCGCGGCAGCGAGCGCGATTACCCTCAGGTTTAATTTCCCCATGCGCGCCGATTGATTTCGGGTAAGCAAACCGCACCCGCAGCACCCGTCAATGACCAGCGCTCCCGTTCTCGACATTCAGCAGCTCACCAAGACGTACCGGACGGCGGCGGGTGACCTGACGGTGCTTAAGAACATCTCCTTCTCGCTGCCGGAAGGCGCGACCTGTTCCATCCTTGGGCCCTCCGGCAGCGGAAAAACCACTCTGCTCGGATTGTGCGCCGGCCTCGACCAGCCAACTTCCGGCTCAGTGGTTTTGAACGGCATATCCATCGGTCACATCAGCGAAGACGAACGCGCACGGATTCGTAATCAATACGTCGGGTTCGTTTTTCAAAACTTTCAGCTTATCGCGACACTGACCGCGATCGAGAACGTCACGGTACCGATGGAACTGCGCGGCGATCGCGGCGCCGGCCGGGCCGGGCGTGAACTGCTCGATCGGGTTGGATTGGCCAATCGGCATGACCATTATCCTGCCCAGCTTTCCGGCGGCGAGCAGCAGCGGGTGGCGTTGGCGCGCGCTTTTATCAATCGACCGAAGATTCTTTTTGCCGATGAACCGACCGGCAACCTGGATGCGGAAACGAGCAAGAGTGTGATCGAAATCATGATGGAATTGAACCGCAGCGCAGGCACGGTGCTGGTGCTGGTGACGCACGATTCCGACGTGGCAGCGGTCACTGAGCGCACGATTCGTCTGCGCAACGGCGAGATGATATGAGGGCGGCGTTCGCTGCAACAATGTCGTGGCGCGATAGCCGCTCGAGCCGGCGCCAACTGTTGCTCTTCTCAACCTCGATCACGCTCGGCATCGCAGCGCTTGTTGGAATTGGCTCGTTTCGGCACAGCCTGGCACGCGCGATTGACGATCAGGCGCGGTCACTGATCGGCGCCGACCTGATTGTCGAATCGTCTCGCACCTTCACAGCGGAACAGGAGGCCTTCCTTCACTCGTTAAGCGACAGGCAGGCGCGCGAGGTCCGCTTTACAACCATGGCGGTTTTCCCGCGTACGAGCAGCACGCGCATGGTCCATCTTCGCGCGCTCGGTGGCGACTTCCCGTTCTATGGCGTAATGGAAACGACGCCGCCCACTGCAGCCCGCGAGTTTCACAACGGAGGTAGCGCCGTGGTCGAAGAAAGTTTGCTCATTCAATTCGGCGCCCGGGCTGGTGACGTGATGAAACTTGGCGACGCGGAGTTCACGATCGCCGGTGCGCTGAAGAAAATGCCGGGCGAGGCGTCGGCGGCGGGCTCATTCGCTCCGCGTGTTTACATCGGGCTGCAGGACGTTGCGCGGACGAATCTGCTGAAGCCGGGCAGCGTCGCGCATTACCGCGATTACGTTCAGTTTCCCGAAGGCGAGAATAGCGAGGAGCGCATCGGCAAACTGGCGCCGCAAATGCAGCGCCTCCGGCTCGAATATGATTCCGTCGCCAAACGCAAAAAGGATCTCGGCACAGCGCTCGAGAATCTTTACCGCTTTCTCAACCTGATCGGGTTCATCGCGCTGCTCCTCGGCGCTGTTGGTGTCGGAAGCGCGATCAGCGCACATCTGGAGCAGAAGCGAAGGACCGGCGCGATTCTGCGGTGCCTGGGAATGTCAGGTCGCGGCACCGTTCTCGTTTATCTGCTTCAGGCCGCGGCCATGGGATTGGTCGGTGGAATCGCCGGCGCAGCCCTCGGCGTACTGATGCAGAAGATTTTTCCGCGCGTGCTGCAGACGTTTCTGCCGCTCGCGATACCGACCACGATCACGTGGGAGCCGATCGTTCGGGGCGTCGCTCTCGGATTCGCAATCTGCATTCTCTTCGCCTTGCCGCCACTGCTTCGGTTCCGCCATGTTGCGCCGCTCGAGGTGCTTCGCGCCGAAGCGACGCGGCCGCGACGAAGGGATCCGGCCGTGGCGATCGTCTACGCGCTGATCGCCATCGGCATCACTGCGTTTGCCATTTCGCAATCTGAAACGTGGCAGCGCGGTCTGGTTTTCGCCGGTGTACTCGGAGTCGCAATCGCTATTCTTGCCGCTGTTGCGCAACTGCTTATCCGCGGCGTCCGCCGATTTTTTCCACGCAACTGGAGCTTCGTCCTGCGTCAGGGACTGGCGAATCTCTACCGCCCTAACAATCGGACTCTGCTGCTCACTCTCTCGCTCGGATTGGGAACATTCCTGCTCCTCAATCTTTATCTCACACGCGAAGTGCTGCTCGCGCAGGTCCGTTCGATCGATCGCAATAATCAGCCGAACATCTTTCTTTTCGATATTCAACCGGACCAGGTGGCGTCACTGCGCGAGCTCGTCCGATCAGTCGGCCTGCCGGTCATCCAGGAAGCGCCGATCGTGACGATGCGGCTGATGGAGATCAAAGGCCGGAAAACGGATGAAATTCGCGCCGATCCGAAGCGCAAGATTCCAGAGTGGGAGCTCGAGCGCGAATATCGCGTCACCTATCGGGAGCAATTGACCGAGACAGAAAAGCTGACCGATGGAAAGTGGATTGGCCGCGTCGATTATCATCCCGGTGATGTGGTACCGATCTCGATCGACCACGAAATCGCGCACGATTTCGGCGCGCGGATCGGCGACGAACTCGTCTTCGACGTGCAGGGAATTCCAATCCCGACCCGGATCGCCAGCCTGCGCGACATCGATTGGAAGCGATTTCAGACGAACTTCTTCGTCGTGTTTCCGGCGGGCGTGCTCGAGACTGCCCCGACCTTCAATGTTCTGGTGAGCCGCGTGCGCGATTCGGCCGAATCGGCTCGGTTGCAGAACGCCGTGGTGACAGCGTTCCCGAACGTCTCCGCGCTGGACCTCACGTCCGTCATTCAGACGGTCGACTCGATTTTGTCCAAGGTTGCGCTCGTCATTCGCGTGATGTCGCTCTTCACCGTGGGCGCTGGTTTGATCGTACTCGGCAGCACGATCTGGAGCGGACGATATCAGCGGCTGAAGGAGAGCATTCTGCTGCGCACACTCGGCGCCTCGCGCGCGCAGATCTGGAAAATTCTTTGCGCTGAATATTTCCTTCTTGGGCTGATCGCGAGCGCGACCGGAATTGTGCTCGCGCTCGGCACGAGCTGGGCGCTGGCACGATTTGTTTTCAAGCTGAGCTATGCGTCGTCCTTCTGGCCTCTGCCGATCACCGCAATCGTGGTGAGCGTTGTAACTGTTGCGGTGGGATTATTGACGAGTCGCGGCCTCGGCAGCGCCCCGCCGCTTGAGATCCTGCGGGCCGAGGCGGAGTAGCTCACGGGACGTGAGCGGGCGCCAATGCCCGCGCGGGAGATCGCCGATCCGCAGATCGCCGATTCGAGTGCGCACGAGCCGCTTCACCTCGTAACCGACCGAGTAAAGCATCCGCCGGATCTGCCGGTTAAGTCCCTGCCGCAGGACGAGCCGGAGACGAGTCGGCGAGATGATTTGCACGCGCTCGATTTTGGCCCTTTGCCCGTCAAGCATGACGCCGCGGAGCAACTTCGGCGTGAGCGCGTGATCCCACGGATGATCGAGGATCACCTCGTACTCCTTGTCCACCTTGAATCGCGGGTGGGTGAGGCGCTGCGCCAGTTCGCCGTCGTTGGTCAGAATGAGCAGCCCTTCACTTTGGGTGTCGAGACGGCCGACATTGAACAGGCGCGGGAACTTCGGCGGAAGCAAGTCGAAGATGGTGTTGCGCGCATGCGGGTCGCTCCCGGTCGAAACAAACCCGACCGGCTTGTTGAGAATAATCGTGAGCGGCCGCTCAACGTGGATGAGCTTGCCGTTGACCTTAACGTGGTCGCGAGGGCAGGGCTCGGCGCTGAAATCGGTGCAGACACGGCCGTTGATCGTGACGCGGCCTTCGGCGATCAGCTGGTCACATTTGCGCCGCGAGCCGACACCCGCCGCCGCGAGGTAACGATTGAGGCGCACGAGGCGGAACTGGAGTAACCGAGCAGTGGAGTCAAGGGAGTCGTGGCGATGGAGCGCATTACTCCATCCTCTCACACTCCACGACGGCTAAACGTCCGGCTTCGTTTTCGGAAGCCCGAGTACTTTCTGGCGGTCCTTCCACTGACCGCGCTTCTTCAGCAGCTCGACGCGTTCAAAGCGCTTTAGAACATTGCGCTTTGTCGCGATGGTGCTGGCGCTCTTGAGACTGCGATGCTGCGACATAAACTTGTTGGGCGAAATTGAGCGCCGAAACTACGACGGCCCGCCGGTTTTTCAAATGGAACTTATCAGCCCCCTTAACCCGCGTCCGCGCGCCTCGAACGCGCGGCTCGGGATGTTCATGACGCTACTCATCCTGCTCGCAGTGGGGATGGCATTCGCCAGGACGGAAGGGTTCGAATGGTTCGTACTGAAAAACGCGATCCGCGCGAAATATCCGAACGTCCGGCGGATCACGACCGCCCAACTGGCCGACTGGCTGGCTGACCCGCAGCGGGAAAAACCAGTGCTGCTCGATGTGCGGACAGAACCGGAGTGGAATGTCAGCCACCTGGCGGGTGCGAGGCGGATCGATCCGGGTGCGCCGGCCGATTTAGTGGGAGTGCCGCGCAATGCGCCCATCGTCACCTACTGTTCAGTCGGCTATCGCTCGTCCGAAATGGCGCGGCGCCTCCTCGCCGCCGGCTTTATCAACGTACAGAACCTCGAAGGTTCAGTTTTCGAATGGGGGAACGAGCATCGGCCGCTCGTCGCCGGTGGGCAGAAGGTCGCCCGTGTGCATCCTGACAACGGCTGGTGGGGCAGACTGCTGGCCGATGATGTGCGCGCGCCGGTCGAGTCGCGGTAGATCGCCTAGAGCTGATTGCTGAGCACGACGTAGGTGCCGCAGGTCGCCACCTGGTGATAAACGTGCACTCGTTCGCTGATTACTTGCCGCCAGTAGGAGATGCGATTTTCCTCAACCAGGAGATAGATCGGATCCGCGGTGCTCCAGCGATTGAGTAACGTCGTTTCGTCGAAATATCTCGCAGCCGCGCTATAACGCGCTTCAAACGGCTCCGGTTTCTGGTTCACGAGGAAAACCGGATGGTTGAGGTAGAAGAGCAAACTGCTGCCGGCGTGGAGTGAGCCTTCGTAAAACACTTCTCCGCGCTCGCCGAGCCGCTCATTGAGGAAGCGGGCAGCATCAGCGAGGGAAAAATAGGGCGCGACACGTCCGACGCCTTCAACGGCGCTGAGCCCGATCGGAATCATCGCCGAGAGCGCGACGGTTAGCGCAATCCGGGTGCGCCGCCGCTTCGTAAGGTAGAGGGCGATCAGACCGCAGCAGACGAGCGCGATCGCGATGATGGCCAACATCGAAGTCATGCTGTGCCACACGGCCGTCGGCATTGCCTGCAGAGTCTGCCATGCCGTCGCGCGCGCGCTGGTTTCCTGCCACCCGGCCGCTGGATTGTTTTCCGCCGACCGCAAGAGCGCTGCGACCGTCGCCGCCGCGACGCCGCACAGGATGCAAATGACCAGTCCCGCTCGCCGGAATTTTCGCCGCATCCGTTCCCAAGCGATTACCGCCCAGACGGCGAAGGCGCTCCACATGCTCATCGAATAGTAATCCTGTCGCTGGCCGATGACGAAAAGCGGCAGGATCACCACCGCAATCCAGCAGAGGAGGACGGCATCGGGAAATTCGATTTCGCGCGGACGGAAGATGCGGTCGGCGGAGAAGATGAGGCCAGGCAGAATGAGGAGCGATCCTGGAAACCACCATGCGAGGTGGAGGAGGACGAACTGCAAACGGGGCACGTTCTCGTAACTGTGGGTCGCATCGGCACGGCCCAGTAAGTGAACGAGCAATTCCGACCCGTTCAGTTCGGCCAGAAATCCGGGGAAATGCCGCGCACACCAGACGTACCACGGCGCAACGATGGCAATAAACAGGAGCGGGTAAGGCCACCAGAGCAGCGCGCGGAATCGCATCCGTGCCTCACGGTAAAAGATCGCGAGCAGCGCGCAGATCGCCGCGGGGTAGAGCAAACCGTGGAGGCCTTTTGTTAAACAGGCCAGGGCAGCGGCAATCCACCAGCCGGCAAACCAAACTCGCCGCCAACGTCGTTCCTGATATCCGCAGATCGCGCACAGAATCGCCGCGCTGATCAATGCACTGAAGACCGGCTCCGGCATGATGATTCGCCCGAGCAGGAATGTGCCGCTGCAGGAAAGATGGAGCAGACCGGCAAGGAAGCCGCGCCAGTAACCGAAGAGCCGTTCCCCGATTAAGAACGTCAGCGCAACTGACCCGATCGTAGCAACAGCGATCGGCAGCCGCGCCGCGGTCGCGGTCACGCCCAGGGCTTTGAAGGACACCAGAATGAGCCAGTAGAGCAGGGGCGGCTTTTGCAGGCGCGGGATGCCGTCATTAGTGGGAACGAGCCAGTGGTGTTCCTGCAACATTTCGCGCGCGCCGCCGGCATACTGCCCTTCGGTTTCGCCATACAGATCGCCCCAGCCGGTCGTGCCGATGTGGAGCACGGCGGCAAGCGCGATCAGAAAACTGAGGAGCGCGTGCCGTGTCGGCGGCGGCGGCAATACGCGCGGCCCGGCGACCACGTCCTGCAGAGAGAAAGTTCGCGCGCTTGCGACCATTTCGACGACTCAGTCGTTAGGCCGGCGATAACCCTGCCAGTGGTCGGGGAGACGAAGCAGTTTTGCCGATGGCATCTCAATGAGAGCGAGCGTCTGTCGGCATTCCGCAATCAGTGTGGTGTCCGCGGGCCGCTCGATCCGAAAACCGCACCAGAAGCGGGCGCGCTGCAGCTTGTCGAGCCAGCCGTCGATCACGAGGTGATCGCCGAGTTTGGCGGCGCGGCGATAATCAATCTCTGTCCGGACGACTACCGGGTACTGCTGCATGCGGGACATCTCGGCCAGAACTAGTCCGAGGCGCTCGGCGAGGAGCGTGCGAGCGATCTCGATGAAACGCAGATAGGCGATGTTGTGCACGACTCCGCCGCAGTCGGTGTCGAAAAACATCACCTGCACCTCGGTCCGGATGCGCGCCGTCTCGCCGTTCACGTGACCGCGAGCATGGCTGCCATTCTGAGGCAAGTCGAGGAACGCGGTTACCTCAAGGCGCGAGATTGCCGCCTCCGCCTCCTTCGAGGCCGCCGAGCATGAGTGAAATAGCATCCACAGCTTCGCGCGTGGAAACAGCATGCATGCAGCGAAAATCGATTGGGTACTCGCGCAGAAAACACGGGCTGCATTCTACGTGGTGGCGGATGACGCGATGGCCTTTTCCAAGCGGCCCGGTCAGGCGCGGTTCGGTTGAACCAAAGACCGCGACCACCGGCACATTGAGCAGCGCGGCGAGATGCATCGTGCCGGTGTCATTGGTCAGGAGCAGACGGCACTCGCGGAGTCGAGCGATCAATTCCTCCATTGTTGTCTGGCCGATCAGGTTGGTGCAGCGCGCGCCGAGTGCGTCGGCAATTTCTACACCAGCGCATGTGTCCTTCTTTGTTCCGAACAGGATCCAGTGAACGTCCCTTTCGGCCGAAACAGCTGCCGCAGCTTGAGCAAAACGCTCCGGCAGCCACCGTTTCGCCGGCCCGTACTCAGCTCCCGGACAGAGTCCGAGGCGGACAGGTCCTTCGCCTCCTGACCGCGCACCGTCCAGTCCAAACTCGTCGAGCTCGCCAGTGGTACCGAGTTCGCACGCGATGCGCAGATACCGACGTGACTGATGCTCGGGCGGAGCCGGTTGAATCGGCTCGCTCACTATCTGGTTGAGCAGCCATTTGCGCGTGTGGCCGCGATAACCGAGGCGGCGGGGGACACCCGCAAGCCAGACTTCAAGCGCGACGCGCAGCGAATTCGGAAAAAGAACCGCGGCGTCAAAAGACGGCTGCCGTTTGATCAGGCGTGATGTCGCGAGAAGAGATCTCGCAGGCGCGACGATCACCTGATCGACACCGGCCGCGAGCTGCCAGACGGGCGCGAGGTGCGGGGGCGTTAAAACCGTGATGTGCGTGTCGGGGCGACCGTGCTTGATTGCCCGCACCGCGGGCATGCTCATAATCGCGTCGCCAAGCCAGTTGCTGCTGCGGATCAGAATCCGAAACGGCTTCAGTGTCGCGCTGGTAATTTCGGGCGATAAATAGACGCCGCGTCTGTAGCGGGTGAGCAGGAAATTCGGCTTCGGTGTTTTCCAGCGATTGTGGACCCAAAACCAATCTTCCGGCGCGGCGCGGATTTGCTGCTCGATGACCCGGTTGGCTTTCGCCGTCAACGACTCGACTGAATCAGCTGGCGTATCGAACGGGGGCGTGAACGTCATGCGCCAGCGCGCGACGCCGGTGGTCTGCACGGTAGCGGCAAGGATGGAAGCGCCGCTTCGCTTCGCTAGCAGCGCGGGAAGCGTCGTCGTTGAAGCGAGCCGGCCGAAGAACGGGGTCCAGACACCTTTGTCGCCGGCATGTTGATCGCTCAGAACGCCAATGCCGGCGCGATCGCGGAGCAGATCCACGGCTCGACCGAAACCGGCGGCACGATCGAAAAGGTGGAGTCCGGCACGGCGTCGCCGGGTGCGAATGTGTTCGTCGATATGGCGATTGCGCAGCCGCTGGTAGACGGCGCCGGTCGCGACGCCGGGAAACAGCGTCGGAAGTAGCTGCGCGAGCGCTTCCCAATTTCCGAGGTGACTCAGAACCACAACCGCCGATCGACCGGCGCGTTCCTGCGCCCGCGCCACGTCGATGTCCATCTCGACGTGCTGCCCGATGGCCTCCAGTGGCATTGAAGTCATTTTGACGGTGCAAAGCAGGTTCGCCCCAAGGCGTTGAAAGCTGCGCCGAACCAGATGTCGCATCTCGCCGTCGGACATTCCGTCGCCGAATGCGATCGCCACATTATGACGGGCAAGACGGCGGTAATGACCCAGAAAGAGCCAGCAGAAGAAACCGGCGGCGCCGCCCAGGCGGAAGAGCAGCCTGAGGGGGAGCGCCCCAATCACCGCCAAACCCGCGCGATACAGGAGGTAAATGCTGAAATCGAGCATGCGGTGGCGAAGCCGCGCGCAGCGTAAATTTGCCTGCGCCGCCCTTCAATCAATATAAAGTCGCAGCGTGCACTCGCCCGCACATGCAGATGGCGCGCAAACTGGGTTGCGCAGCGCGAACCCGGCCACGCCTGAAGAACAGCTCACGCAGCTGGACAATGAGGTGCGCCGATTGCAGCGCGCGTTGCGAACGCGCATGGCGGAACTCGAAGCAGCCGACCGCCACATTGCGAACCTCGAGCAGAAGCTGCTCAAACTGAAGGAGTATCGGCGCAGCATCAAACAGCTCAAAGAAGAGAAGCACGCGCTGCGCAGATCGCCGGAGCGCAAAGTCGGGCAGGTGCTGCTCGCACCCTACCGACTACCGCAAAAGCTTATTCGCGGGCTGCGCAAACACTGGCCGACGCGCGGGGGACATCAACTGACGGAATACCAGCAGTGGTTCGAACGGCGCCGGGCCAAGCCGGAACAACTGCAACACATGCGCGACGAGGCGCGGACATTCATCTACCAACCACGCGTCAGCATCATCACCCCCGTTTTCAACACGCCCCTGCCATGGCTGCGGGCGGCAATCGACTCGGTGCGCGCTCAGGTTTACGAGAACTGGGAGCTCGTGTTGAGCGATGACAAATCAACTGATCCGGAGTTGCTCGCGTTCCTCGACGAAGTAGGCAAAACCGAGACGCGGATTGTCGTTACTCACACCTCCCAACACGGCGGCATTTCCGCAGCGTCCAATCGAGCGCGTGAGGTCGCGTCAGGCGACTGGATCGGATTTCTCGACCATGACGACGTGCTCGAGCCGGACGCTGTTTTTCAGCACGTCAAACTGCTCCAGACCCATCGCGACGCCGATCTCATCTACTCCGACGAAGACAAGCTGACCGAATCCGGCCTCGACGCGCCGATTTTGAAACCTGACTGGTCTCCCGATTTTTTCCTGGCCTGCAATTATGTCTGTCACTTCACGATGGTGCGCTGCGAGGTGTTGCATGAGATCGGCGGTTTCCGTTCCGAGTACGATGGCGCGCAGGACTACGACCTGTTTTTCCGAATCATCGAGCGCGGCTCGCGTATCTATCACGTGCCACGGGTGCTTTATCACTGGCGACGAAGTGACGCTTCCACGGCGGATAACATCAGGCGCAAACCGCAATCGCTCGAGACGGGCCGCCTCGCGGTTGAGGCGCATCTGAAGCGCACCCGCCAACCCGGCCATGTCGTGGTCGATTGGCGGACCCACGCCTATTCAATCAAGCGCGATGTGACGGAACCGAAGAAGATTTCGATAATCATTCCGGTGCGCGATCGCGTTGATCTGCTCGCACGCTGCATCAACAGCATGGCGCGGACGAGTTACGAGCCCTACGAAATAGTAGTGGTGGACAACGACAGTACATCGGGAGAGGCCCGCGAATATTTTGCCAATTTCCCGCATCGTCTCTTGCGCTACAGCGGGCCATTCAACTTTTCCGCGATCAACAACTTTGCCGTCCAGCAGACCGACAGCCCGTGGCTGCTTTTCCTGAACAACGACACCGAAGTCATTGAGTCGGGCTGGCTCACTGCCATGGCGGAGCACGTCCAGCGCGCGGAAGTCGGCGCGGTCGGGGCGCGTTTGCTCTTCGGAGACGACACCATTCAGCACGCCGGCATTGTGGTTGGCGTCGGCGGCGTCGCCGAGCACGCCTTCCGCGGATTTCCGGCCGAAGCGCCCGGCGTGTGCCGCCAGTTGCAAGTGACTCGAAACTATAGCGCGGTGACTGGTGCGTGCCTGATGACGCGGCGCGATGTCTTCGAGGAAGTCGGCGGTTTCGACGAAGAGCGGCTCCCCGTCACGTTTAACGACGTCGATCTCTGTTTGAAAATCCGACGAGCCGGTTACCTGATTGTCTATACGCCTTATGCGAAGCTTTATCACCACGAACACGGCTCGCGCCGTCGCAGTATCGAGCCCATGGAAACAAGCGTGATGCAGGAACGCTGGCCGGACGTGTTGGAGAACGATCCCTACTACAATCCAAATCTTTCTCGTGAGCGCGCGGATTTCTCGTTAGGCAACTGAGCGGAATGGGCAACGGCGACAAACTGTGGGAGGGGATTTCGAGCGCCGCGCGTCAAGCGCTGTCGATGCGCGATTACGGCATACGCGACTTCGCCCGGCAGCTAAGTGACCTCGGGGTCGAAGCCGGGAAGCTGGCTGGGCTTGACCGAAGCAAGCCGGAAGTGCGAGAGGCATGGATTCCGGGGATCGAGATTTTCTCGCGCACCATTTACCCGCAGCGCCATCGCGGAATTTTCGGTGAATTTGCCCGCCGGGACGAAGGCATCCTCTCGCGGATTGGTTTCTGGCCGAAGCAGTGGGCCACGGCACGGATGTTCGCCGGCACAGCAAAAGGGTTTCATGTCCATCCGCCGAATATTCCAAGCGGCGCCGCCCCGGAGGAATGGATGCGGCGCCTCTTTGTTGATGAACCGGAGAACTATTCCCTCCGCTGCTACGATGAGGAGCAATGGGACGTAATGTTTTTTCCGCAAGGCATGGTCGAGATGCTCCTTTACGACATCCGCGCCGGGATGCCGCCGCGAGTCATGCGCATCTGGATCGATGGCGATAACCACCGCAGTGCGAACAACGCCGGTCTGGTGATCGCGCCGGGAGTGGCGCACGCGATTCGAGTCGAAGGCTCGGAAGACGCAATCATGGTCTACGGGACGAGCACGTCTTTCCGGCCGGAATTCGAAGGCCGCATCGCGAGCGAGATCGAGACGTCGGTGCTGCCGGAAGGATGGCAGCAATTCCTTAGCTTGTAGTAGCGCTCCATGAGCGCCGGAGCTGTTGAATGCGGCCGTCCTCGGCCGCCGCTCCAGACTGTATGAGCCGTCGATTCGATCCGGCAGTGCCGGAGCTGATGGACCGGCCTCAGCCGGTCTCGCGCGAGCTGGAGATCGATCTGCATAATTTGCAGCAGCTGAATCGTTGGTTTGGCAGCCATGCGCTTGTGCGGCATTTTCTGCGTCGATGGATCAAACGCGGAGATCGTCTGCGCATCCTCGATTTGGCGACCGGCTCTGGCGATATCCCGCGCCTGATCACCAGGCATGCTCGCGAGAATGGCGCCCAGATCAGGATCACTGCGCTCGATCAGCAGGCGGCAACGCTCGAAATTGCGCGCCGGCTGAGCGCGAACTATCCCGAGATTGAATTTGTCCAGGCGAATGTCCTCACGTTTCACGCGCCAGAGCCGTTCGACGCCGTCCTTTGCTCGCTCGCTCTGCATCATTTCGGCGATGACGACGCTGTGCGATTGCTGCGCCGGATGCGTGAACTGTCGCACCGGTTTGTTCTCGTCGCCGATCTGCGGCGCGGGTTACTGGCAACGGTTGGGGTGTATCTGCTCACTGCGATCATCTTTCGGGAACCGATGACAAAGGTCGATGGACGTCTGTCAGCCCAGCGCGCATTTTCGTTCCGGGAGATGCGCGAGTTAGTTGAGCGCGCCGGCTGGCGCAATTTTGGGCACCGGCGATTTCGTTTCGCGAGGCAGGCAATCTGGCTCGAATGAAGATCATCACGGGAATCGCGGAGGCGCGCCAGTATGTCGGCGGGAGCACGAAGCGCCGCGTACTCGTGCCGACGATGGGCGCGCTACACCGCGGACATCTTGAGCTGGTTCGGATTGCCCGGGGTGCGGCCGGCAATGACGGCGAGATTGTGCTCAGCATCTTCGTCAATCCGCTGCAGTTCGCGCCCGGGGGAGATTTCGAGAAATACCCGCGACCGACGAATGCCGACGAAAGTGCCTGTCGCGATGCCGGCGTGGACCTCGTTTTCCGTCCGACCGTCGCCGAAATGTATGCAGCAGACCGCTCGATCTTCGTTGAAGAAATTGCGTTATCGCGCGTCATGGAAGGCAAGTCGCGGCCGGGTCATTTCCGCGGCGTCTGCACGGTGGTGGCCAAGCTCTTTAATATTCTCGCGCCGCACGCGGCCGTCTTCGGTGAAAAGGACTTTCAGCAACTGGCGATCATCCGGCGATTGGTGCGGGATTTGAGCTATCCGGTCGAGATCATTGGCGCGCCGACTATGCGTGAAGACGACGGTCTCGCCTGTAGCTCGCGCAATCAGTATCTAAATGCGGAAGAGCGGAAGCAAGCGGCGGTCTTGCACAAAGCCCTGAGCGGAGCTCGCGATTTCACCGGCAGCGCAAGAGAGGTCTTGGCACGAGTCCGGCAAACCATCGGGGAAGCTCCGCTCGCCCGGATCGATTACGTCGAACTGGTCGACGCCGACACGCTCGAACCGATTCAATCGGTGAGGCGGAACTCACTCCTCGCGGTTGCGGTCTTCTTCGGCCACACTCGGTTGATCGACAACATGCGGCTGCGATGAGGCAATACGATTTCGTCGTGATCGGCAGCGGCATCGCCGGTCTGAGCTTTGCGTTAAAGGCTGCAACGCGCGGATCAGTCGCCGTGGTCACAAAGCGTAAAGGCGCGGATTCCAACACCGCGTGGGCGCAGGGAGGCATCGCGTGCGTCTCGAGCGCGGAAGATTCCTTCGAACTGCACGTGCGCGACACGCTCGAAGCCGGAGCAGGCCTTTGCGACGAAAACGTCGTGCGCACAATAGTTACCGAAGGCCCGGAACGTATTCGGGAGCTAATGGAACTCGGGTTGCATTTCGACGAACGGCAGGTCTCGGGCCACCGTGAGCTGGATCTCGGCAAGGAAGGCGGCCACTCGAAGCGCAGGGTCTTGCACGTCCAGGATGTCACCGGCCGCGAGATCGAGAACACGCTGCTGCGCGATCTGGAGAAACATCCAAACGTCGAGTTGCTCGAAAACCACATGGCGGTCGATCTGATCACCGCCGGGAAACTTGGGTTCGCGACGGAGGATCGCTGTCTCGGCGTTTACGTGCTCGACGAGGAGACGCAGGCAGTCGAGACGGTTCGGACCGACCGCCTTGTGCTGGCGACCGGCGGCTGCGGAAAGGTCTATCTCTACACGACCAATCCCGACGTCGCGACCGGCGACGGCGTCGCGATCGCGTGGCGCGCCGGGGCCGTGATCGCAAACATGGAGTTCGTCCAGTTTCATCCGACGTGCCTTTATCATCCTCAGGCAAAATCGTTCCTCATCTCCGAGGCGCTGCGTGGGGAAGGCGGAATTTTGCGCAACAGCCGCGGCGAAGACTTTATGCCGCGCTATGACACGCGGGCCTCGCTTGCCCCGCGCGATATCGTTGCCCGCGCGATCGATGCCGAGATTAAGCGACTCGGTGCGCAGTGCGTGTTTCTCGACATGACGCACCAATCGCCCGAGTTCCTGCGGGAGCGGTTCCCGCACATTTACGAGACGTGCCTGCGATTTGGGATTGATATGACGAAGCAGCCGATCCCGGTCGTGCCTGCGGCCCATTACCAATGCGGCGGCGTCAGGACGGATGTGAATGGCGCAACCACGCTCCCGGGGCTGTACGCGGTGGGTGAAGTTGCGTGCACCGGTCTGCACGGCGCAAACCGTCTCGCCAGCAACTCGCTGCTTGAGGGCATCGTCATCGCACATCGCGCCTGCGATTCGGCAATCCGCGATCAGCCGATTGCACATCCGGCGCGTGTCATTCTTTTGCCGGAGTGGCAGTCCGGCGACGTCCAGCATGTCGATGAACTGGTCGTCATTTACCACAATTGGGACGAGATCCGTCGCCTCATGTGGGATTACGTCGGGATTGTCCGGACGGATAAACGCCTCCAGCGAGCGGCAGCGCGGCTGCGTAACTTGCAGCGCGAGATCAGGGAGTTTTACTGGAATTTCAAGATCACGGTCGATCTGCTGGAGCTGCGCAACCTGGCAACCGTCGCGGCCTTGATCGTCGACTCGGCTCTGAGCCGGAAAGAGAGCCGCGGGCTGCATTTCACGCTCGATTATCCAGAGCGTGATGACAGCGAATTTCGGCGAGACACGCTTCTCAGCCGGACCTGAGCTGGAACAGACCCTGCTAGCTCATCCGGTGAGGGAAGTGGGCGGCCCACACGAGGGAAACGCTTGCCGAACCGCCCGTTTTCGGATACAAGAACCCCGCCAATTGCCTTAATGAGAAGATTTTTTGCGTTTCTTGCGTTTGTGGCGAGTGGCGCGGCGCTGAACGCTCAGTCGCCGTACGAGAGCAGCGCCGACTTCGCCAAATACGCCATGAAGCTGCGCGAGCAGGCGCTGCTGAAGGTCGAACCGCAGGTATTCGTTCCGACGGCGTCGCGCACGAGCACCACGAAATACGCGTGGAAAAACAATATCGTAACGACGGTGTTCTGGATCGGGGAACAACCCAGCGGCAATAATCCTGTCCCAAACGTGCGCAGTTGCTGGGATGCAAACTGGACCTCCAATTACGGAGGATTCGATACGCCTGAGGCCTCCGCTCGTCGCAACTACATTCCGGTTTCATTCGTTCCGAGGCAGAACCCGTTTTATTGCGCCCTGCCCTACAACGACGTCACCCACGGGCAATTCAAACCCGAGGCGGCGCTGGTTATTCCATGGTTCAGACAGGGCTACACGGGACCGGGCCAATCAGTCTGCAAGGACCGCTGGATCGCCATCCGGAAGGGGAATCGCACCTGCTATGCGCAATGGGAAGATTGCGGTCCGTTCCGAACGGATCACTTCCAGTACGTTTTCCAGAACGAGCGACCCAAGCCGAACCTGAACCGCGGCGCCGGTCTCGATGTTTCCCCGGCGGTCCGCGATTACCTCGGGCTGGCGCCGACGGACGTGACCGACTGGCAGTTCGTGGAAGTGCGCGATGTGCCACCCGGTCCGTGGCGCAATTATGGCGACAACAACCACTTCGTCATCGCCAAGCGCCAGAACGAGCAGCGGATCGTTCAGGAGTCGGGCGACAGCAAGAAGAAGTAGCGCTGCTCCGCGCACGCGGCTCTCCGGCCGGGCGCGGATCGGTGAAGCTGGAGAGAAGCGTCCCTACCGCGTAGGAGCTGGAGATGCGGACGGCTTCGGCGGCACCGGAGTAGCCATCGCGAGCAGCTCCGAGACAGTGACGAACTTAAAGCCTTTGGCCTCGAGAGCGTCAAAGGTTGAAGGCATCGCTTCGATCGTTTGAGCGTGAATATCGTGCGAAAGGATGATCGAACCGGGATGCGTTTCCTTTACAATCCGGTTGCGCACAACGCCCGGTCCCGGCCGTTTCCAATCGAGCGGATCGACGTCCCACAAAATGATTCGGTAGCCGAACTGGTCGTGAATCGCGCGCTTTTGCCGCGGCGTTATCGAGCCATACGGCGGCCGGAAAAGTGTGGGGCGCGCGTTTATGGTTGTCCGAATAATGTCGTCGGTGCGCTGCAACTGTGAACGCACTGACTCGTCCGACATTTTAGCGAGATTCGGATGAGACCACGAGTGGCTGGCGATTTCGTGACCCTCCCGCGCGGCGCGTTGCAAAACCTCCGGATTTTGCTGCACGCACTCGCCGAGAACGAAGAACGTCGCCTTCATGTGATGGGCGGCGAGGATATCGAGCAGCTTTGGCGTAAGGGTTGTGTGCGGGCCGTCATCGAATGTCATGGCTACGAATGGGCCGTCCACGTGCACGGCGTTAAACGTGATCGAAGGCTCCGGTGGAGGGGCGGCGTTCGGCGGGACCGGGCGTGGATCAGACGGCGGAGCGGCATCTTCGGCCGTCGCGACTGCCGCCGAGAGCAAAACGGTCAAGACGAAGAATGAGAGGCGAGGCAACGACATCGGCAGCGACGAGATGGGGCTGTATCTAGCAGACCGTCTGCGCAACGCAAACGGCACCTGCACGAGGGCTTTGCACGCGATTTCCGTTATGGAAATCATATACCTTGGGGGCGTGTAAATCGGTGGCTCTGGCAGTCATCTTGCTCCTGAAAAGGGGGTGACAGCCAAGCAGTTTCACACCGAGCGACGAATCGATACGTCGAGCATCGCTTTGCATCCGCCGAACCGGTGAAAATTCTCCTCGTCGAAGACCATCAGGCTAGCCGCCGCAACCTCCAGCGGATTATCGCCGCCCGGGGGCACGACGTGACCGCCGTCGGGAGCGCAGAGGAAGCGGAAGTCGAACTCGGCCGTGAGCGTTTCCCCTTCCTGATCCTCGATTGGATGCTGCCGGGCAAGAGCGGCATCGACCTTTGCCGCGAATTGCGGCAGCAAAGCAACGGCGACGAGATGTTCATCCTGCTGGTGACCGCAAAGGCCGACACCGCCGACCTCGAGCTCGCCCTCGAAGCGGGCGCGAACGATTACCTGACCAAACCGCTGGACCTGGCGTTGCTCAACGTGCGGCTCTCCGTGGCTGAGCGTCAAATCGGGGAGCTCGCCGAACGCAATCAGGCTCGCGCCGCTCTCCAGGAATCGGCGCGCGCGATGCAGAACATTCTCGAGAACACGACGGATGCCTTCTTCGCGGTCGACCATGAATGGCGTTTCACCTATGTCAACGCGGAGGCCGAGTCGGTCACCCGCTATAGCCGGGACCAGATCCTAGGGCGCAGCTTGTGGGACGTGTTCCCGCAACTCGTCGGCACAGTTTTTGAAGAAAACTACCGCAAGGTAATGGCAGAGCAGGCGCCGATAGAATTCGAGGCGGGCAATCGCAGCGGCAAGCGCTGGTTCGAAGTGCACGCCTATCCGAGCAACGGCGGCGTATCGGTGTTTTTCCGCGACGTGACCGAGCGCAAGAAAAACGAGGAAGAGCGCATGACCAAGAGCAAGCTCGAGTCGCTCGGCACGCTGGCCGGCGGGATCGCGCACGACCTGAACAACATTCTCACCGTCATCTCAGGCAATATTGGTCTCGCGCAGATCGAAGCGCCGGAGAATTCCGGGAGCCTGCTTTCGTTCCTGTCAAAAGCGGGCCAGGCGGCGCAACACGCGGCGCACCTCTCGAGTCAGCTCCTGACGTTTTCCAAAGGTGGCGCGCCTTTGAAGAAAGTGAGCGGCATCGGCGACCTCGTCACGCATGCGGGCGACTTTGCCTTACGCGGCTCCAATTTGCGGGCCGACGTCGACATTAGTGTCGATTTGTGGAAGGCGGAGATTGATGCTGGCCAGATAGAGCAGGTGCTGAACGCATTGCTGCTCAACGCGCGTGAAGCAATGCCGCGCGGCGGCACGATCCACGTCCGGGCACGCAACGTGGAACTGACCGGCGCGTCCGGTGTTCCGGTGCCACCGGGCCGCTACATCAAAGTGTCGGTTACCGATCGCGGAGCCGGTATTCCGGAGGAGCTGCAGCACAAGATTTTCGATCCCTATTTCACGACCAAGCCGTCCGCGACCGGTCTGGGACTGGCGATCAGCTATTCAATCGTCAAGAAGCACGGCGGCTTGCTGCACCTCGAGCAAACGTCGCTGGAAGGTTCTACCTTCGTTTTCTACCTGCGCGCGACGGAGCGCGATAACGCCTCCGATGAAATGCAGACGCCGCTGCGGCCATTCAAGTTCAACCATCAACGTGTCCTGGTCATGGACGACGAAGACGCGATTCGCGAACTCACTTCGCAATTACTCGGCACCCTTGGCTATGAAGTCACGGCCGTGCCGGACGGACAGGAGGCGGTCAAGCTTTACGCACGCGCACTGCGCAGCGGCGAAAATTACCAGGTCGTCATCCTCGACGCTACGGTTCGCGGCGGGATGGGCGGAGTAGCAACAATCGAACGACTCCGTGGAATGGATCCGAACGTTAACGCGATCATCTGCAGCGGCTATTCCGACGAAGCGGCGCTCTCCGAGTTCCTCGCCTACGGCTTTCGGGGCGCATTGCCGAAGCCATTCACGCGCTCGCAATTAGCGGATGCGCTCCAGCGCTCGTTCGAAGCTGCGAACGTAAACTAGACCCGCCGCTACGGCTTAGCCTTTCCGCAGTTTTTCGATGTTCGCGATGAACGTCTGCGGGGATCCGTTGGTTGCTTTGCTGTCGGGCGACACCGCTGAATCGTAGCTCAGCGCACCGAGCGGTTTCCCTTCGCTGTTCAGCACGATGATGGTTGGAAAGGCCTCGATCTGGAATTGCTGGGCGAGTCCGACGTTCTGCTTCATCAGATCGTCTGCCACCTGCTTGCGACGCGGGAAATCGACCTCCATCAGCACGAGGTTTTTCGTCGCGTATTCTTTGAACTCTGGTTTGGAGAAAACTTCCTTGTTCAACTTAATGCACCAGCCACACCAGTCTGAGCCGGTGAAATCGAGCAGCAGCATTTTGTTATCGGCCTTTGCTCTTTGCTGAGCCTGCTTAAAATCGGTCAGCCACGATTCATCAGCGTAAACCGGCGCGACCACGAGCAGCGCCGCGGCAGCGGCGAGGGAGGAAAGCAAACGTGAAGTCTTCACGCCCGAATTGTCCGGCAAGACAGTCTTCTGCGCAAGCTGTACAAAGCTAGCCCGGCGCAGGGACACGCCGGGCCAGACCAACCAACGAAAGGAAGTTCTGTTGTTTCTGCGCTGGCTTACGACATGTGCTGATTCACCAGCTTCGTCATCTCAAACATGCTGACCTGACTCTTCCCGCCGAACACGCTGCGCATGTTGTCGTCGGCGTTGATCTGCGTGCGCTTTTTCTTGTCCTGCAGACCATGCTTCTTGATGTAGTCCCACACCTTCTTGGTGATCTCGGACCGCGGCATCGGTTTGTTGCCCACGATTGCGGCGAGTTTATCGTCGGGCTGCATCGGTTTCATGAAAGCCGCATTCGGCTTCCGTTTGGAAGAGGATTTCTTGGCTGTGGTTTTCGGCATAGAGGCTGATTAATCCGTCCCCTCGACGGCGGCAATACTAAATTTTCGTTGGCGAAAATTTGTCTTCAGGGGTGGCGCTGCACGATGACGGCGGCGATATCGTCCGGCGGGGCGGCTCCATCGCCCCCGGTTGTTTGCTCCAGCATGCGGGCGAGCAACGCCTGAGCGGTTGGCGCCCTCTTGCGGAGGGTGTCGGCAACGCGCTGCGCTGAGTCGCGCGGATTCACCTCATGCCGCGCGCCATAAAGGCCATCGGTATAGAGAAAGAACGCGTCGCCCGGGTCGAGCTGGAGATCCGCGGCGCCGAATTCTGTGCGTTCCAGGAGACCAAGCGGGGGCGCGGCCGAAGCAATTTCTTCAATCGCTTCGCTCTGCCGGCGGACGAGCAAGGGAGGGTGACCGGCGCCGACAACGCACGCGTGGCCGCTCGCCGGATCGAGCGCGACGCACATCGCGGTCATAAACGAGCGCGCTCCGAAGATACTGCGAAAATCGTTGTTTACGGCGCGCATGATCGCGGCCGGCTCGCTTTCGTCGACGCTCCCATGCTGGAAAAGCAGTTTCGCCAAGGTGGTGAGGAGGGCCGCCGACGCCCCGTGCCCGGTAGCGTCCGCAATCCAGAAGAGCGTCCGGCCATCAACCATGCGGAACCAGCCGTAGATGTCGCCGCCGACTTCAATCACCGGCCGGTAAGCTGCGGCAATGTCGTAGCCAACAAGCCCCGGCGGCTTTTGCGGAATCAAGGATTGCTGCGTGAGCCGCGCCGCCGCCAGATCACGCTCCAAATTTCGCCGCCACGCTTCCAGCTCGTCATTTTGACTCTGCAACTGGCGCCGCATGGCCTGGAGTCGGAGTTGCGTCTCAATCCGCGCACGTAGCACCGCCTGGTTGATCGGCTTCGTCACGAAATCATCGGCCCCTGCTTCGAGACAACTCACTTCGCTTTGTTCCCCACCGTGCCCGGTAAGCATAATCACGGGCAGCTGAGCGATGACTGGATTGGGCTCGGCGCGGATTTGCTTTACGACCTCGGCCCCGGTCATGATTGGCATGTCATAATCGAGGAGCAGGAGGGACGGCGGGTTGCCGCGCATCGCCTCCATCGCTTCGACGCCGTCGGCTGCTTCATCGCAGTCATAACCCGCCTGGGTGAGGGAGCGCCGCAGGACGCGCCGACTCATCGCGTCGTCGTCAGTAACCAGGATCCGCTCGGGCAATTTGCTCACCATTTTCACTTTCAATTCGGAAGCAAATGGCTGTGCATTCGTATTTTTCGCGCACTACCAGAGACGTGGGCTCTGGCGAGAATGCCTGCCGATTTAAGATTTGTCAGTCGCGCTCCGTTGAATTACAACGAGCCGAGGATCGTCGAACCGCTATGAAATGTTTTCTGCCGCTTGTCCTGATTGCCGCCGTCGTGCTTCCTGCATGTGAGGACGAGCCGCCGGTTCGGCCGGTGAGCACGCGGCGCCCGGCGCACTATGTCGGGCCGCCCCCCGAATACCCACCGGACCAGCAGCCATTCGAGGCCGGCGGCAATCCGCCCGCAGCTGCGACGACGACCGAGAGTGCTTCGTCGCAGGAGATGGCTCCGCCGACGACTGCCAGCGCGGCACCTGCCAAGGCGAACAAAGGCGACATCCCGTATGGAATTCCTGTTCCGAACAAGGCGGGATTCGTTACCAGTCCTTACGCACCCAACCAGGGATACGTCGATGTCAGGGGCTTTCCTCCGGGAACGGAAGTGAAGGACCCATACACGAACAAAATCTTTCTAGTACCGTAGCGGCGGAACGGAGGTCCCGGTGGTGCCGACCCTCGATTGTGCTATTTAGGCGGCTGGTACCACCGCCTCCACAGTTCTTCCGGACATCAAATGGACTTTCGCGTTAAACGGGCGCCCCGCATCGAGGCGGAGATCACAGTTCCCGGGGATAAGAGCATCTCGCATCGAGCGGTGATCATCGCATCGCTGGCAAATGGCGTCTGCGTCTTGCGCGGTTTCCTGCCTAGCGACGATTGCATGCGCACAGTGCAGGCGATGCGCGCGCTCGGCATCAAAATCGAACATCCCGAGCCGGACATGCTGGTTGTCCACGGCGCCAAGCGTTTGCTCAAGCCGTCCGCGGGCGAAATCGACTGCGGCAACTCCGCAACCACCATGCGGCTGCTCATTGGTCTGCTCGCCGGGCAGCGCTTCGACACTCTCCTCGTTGGCGGCGAAACTCTTTCCACTCGGCCGATGGATCGCGTGATTGAGCCGCTGCAAAAAATGGGCGCCCAAATCACGGCGGAGGGCCCGAACGGCACACCTCCGATCAGAATCCGCGGCAGCAAGTTGCGCGGGGTCGATTATGAAATGCCGGTCGCGAGCGCTCAGGTCAAGAGTGCGATCCTGCTCGCCGGCATGTACGCGAAAGGCAAAACCACCGTGCGCGAAAAACTCGCCACTCGGAATCACACCGAGCTGATGCTCGACTATTATCTTGTCCGCACGGCGCGCGAAGAGAACGAGATCAGTATTTTCGCAGACCAAACACCGGAGTCGCGCGACTTCACCATTCCTGGAGACATTTCCTCCGCGGCCTTCTGGCTGGTTGCGGCTGGCGCGCAGCCGGGCGGTCATCTGCTTGTGCGCGACGTCGGCTTAAACGACACGCGCACTGCAGTCATGGGCGTTCTCATTCGCATGGGCGCGCAGGTGCGAGAGGCCGTCGACGACATCGCGCAAAACGAGCCGCGCGGCACGGTTGAGATCACCGGCGCGCCTTTAAAGGCGACGGTGGTGCAAGGCAAGGAAGTGCCGCAGCTGATCGACGAGTTGCCGATCATCGCCGTAGCGGGCGCGCTGGCAAGCGGCACGACTGTGATCCGTCAGGCGCAGGAACTGCGGGTGAAAGAAACCGATCGCATCGCCGCGATCGCGCACAATCTCCGCGCGATGGGCGCGCAGGTCATCGAGCTGAGCGATGGCCTTGAGATTCACGGCCGGGCACCCTTACGTGGCGCGCGACTGCCGAGCTTCGGCGATCACCGCGTTGCGATGGCATTCGCGATCGCCGGTTTGTTCGCTGATGGCGAGACGGTGATCCAGGATGCCGATTGCGTGCGCGAATCGTATCCAAACTTTGCGCAGGCGCTGGACGAACTCGCGGATCCAAAGCGCGTCCGAGTGACCACGCCGGTAATCAGCTCGCTCGTGCCGGCGCGCGAGGACGAGGAGTAAATCTCCCTCCGCGCGCCGATGGACGGAGCCGCTCCTCACCGGGTTGTCGCGATTGACGGGCCGGCCGCATCCGGGAAGAGCAGTGTTGCGCGTGAGCTCGCGCGCCGCCTGCGATTTTTCTACGTGAACTCAGGCGCGATGTACCGCGCATTTACCTGGCACGTGCTGCGAAACGGCACTGACCCGCGCGATTCCGTTGCGGTCGCGCAGCTCGTCGAGCGGTCGCGCATCGAGAGTCGGTTCCTTAACGACGAATCACGCGTGCTCATTGACGGAGTCGATCCGGGTGAGCATCTGTGCGAGGCCGACGTCAACGACAACGTTTCGATCGTGAGCAGTGTCCCCTCCGTCCGGCAGGTGCTGGTCGAGCAGATGCGTGCGATCGCTGCGGGCCGGGATGTCGTAATGGAAGGCCGCGACATCGGCTCGGTCGTGTTTCCCGACACGCCGTTTAAGTTTTATATCGATGCCTCACTCGAAGTGCGAATGCGTCGCCGTGCCGCGCAGGGAATGCGCGACGCGATCACCGCGCGCGACCAGGCGGACTCGTCACGCGCCACCGCACCGCTGGTGGTCGCGGCCGACGCTGAGGTCATCGATACCTCTGCAGTGACAATTTCAGGCGTTGTCGACGAAATCATGAGGCGACTTAAAACCAAGGGGCTGCGCTAATGGCGGCGAAGGAACGGATGAACCCATGGTATTGGTCAGTTTACTGGGCCGCGCGTTTGCTCGCGCGTTTGCTCTTTCGTTTTCGCATGCTGCACCGCGAGCGGATGATCAACGAAGGACCCGTTATCCTAGCTTCCAACCATCAAAGCTATCTCGACCCTCCGCTCGTCGGCAACGCCGCCGATCGCGCGATCTATTTTCTAGCGCGTAATACCTTGCTCAACGTGCCGTTGCTCGGCCGGATTCTGCCGAAACTGAACGTCATTCCGGTCGACCAGGAGGGAAACGACCGCAGCGCATTGAAAGCGCTGATTCGCATTCTGCGCTCCGGGAATGGGGCGCTCGTTTTTCCGGAAGGCTCCCGCACGCTGGACGGC
>JBJMWX010000038.1:0-9675 GCA_045809925.1 Chthoniobacterales bacterium
GACCCGCAAAACCCCAGCCGTCACCTTGTCCAACTCCGCGTCCGTCAGGCCCAGCGTGCCTGCCGCATCCGCCCCGCCCACATCGATCAGTGTCGCCGGATCGGAGGGGCGCAGAATCGCAACCGCGGTGCCGGCGTTCACGGCCGCGCTGCCATTCGTCAGATTCATGTTGTCCCCCGTCAGGGTCACACCACCGTTCCCCGTAACCGATTGGTTCAGGGCTAGGGTTTTGTCCTGTCCCGCGGCGCTGCCGGCGGCGATCGACACCGTGCTGCTGCCCGCGCTTACCGGCTGGTTGACACCGATCGTGCCGTTGACCGTAGCGACGTTTATCGCCTTGTTAGTCGTTGTCACTCCGGTCGCCGTACCGAAGCTGCCGATGCCGATTTGTATTATGATCATATCGCCGGCATTGGTGTAGCTCACTCCGTCGGTAACGTTGGCCGCGAACGAATTAACCGAATTGCCCGGGTCCTGCAGAGTTGCCGGCCCACCGCCGAGGAGGAGCAGATCGCTCGTGGATAGGGTTGCGCCGCTCGCCTGGGTAATCGATCCGCCGGCGCTTATGCCGATGAAACCGGAGGAAGCTGACACATCGCCATTGATCGTTACCGTTCCGCCCGCCGTCATGCGGACGCCCGGCACCGTGACCGTCTTCCCGGCGGTCACCCGGATGGGGCCAAGGGAATTAACAAGCGTCAGAGATCCGGGTAGGGCGACGGTTCCGGCGTTGATGATTTCTCGGGCCTGACCGCCCGTGTCGACGGTCAGATTTGTCAGGCCGGTCGCTGGATTCGGGTTATCGATCGTAACGATGTTTTGCCCGGTCCCCGCGTTGACCGTCACATTGGTTTTGTTGGCGAAGTTGAGCAACTCGAACACGCCTGTGCCTCCATCGTTGATCTGCGTCGTCGTGAACCCGCTAACCGTGGGCCCATTCACGATGTTCACGGTGGTCGCGCCGGCCGGCGCGGTGAAGGTCAGACTCGCGGCCGACACGGTGTCATTGACCGGCTCGAGTCCGGTAAATGTGATCGACTGCGTGACCTCACCATGGGTGTGGCGGATGCACCCGGCGTCAGGACCGGGCCCCATTTCCAAAGCGCTGGCCGAGGAAACGCCGCCGACGATGTCGAGCTCATCACCAGGCGGACCTGACTGCTCCCCGCCGTTGTAAGAGATCCCGGCGCGCGGAGCGAACAGACCATCTCGCGGATTGATGATGCGCAAGATGTCGTTCCCGTTCCCGCCATTGAAGGTGAATGACGTGATCCCGCGAAAGGCCATCGGCGGTCCATCGTTTACTCGATAGCTCCCGCTCTCCGCACTCGTCGCCGTGACGATTACTACGTCGTCACCATCCGTCCCGTCGATCACGATCACGGATGGGTGGTTGGAGAGGCGGCTGTCGCCACCCGCCGGCAATCGCGCCGAGCCGGCAAGAACTGATGCCGGATGTGCGACAATGATCGCGGCTGTCGCGAGAGCTCCAAGGAAAAGGCCGCGGGCGCGGTGAGGGAACGTCTGGGAGGTGGTCATAGGGGGGAGGCCGCTGCGCCATTTCCCTCTTTCCCCAGCGCGGTTAACTATTAAGCCGCCAGCGTGAAAAAAAGGCGCTTCAGTAGCAAGGCGAATCGCCGATTCTTTATCTCGGAGGCAGACGCATCTGCCGCGGAGCGAACGCATTCCAGCGGCACGCCGCCTTCCAAATTGCCTTTCGTTATGCGCGGTTCTTCCGAATAACGCCAAGCAATAACCGGCAACTCGCACCGAACCGGCGCGCGCGCGATGCGCATTGACTCCTCACCGTCATCTCCTCACGTTCGGCCAATGCAAACCCCGTTGCGCCGGTTATTTACGATTTTCCTCCTACTGATGTGCTGGCAGTCCCTCGCAGCGGCTGATTCCGCGGACCAGATCAATGAAAAGCTCACAGCGGGAAACGAAGTCGCGTGGGTGATCGAACATTCGACCGACAAGCACGGCGACCTCGCTGTTCTTTTCACGGCGCGGCTGAAGGGAAATGAGCCGGCTAGATTTCCATACCTCGTGCGCGGTGACCTTCGTCCCGCGGAGACCGACGCACTCAATGGGTTCGATGAGGCGAGCGGCAAAATCGAGGACCGCGTTGTCCAGGAAAACGTCATCGTGTCGTTAAAAGAAAAGCGCGTCCTTGGTCGCCTGGACCTCGGCAAGCCTGAGGACCAGGCAGTCTATTTCCCCGGCCGCAACCACGGGAGTCTCGATGTCGTGTGGACGGCGGGCGAGGGGGCCTCGCGCGTCGGTGTCCTCAATTTTGGTTCAAAGTGGGACAGCGCCGCCGTCATCCTCGTGGCGAGCGACGGCGAGCATATCCGCCAGGCCGACATCAAGCCGGTCCTCGATGCCAAAGTAAACGCCTTCATGAAAACGGCGCTGAAAGGAAAGAAGGGCGTTGACCCGTCGCGCTACGCGATTGCCTACAGCGAGCTCAAAGCGGGCGGTTTCGATAAGATCACGCTCAACTTCGATGCCCAGGTGCCAAAAGACGAAGACGCACCGTTCGTCGCCGGCGCCATGACCGTCGCGCTCGAAACGAGTGGAGACAAACCCAGCGCGAAGGTGCTGAACGTCACCGCTCGTAAAGAGTAGTCCCGCTGACTTCTCAAACGCGGATAAGGGAATGTCACTGATTTCCTCCGCGGAGCGCATCCGGCTCGCGGGCACTGCCAGTCCGGCTCGGACCTCGGCGGCTCGCCGAGATGCAGCCAGCCAAACGTTTTGCGCCAACGATCTGCGAAATCCGCGTCATCCGCGGTTCCAACGCTCCAATTATCCGTTCCATAATTGTAACCGCAGCGGCACTCGCGTTGTCACATCGACGTGCAAAGCTCTAATCTCGACTTTCATTTGCCGACCCCCGCCACGCGCCGGTTCGCCGGGTTCCTTCTTGCCGCCTGCTCGTTGCTCACCCTTGTGGCGGTATCGCACCATCCGACCGTCCGCGGAGTTCACGGCACCGCCGCGCTGGAAGCGATCGCGCGTCTCGGCGCGAGCGACCGTCTGGTGCACGGTGCGCTCATCCTGCTTTTCTCGTCGATGCTCTTCTCCCTCACAGTGCACACGATCTCGGGCTCGAGGACGCTTCATCTCGGCGTCACCGCGTGGGTCGCCTTTCTCGTTGCCTATTTGGCCGTGCTTGGAGCGATGTTAATCGACGGTTTCTTCGTCCCTGCCTACGCCGAGCGCGCGCTGCACCTCAACGCGGCCGACACTGCGCCGGCCATGGCTGTGCTGAATGCCGCCGCGGTCGCGATTCAGATTTCGACGAAGTTAGGCTTTGTCGCCCTCGGCGTTGCCGTTCTCCTCTGGTCATTCGATCTCCTGGCCGATAATGGGCAGAGACGGGTAGTTGGGATCGTCGGCCTGCTCGCCGCGACTGCGGTGGTGGTGCTGGTGCTCGTCGAGAGCGCGCTCAATCCGCATTCACTCCTCATCATTATCGGCGTCCAGGCAGTCTGGTTTCTCGGTCTCGGCTGGGTGATGTTCGCGCCGGCGCCGGGTTCGAATTCTACCGCCCCATAACGACGCACCGATAGTCCGCGCCGGCATGACCGGGGGCCGCCGAACGAGATCAAGCGCGCGCAAAGAGTAGCCCGGCCGGAGGGTCAGAAGTCAGAGGTCGGAAGTCCGAACTCAGAAGTCGGAGGTTCGCCGCGCCACGGCGACTTCGTCGGTCGGCGAACACGGCGAATGGTCGAAAACGGACGGCGCGCAAATCGGCAGGGTGGTGAACGTCGCCGCTGCCCAAGACTGACGCCGCTCACGTCAAGCTGTTTCGGGCTCCGACTGCCCTGACACGCCGTAGAACTGTGCAAGGCGGCTGACGTCGGGACTTCAGACCTCCCGCCCAAGTTTCCGCAATCGGCATTTCGGAATCCGCGATACTGCAGATGCTGCCGGCATTGAGGCTGGTCAGCATAGTCTCACGACAGTACAAGCAAGCGCCTCCCGATGAGCTCTTTCGTCAGCCAGTTAAGCCAACGGCGCGTCTATCGCGTCGCGATCGGTTATGCGATCGCGGCCTGGCTGGCGGTCCAGATTGCGGCCACCGTGCTCCCGGCTTTCCATGCGCCGGAGTTCATCCTGCCCGTGCTGATCGTTCTGCTCGGGGTCGGTTTCCCCGTTGCGCTCGTGCTGGCGTGGGCATTCGATGTCACGCCGGCCGGGATCGAGAAAACACCGGACGACCATGGCGCGGCCGCGGCGAGGAATTCCCGCTACGTCGCAATGCTGGCGGGAATCGGTCTGCTCATCGCGGCGATCGGCGTCGGTGCGTATTGGTTCTGGCATTCGCCGTCGCGGCAGCGTTTGCTCGCGGCCGGCAGTCGCGCGGCGGAGGGAGCGCCGAACATATCACCCTCTGCTTCGCCCGCGGCCGTTCGCGAAAAATCGATCGCCGTTCTGCCTTTCGAAAATTTAAGCGAGGACAAAGGCAACGCGTTCTTCGCCTCCGGCATTCAGGACGAAATCCTGACCAGGCTGGCCAAGATCAGCGCGCTCAAGGTGATCTCGCGCACTTCGACGCAGCAGTATCAAAGCAAGCCCGGCAACCTGACCGAGATCGCGAAGCAGCTCGGCGTGGCGAACATCCTCGAAGGCAGCGTGCAGAAAGCGGGCGAAGCGGTTCATATCAACGTGCAGTTGATCAAGGCGGCGACCGACGAACACCTGTGGGCGGAGAGCTACGATCGCGAGCTGAAAAACATCTTCGGCGTGGAGGGCGAAGTCGCCGGCGCGATCGCGCAGGCCTTAAAGACGACGCTCACCGGCTCGGAAGAGAAAGCGATTACCGAGAAGCCGACGCAAAATGTCGACGCCTACAACTCCTACCTGCGCGGCCTTTCCATCGAGCGCACACAGTATAGCTACTTCGCATATCAGCGTGCCGCCGACGCCTACGCGCAGGCGGTGCAGTCCGATCCGAAGTTCGCCCAGGCCTGGGCGCGGCTCGCCGTGCTGCGCAGCTTTCTTTACTTTAATTCAATCGATCGTCAGGCGAATTCCGCCGCCGCCGTCCAGGAAGCAGCCGATCGCGCCATGGCGCTCGCGCCCGATGCAGCCGAATCGTGGATCGCGCGCGGCGCTTATCTCTATCGCGTGGTGCGCGACTTCGATAAATCGATCAGCGCGTACCAGGAAGCGCAAAAACGTTCGCCCAATAACGCCTACCTTTTGCAGAACCTGGCCTTCGTTCAGCGCCGCGTAGGTCGGTGGCAGGATGCGGAGACGAATTTCAAGAAGGCGATCGAACTCGATCCGCGTGACGTCGCTCTCCTCTGCGCCGTGGGCGGCGAATTTTACATCTATCTCCGCCGCTTTGACGACGCCCGCGCCATGCTCGACCGCGCGGTCGCGATCATACCCGAATCGGAGACTGCGCATGCCAATAAGGCGAACGTTCTGCAAAACGAGAACCGTCTGGCCGACGCGGCGCGTGAGCTGGCGCAAGTACCGGAAGATTCGATCGACGATTTCGTGGTCAATGCTCGCGTCGGGCAGGCGGTTTACGAGCGCGATTTTGAAAAGGGAATCGCGGTGGTCGAGCGCAAGCTAAAGGCGGTCAAGCCGGACGAGCCGCTCGACTCATTCACGAAGTCCGCGCTGGTTCAGCTTGGCTTCTGTCAGGAGTGGACCGGGAGGCGTGCCGAGGCCCGCGAAAGTTTCGCGCGCGCCGCGCAAGCGATTAAGCCGAGGCCCGATACGGTGATTGCGGCGGAAGCCAACGGCATTCCCTCGATACTCGCGCTCGCCTACGCCGGCCTTGGCGAAAAGGAAAAGGCGATCGACCAGGCGCAGCAAGCCATTGCGGCTTATCAAAACGACGCGATCAACCAGCCCGGCGCGATGGTGACGCTCGCGCAAATCCAGGCGCTTTTTGGCGACCACGAGGCGTCGATTGCGGCCTTGCCTCATCTACTCGAGGTGCCAGCCGGCCTAACGACTGCCAATCTGAAGCTCGATCCTCTTTGGGATCCACTGCGCCAGGATCCGCGCTTCCAGAAGCTCTGCCAGGACAACCAGCCAGCCAAGTAGCACGCGCAACGCGTCCCTGTAAAGGCGGTCTACGCCCGCCGACATCCGACGGGGATATCACCGATGAATTCTGGGGAGCGCGAGCGGCCCGCTCGTCGGCGACCGCGTCTCGCGGTCGCGAAGTTTCTAGAAATAACGAGGAACGCTGCCAGCGTCACGCCCGAGGATTCTTCTCGTCCTACCGAGTAACCGATGACGAATAATCGATAACGCGAAGCGCAGTGCGCTTCATTTCCTCCGCTGCGCTTCCGTCTGGTCTCGCAGCGCCTTGTATTCGTTCCTAGCGTTCCAACCCGGCCACGCGGTTGAGTTCGCCAGATCACGACCGAGCAGGTAGGCGACGGTCGCTTCCTGCGCCGTGCCGGCGAAGGTCCAGGCCGGATCGAACTCATCGCAGGGCTGGTGATAGCAATTCGCGTTGAATGCGGAGACGATCCGCTGACCCGCGGCTGTCCCGCCGTTCACCAAGTCGCGCCCGGCGCGGAAAGCGAGCGCTGGGACGCCCCGTTTCGCGAACGGATAATGGTCCGAGCGAAAATACCAGCCGGCTTCCGGGTTCGCTTCCGGTGTGACACGGAGGTTCTGCGTCTTCGCGACACGCGCGAAATCGTCTTCCAGGTTTGTGCGACCACCGCCGATCAGCTCGACATCGCGCGCCGCGGGCAGCATGACGTGCGGATCGAGGTTGATGACCGCTGCCGTCGTCGCCAGCGGATAGACCGGATGACCGGCGTAATACTCAGAGCCGAGCAGGCCTTTCTCCTCCGCCGCCCAGAGCGCGAAGATCACGGTACGCGCCGGCGGTTGGCCCGCCTTGAAGGCACGCGCGATCTCCAGCACTTCGGACGTGCCGGCAGCGTTGTCGATCGCGCCATTGCGGATCTTGTCGCCCTTAACGTCCGCGGCGCCGGTCTGGCCGTTCGCGTCCCAGTGCGCGCCGTAGAGGATGAACTCATCCGGTTTGGTCGCGCCGGTGATTTTGCCGAGTACGTTATGACTTACGAATGGCGTGGCCTTCAGCTCACCGGTCACGGAGAGCGACGCGCCTTCGATCGGGAACGCGCGGAACTTCGGATCGCGCGCCCGCTTCTTCAGCTCGGCCAGGTCGAGCTTGCTCCGCTTCAGTAAATCATTGGCGACATCGAGCGAGACCCAGCTCGCGAACTTGAGGGGCGAAGGATTGAGCGGCTGAATCACCATGGCCGGTAGACTGTCGTTGTTCGTCAGCTGCGTGAACGGATAACTGGCGCCTGCTTCCTCGTGGAGGACCAGCACGCCGAGCGCGCCGGCCTTCCCGGCCATCTCATACTTCGCGCCCACGCGGCCGACATAAGCCAGTCGTTTTCCTTCGAAGCCGAGGTCTTTGCCCGCCTCGAAGTCCGGGTCATTGGTCAGGACGACTGCGACCTTGCCCGACATGTCGATTCCTTCGTAGTTGTTCCAGCCTTTCGCCGGATCGACGATCCCCCAGCCGGCGAAGACGAGCGGCGCGTCGGTGATGTTGGTCGCACCCGGATTGCGGAGCGCGAGCGTCGCGTTGCGACCCAGCTCGAGCGGAATGATCTTGTCGCCGATCTTAATCGACAAACTTGCGCCCGCCTGTCGATCAAGCCGGACAAGTGGAACATCCTGGAACCAGGTGCCGTTGTCGCCAGCCGGTTCCAAGCCGGTCTTTGCGAAACTATCCGCGATGTAAGTGATCGCCTTTTGTTCGCCAGCCTCACCCGGGCCGCGGCCGAGGAACTCGTTCGAGGACAGAACGCGGTCGTCGTTCTTGATCCGCTCCGCCGAAATGGCGGGAAGAGGAGGAGGCGATTGTGCCTGCAGGTGTATCGAGGCGACTGCGAACCAGATGGAAAGCAAAAGGTGGTGAAGTTTCATAGAAGCAGTGCGGTCAGAAAGGCATCCGGGCGCGGACCCGGAAATGTATGGATAACCCAGCCGCCCGCTACGGCGGAACCTGAATCGTCGCTCGTAGCTGCCCATTGTAGCCGCCTCGCTCTGTCGAGGCGCTCTCCCTGCTTCGATCTCCGACCTCGGAGCTCGGACGTCCGACTTCTCAGGCGTCAGCTCCCAGCCGCCGCGCGTTCCAGCTCGGCCAGATCGAGCTTCTCCATTTGCCAGAGGGCGCCGGTGACTCGCTGGACGCGCGCGGGATCATCGTCGCGCAGCCAATCCCATACCTTGCCGGGCACGATCTGCCACGGCAGGCCGAACTTATCTGTGAGCCAGCCGCACTGGATCTGCTCGCCTCCGTCGGCGGACAGCTTCTCCCAGTAGTGATCGATCTCCTCCTGGGACTCGCAGTTCACCACCAATGAGACCGCCTGTGTGAACGGATATCCGGGCCCGCCGTTGAGCGCCACGAACTGCTCCCCCTGCAGCTCGAAGGCGATCGTCATCACCTTGCCCGCAGGCAAATGCGAGGGCGCATTCTCCGGGTAATGCGTCGTGGCGATGATCTTTGCGTCCTTGAAGACCGACAGGTAGAACTGGACCGCTTCTTCAGCGTTGGAATCAAACCACAAAAAAGGAGTGATCTTTTGCATCGCTTAGCTTGGCGCTGGTGCTCGCTCACGCAACTACACCGCGCTCTGAAAGCCGGCTTCCGTCGAGAACGCAAAGACGCGTCGTTCAGTCATTCAACGCCGGCGACGTGCATTACAGGTCCTGCTCTTTGAGACCGGCGATCTTCATGAGCGAGCGGAGCAAACCCGTTTTTAGCGGCTGATTTCCGTGACGAGGAACGACGATCCGCTCGCGCCGTCCCGGCCTCGTGAAGATGTGATGGCTGCCGTTGATCCTTGCCAGAGACCAGCCTCGTTGCTGCAAGAGCCGGGCAAAGTCGCCCGGAAACCTGCTTCACACCGCAACCTCAATCACCTGATCAGCGTCGGAATGCTGCGGCTCCTCGACAGAAAGCCAACCCTCGATTGCCTCGCGAATATTGACGCGCAATTCGTCCAGCGACTCGCCCTGCGAAACGCAACCGGGCAATGACGGAACCTCCGCCCAAAACCGGCCCTCTTCGGCCCGATGAATGTGGACCTTGAGTGTCACGCGTCACAACATACCCGTGTCGCCTCCCGCGAACAAGAACTGCGCAGACGCCATCACTCAATCTTCGTTCTTCCACCTTTATACTTTCTCCTTTCCACCGCCGCCTGCGTATCGATCCAATGAAGACGTCACGCGGGGCAGCGCAACGGCCGGACGGCAAAGCCGCGAGGGTAGCGGATGAGCGATTGGGCAGTCGCAAGTTCAAACGGCGTAATCTCTTGCATCGTGCGGCAATCATGACCGCCAGGCGCTGCTCAGGCAACCTGCGGCGGCGACGCGTCTCCGCCCTTCGACCTGTGGCCTTGCACCCCAGCCGGCTTTCGGAGACAACTGGCGCTCCTGACAACAAGGAATCCTTAGAATCATCTCCCTAAAAAGTTGCTGCTTGCCGCCGGACTAACGTTAGGAGTCGCCTTCGCGCACACGGCGGACTCTGATAACGGCACGGCCACGCCGCTCATCGAGCGCACGAAGCTGTTCGGCAACCCGAGCAAGACCGCCGGCCGGATTTCACCGGATGGGCAATGGATCTCTTTCATC
>JBJMWX010000039.1:0-8750 GCA_045809925.1 Chthoniobacterales bacterium
ACGTGGCGGCTTGTCTTCTGGCGGGGCAGGTCCCGGCAGTGCAGCGGCATTACTCGCAGCCACAAAGCCGCGAAGCATCGTCGCACTCCAAAACTCGCGCGATTGGATGGGGATTAACAGTTCAGTCTCAAATTGTTGCGTATGTTGTTACGCATAGACAGAAGTGCAAGCTGGCCTATGCCGCCCTACTTGTAGGCCGTCTTTGGTTCAGGCCCGGCAACGATTTTGTGAAAACGTGCATCAGCGCGCAGCGGGTCCCACTCCCATCGCTGTCGCAGGTCGGCGAGCGTAATACTGTGGTCGGCGTAATCGACAGCAAACGGGGTGGTAAGAAGCCGTTGAAGTGCGTCGATCGCTTTGTCCGTTTCGCCAAGACGTGCGCAGATTACAGCAAAGAAACTCTCTACCTCGGCGCCCTCGATGATATCACGCGCGATCGGCCTAAGCTCGATGGCGCGTTGGCCTTCGCGGAGGGCGTCTTCCTTGCGGCCGAGGAAGGCATAAAGCAGTCCCAGTTGTGCGTGACGTGTTCCGTCCTGCGGACTGTCAGTGACGAGCTTTTCAATCCATGACCGGGCCGCCTCGAACCCGGCCTGTGCTTTGCCTGCATCCCCGCGGACCAGATCGACGCATGCCTGGAGGTAACTCTTCGGCAACGGAACTCCGGTCTGTGAAGTGATCGTATCGAGCTGACAGGCCGCCAGTGCTTTGTCAGCGGCAGCGACATCACGGTTCATCAGGCTCACATCCCACCGGGCGAAAGTCACCGTGCCGTCCGGATCGAGATTTGGCGGCAGACTGTCCACTGCGGCTTTGATCGGTGCCGTGCTGCCTTTCCAGAAAAATTCAATGTAAGCGCGTTGCATCTTCACATTGAACGAGTCAGGGCGGAGTGCGAGAACCCGGTCCATTCGCTCCGCTGCGGTGCGCCAGTCGCGCAAGCCGAAGAAGGTTTGGGACCAATCGTAGAGCATTACGGAATTGCGGGGATCGATCGCTTCGGCGTGCTGGTAGGCGGCGAGTGCCTCACTCAAGTGCCCGGTGCGTCTTTTCACCGCCGCAGTGTAGAGATAAACATCGCCATCATTGGGCAGCGCATGTGCGGCCAGATCCAGCTCCCGCAGCGCGTCGTCGTAACTGGCTTCTGTGTAGTAGTGATAAAGGCCGAGAGCGAGGTGCGCTTCGCCGAGATTCGGTTGAAGTCGCAATGCCTCGAGCGCTTCCGCATGCGCCTTTTGCTTCAATGTGTTTGTCGGCTCATAGAAATGGTAGAGCAGGCTGATGGTCGCCGAGAGCCGCGCATGAGCGAGAGCGAACTTTGGATCCAGCGCAATCGCCTGTTCGAAAAGCGCGATCGCTGAGCGAAAATCCTGCGCAAGGTTATCGGGCCGGGTTTGGTACTCGCGGGCGCGCAGGTAAATGACATAGGCGTCCGCGTTGTCGGTTGGCCTGGTCTCCAACCGCGACTTTTCCTGTGGAGAAAGCGTTGCGCTAAGGGAGTCCGCGATGCTCTTTGCCACCTCGGCTTCGACACTGAAGATATCGGTCAACTGCCGGTCGTAACTCTGGGCCCACAGGTGAGTGTCCGTATCGGCCTGGATCAGCTGGACGTTGATGTGCACGCGATCGCCCATCTTCTGAACGCTGCCTTCGAGGACGTTGGCCACGCGCAATTGCCGCGAGATTTCCGGCAGATTCTCCGGCGCGCTTTGGTAGCGGGCCGTGGAGGTACGAGAGATGACTCTCAGCCCGCTGATTTTCGATAGCGTGGTGATAATCTCGTCCTGGATTCCCTGCGCAAAAAAAGCATTCTCCTTGTCCGAGCTCAGGTTCTCGAAAGGCAGGACGGCGACCGATTTTTCGAACGCTCCTGATGCCGCTGGAGAATCGGCCGTTGATCGGCGCGCCAAATGTCCGTCCGACTGGGACCGGTCGCGCCTAACCAATTGAAATGCGAGCAGACCGGCCGCGATAATTGCCAGGGCAACGATGGTTCCAATGAGCTTCCGCCCCGTCCTACGGCTGATCGACTCGTTCGGGGAAACGTCGTCCGCGCGCTTGATTCCTTCGGGAGTTAGTTCAAACGCCCAGGCCAGGATCAGTGCGACAGGGAAACCGATGATCAACAGCAGCACGACGAGGCGAACTGCCCAGTTCGGGATTTCGAAAAAGGGGAAAACCTGCGTCGCGATCTGGATCAGGAGCCAGGCCACGATCGCGTAGGCAACGGCCACCTTGTAGACGTTGCGGCGCTTCAGTTCGGCGAAGAAATTACCCGGATCCACAGTGTCCCTGCTGCGAGATGCGTTATCCTTTGAGCCCTACGTTCGTGAGCAGCGTCTGGAAGCGCGGTTCATTGCGGATCGCATCGTAAACCTGATCAACTTTGAGCCACCAGCACGCGCCATCCTGATCCTGGTAACACTTTTCCAGCCCATCGAGCACTTTTTCGTTGTCGCCAAGTCCGAGATAGACAGGCACCCAGGCATTAGGTGTGACGTATCTTCGTTTCGCCAGTTGGTCCAGGTCGTGAAGTATTTGTTCGGCTTTCGCACGATCCCCGGAGACAGCATAGGTGTACCCGAGCCAGCCTGTGTACCATGGCAGGTCATCCAGCTCCGCGGCTCTCTGAAACTCGGGCATCGCCTCCGCCAGATTTCCCTTTTTCAGCAAGCAGCAGCCAACAACGAAATGGGAGAAGGCATCATTCGGCGATAGCTCCATGCTGCTGCGCAGTTGTTGCATCGCTTCATCGTATCTGTGCGCCCAGTAAAGGTACCAGGCCAGATCGTCACTAAGAAACTGGTTCAACGGATCGAGTTCGAGCGCCTTCTTCTCGCTCGCAATCGCCTCGTCTAAGCGTCCAAATACACCTAGTATCCACGCCGCCGTGTCGTAGGCGAGGGCCAGATTCGGGTTGAGTTCCAGCGTGCGGTTTAGCTCGGTCCTTGCACCTGCCCAATCGAAGGCGCCGGCGAGCACGTTGCTCAGGGCAAGGTGAGCCTCAGCGAGTTGTGGATCGAGCTCGAGCGCCTTTTGCGCCAATATCTTTTGCCTCGCCCACGCTTCCCGGCCGGGCATAAGGTTTCCGGCCTTCGCGCCGTAATTATCCGCCAGTCCGCAATAGGCTAATGCATAGTTTGGATCCAACTGAAGTGCTTGCTGGTAATACCGATCGGCGTCCGCCGTGTCGGCCTGGGTGTATTTGGCTGCGTGATACCGTCCCAGCAGGTAGAGGCGGTGTGCTTCGGGATTGGGGGTCGCATTCCTTGTCAGCGTGCGTGTTTCATCCACGCCCAGCTGCACCTCCAGCGCTTCAACCACGCGTTGGGCCACGTCGCTTTGCACGGCAAGGATATCTTTCATCTCGCGGTCATAGGTTTCCGACCAGATGTGGTAACCATTCGCCGCATTGATTAACTGCGCGGTAATCCGCAGCTTGTCGCCGGCTTTCCGGACGCTTCCTTCCAACACGTTGTTGACGTGCAGTTGCTCGCCCACTTTGCGGAAGATATCCTCCTCACTCTTACCTTTGAAGGCAAAGGATGAGCTGCGCCCGGGCACACGCAGACCTTTTAACTTCGACAAAACATTGACCAGCTCCTCGGTCATTCCATCGCTGAGGTATTCGTCGCCTTTATCGGCACTCATGTTCACGAAGGGCAGCACCGCGATGCTTTTCTCTGGGGATCCCACCGCGGCGGGAGTGGGGCGTCCGCTTCCTTTCGCCTCGGGGCCGACGGCCCGGCGGTCCGTCCCTACCAACTGAAATGCAAGTAAGCCGGCCGCTAGTACTGCGAGCGCCACAACCACTGCGGCAAACTTCTTCCGGCTCCAGTACGGAATGACGTCGTTTGGCGATACATCTTCGGTTCGCTTGATCCCTTGCGGTGTCATCTCGAATGCCCAGGCAATGACGAGCGCGACTGGAAACCCGAGCAACACGAGCACGATGACCGCCGTGGTTATGCTTTCAGGCAGATGAAGCGGCGGCACGATCGTCGCCGTGACCTGCATGACGAGCCAGCCCACTACCGTGTAAGCGACCGCAACCTTGTAGACGTTACGTCGTTTCAGCTCGGCGAAGAAGTGGCCGGTGTTCACTGCTTTGGCGCGAAGACCTTCTCTACTAATGCCTCGAAGCGGGGATCACCGTGCAGCGAATCCATCATCGGGTCCACTTTGATGAAACCGACGCTGCCACCATCCCGGTCGAGGTAACTCTGCTCGAGCCATCGGACGGCTTCGTCTTTGTTGGCCAACGCGGTGTAAAGCAGCGCCCGCGCGTAAGCAGCGACGTAGCGATGCTGACTGAGTTGTTCCAGCTGCTGCAAAACGCTCAGGGCATTGTCCCGCGCGCCGTTTTGCGCCTGGGTCGCGGCTTCGAGCGCGGCCAGCAGTGGATCATCGTTCAGTTCCCGCGCCTTCGTGAATTCGCGGGCCGCGCCTTTTGCATCGCCGCTCAAATGAAGGACCACCGCAAGATTGTAGTGCGTGTAATAGAAAGCCGGATCGATCGCGAGCGCCTTCTGGAACGCGGCTATTGCTTCAGGGTAGCGGCGCGCATACATGAACGTTGTCCCGACGTCGGCCTGAATCACGCCGGAGAGCGGATCGAGCTCCGCGGCGCGTTTCAACTCGGCGACCGCCTGGTCGAACTGTCCGGTCGCGACGAGCGGGCCGCTTCCATACCAGTGATGCGCGGTCGCATCATTTGGATTCAAATTGATCGCGCGCCGGAACTCCGCCGTCGAGCCCGGGAAGTCCATGCTGTCGAGGCACAGGATATTTGCCAGGGCGGTGTGCGCCTCGCCGAGGTTCTCATCCAGCTGCAAGGCGCGGAGGGCAGCGTCGCGCGCGTGCTTAGACGCATCCCGCGGTGCCATGGCGGTGTAGCCGGGCGCAACGATGTACGCTTCCGCGAGCGCGGCGTAGGCGAGTGCGTAGTTCGGATCTCGCGCGATTGCCTGTTCGTAATACTCGATCGCCTTCGGGAGGTTGTCGCCGCTCCGCCGCTCCCACAACATCAGGCCTTTGTGGTAAAGCTCGTAGGCCGTCGTGTCGCTCGTCGATTGGGCGGCGATCAATTGCTTTTCCGAGCCGGTGAGCTTCGCCTGTAACCGATCGGCGATCGTCTTCGCGATTTCAGTTTCGACCGAGAAGATGTCGACCAGCTTGCGGTCGTAGGTATCCGCCCAGAGATGCGCGTCGCTCAGCGCATTGATCAACTGCACGTTGACGCGCACCTGGTCGTTGGATTTCTGCACGCTGCCTTCGAGGATGTTTCTGACCCCGAGCTGCCGGGCGATATCGCGCAGGTCCGAGGGCGCGCTCTTGAAGCGCTGCGTTGACGTGTGCGAGATTACTTTCAAGTCAGCCACCGCCGCGAGCCGGGTGAGAATTTCGTCCTGCACGCCTTCGGCGAAATACGCGTTGTCTGGATCGCGACTGAGATTGTCGAAAGGCAGGATGGCAATCGATTTTGCGGGTAAATCGTTCGAACTAGCTGCGTCCGTGATGTGAGCCGTGTAACGGCCGACGAAAAACAATCCGAACGAAACCGCGGCGCCGATCAGGGCGATGAAAATCCAGGCGTGATTGTTGGCCCGCGGCGCTGCCGCAGAATCGACATCTTCTGTGCGCTTGATTCCCTCTGGCGTGAGCTCGAACGCCCAGGCAATGACGAGCGCAACAGGGAATCCGATCGCCACCGCGAGGATGACGAGCCGCACGATCCACTGGGGAATTTGCAGGAATGGTGATACCTGTGTCGCGACTTGAACGGCGAGCCAACCGACCACTGCGTACGCGACGGCGACCTTGTAAACATTGCGCCGCTGCAGCTCCGGAAAAAACCCTTTCATGCCGACAGCGTTATGTAGCGATCGCTGAGGTAGTTTGACAGGCAAATCAGGCGTCTTGGAGTGCGGCGGTGCGCAGCCGCTTTTGACCGGCCGTGGGAAGGCAGCGGCGACGCTACTGATGAGGTCAGGCACGGTTTAAGGCTGCAAACCGTGCGTGACGTGCGCAGTTGCGAGCGCACTCCAAGGCGCTTCGCGCATGCGCGTGTCGCTACGGCTTCGCTGCCGGCGCGAGCTTTCGATCAAAAAAATCGGCTGTGGCCTTGTAGGCGCGAACCCAACTGCTCCGGCGGAGCAGGTCGTGAATTTCGTCGGGGATGATTAGTTCCTCAAAGGCGACATTCTGGGCCCGCAGTTTCTCAACCACATCGGTGGTCTGCTGGAACGGCACGTTGCGATCGTCATCACCGTGGATGAAGAGCACAGGCGAGCGCCAGGTCGAGACGCTCGCCACGGGTGATGACTTGAAGGCGAGATCGCGTGCTTCCTTCACATCCGGCGCGGCGTCGGCATTGTCCGCCCACATCGGCAGGAATGTCGACCAGTCGTGCACGCCGTGAAAATCGACACCCGCTTTGAATAAGTCGGAGTTCCGCGCCAGGCCCATGGCGGTGAGAAAGCCGCCATAGGAACCGCCCCACAACCCGATCCGCTCCGGGTCGACGTTGTCGAGCGTCTGTAAATATTTCGCGCCCGCGACCACGTCCTTGTATTCCGAAGCGCCGCGCCAGACCGAGTTCGGCGGTTCGCGGAAGGCGCGGCCGTACATGATGCCGAGCCGGTAATTCACCGAAAGCACCGTGTAGCCTTTGCTCGCGAGCCACTGGTCCATGGCATAGGCGTTGTAATAATACTGCATGTAATGCCAGCCGAGCAGCATCTGCCGGATCGGGCCGCCGTGAGTGAAGATCAGCGCCGGTCCGCGTTGCGCCGCGTTCTTCGGCACGAAGAGCTGGCCGTGAATGTCGAGGCCGTCCCCGCTCTTGAACACGACCTGCTTCGGCGTGACGAGCTGGGCTTCGGGGAAGTCAGCGGGGATCGCATTCTTCGCGATCGGCTCACGGCCGTTCGGGGTCAGGCGATACGGCATCGAGGGCGACGTCGCGGTTGAGCCGAGACAGAGAACGTTTTTCCCGTCGCTTGTTTCGACCGGGTCGAATTCGATCGTCTCGCCGCGCGTCAAAGCCTGCGGTTCGCCGCCCGCGGGATCGACCCGCCAGATATGACGGCGATCGACGTCATTCTGGTTGGAAGTGTAAAGGATGGTCCGCTTGTCCCCGCTGAGCACGACCTCCTCGACATCGAAGTCGCCGGTCGTGAGGAGCTGCGGAGGACCGCCGGTCGCGGGAATCGAGTAGAGATGATTCCGACCGTCCTTCTCGGACGCGAACACGATCCGGCCGGAGTTCGTGAAGTTGAGTGACTCCAGGCCGAAGAGCGGCAAGGAATCTTCCTTCTCGTTTCCGCTCCGGAAAAGTTCGCGGCCTTCGCCGCTTTGCGCGTCGGCAATCCAGAGTGCCCACGGCCGCGGGTATTCGGGGATCAGTGGCCGTTTCAGTTCCACGCCGGGCTGGCGGATGAAAATCACCTGCTTGCTGTCCGGTGACCATTGCGGCCCGGCGTCGCGGCTCGCGGTCGGTGCGAGGTAGGTGATCTTCTTCGTCGTCAGCTCGAGCACCGCGACGAACGAATGGTCCTTGCGGTTGGAGACGAACGCGATCCGTGTTCCGTCGGGCGACCAGCGGGGCATCAGGCTTTCGCCAAGTAGTTCCTCGAGCTGCTCCGCTTTCTTCTTCCCGTCGAGCGACCCGATCCAAAGATGTTTTTTCGCGGGCCAGATCACCACTTTGCTGTCCGGGGAAATCTGAAGGTCCTCACAACCTTCGTCGCTGCATCCGATATCACCGAGAAGGCGCGGCTGACCGCCGCTCACATTGACAGCGAACGCCTGCTGCTTCGGCATCTTCGCCAGGCTGAGCGGGTTCGCCGGGGTGCCTTCCTTGTTCACCTCCGTGCCGCGCGCGTAAACGATCGTCTTGCCGTCGGGCGAAAGCCGGACGCTGGCGATCTGCTGGCCGTCGTCGTCTTTGTACTGCGTGACCTGACGCGGCGCGAAATCCGGCGCGTCCGCGATCCAGATATTGCGCTCGCCTTTGTTGTCGAGAATCCACGCCACCCGCGGCGCATTCGGCGCGGCTGTCAGGCCGGAGGGAAAGGGCGCGCTCAGCGCCTGCTCGATGGAGAACGAATCGGCAAAAGAGCAGACCGGCAGGAAACTGAGAGTGAGAACGAGACAACGAGACAAGAGTTTCACAGGGCGGCGAATTGTAGAGGCGGTTGTGCCAACCGCCTAGGCTTCGTTTCCCACCCGCCATCGCGGTGCAGACGAATTTTTGAGCGGCGCTGCTCTTTCAGACGACGCCACGTCGATGCGATTCGCGGCCAAGAGGACGGCAGAGCGGCGCCGGCTGCTCGTTCAATGAATGAAGTTCAGTCCGTGTGGAATGAATTGCGGCAGCACGTAGGCGTAGAGCATCACGATCACGCCGACGATCGCGGCGAGCGCGACCGAGTGCCAGACGAGGAACCGGAAAATGGAGCCTTCGTTTCCCTCCTGGTTTGTAGCCGCGGTCGCAATGCAGATCGATTGCGCATCGACCATCTTGCCCATCACGCCGCCGGCGCTGTTTGTCGCGCACATCAGAATTGGGCTCAGGTTCAGTTGTTGTGCCGTGATCTTTTGCAAGCTGCCGAAGAGAGCGTTTGAGGCGGTGTCGCTCCCGGTCAGCGCGACCCCCAGCCAGCCGATATAGGTGCCGAAGAATGGGAAGAGCCATCCCGTGCGCGTGAAGGCGAGCCCCAGGACCGCGTCCATGCCCGAGTACCGGG
>JBJMWX010000040.1:0-14282 GCA_045809925.1 Chthoniobacterales bacterium
ACGGCGCTTTCGCACGCGTCTTGACAAAACCAGCCCGATTCGCTTCAATCTCTTCGCTAGTCCGCACTCCGAGAACATTCTTTCTCGACGCGCTTTTTGATTCCGGAACGACTCAGATCGCCGGCGGCTCGCAACGGAAAGAAATCCCACGTTACATGTCGGGGCACAGCAAGTGGTCCAAAGTTAAGCGCTTCAAGGGCGCGATCGATCAGAAACGCGGCGCGCTGTTCAGCAAGCTGGCGAAGGAAATCACCATTGCGGCCAGGCATGGCGGCGGCGATCCAGCGGCAAATGCGCGGCTACGCAGCGCGATGGTGTCGGCGCGCGCGCAAAGCATGCCCAACGACAATATCGAGCGGGCGATCAAGCGCGGCACGGGCGAGGGGCAGGAAGCCACGCATTTCGACGAGATCGTCTACGAAGGCTACGCCCCGGGAGGCGTGGCGGTTATCGTGGAGGCGGCGACCGACAACAAGAACCGGACGGCCGCTGAGATCCGGCTGATTTTCACGAAGAACGGCGGCAGTCTGGCCTCAACCGGCAGCGTTTCTTACATGTTTCACAAAAAAGGACGGATCACCGTTCAACGGCATGCGATTACTGAGGACAAGCTGTTTGAAGTCGCTCTCGAGGCGGGCGCAGAGGAGTTGACAAGTGACGATGATCAGTATGTTATCACCACTGCTCACGATCAGCTCTACGCAGTAGCTGAGGCGCTCAAACAAGCGGGCGTCACCACAGATGGGCAAAAATTTACATTCATTCCCGACACGACAGTTCCCGTCACTGACGAGGCGATAGCGCAACAGGTGTTGCGGTTGTGCGACAGCCTGGAGGATGACGACGACGTCCAGAACGTCTATTCCAACCTAGATATTTCCGACGAAGTGCTGGCCAGATTGCCGGCTTAACCAAAATCGCTGCTTCGGTTGCTGCTGAATTGTCAGGCCAGCCGCGAGCGAAAAGTGCTTTAACATGAGCGAAGAAACCGAGAACCCATCGCCTGTCGAACAACAGCAGGCTGATCGACCACGCCGCCGCCGGCCAAATTTCCGTCGCCATCGGCGCAGGAACGAAACACCGCATGCACAGACCTCCGTCGGCGACAACGCGGACGGCGGACAGCGCGAGGCAATGGTCTCGGATGATAAGCGGAGCGAAGACGCGGAGGGCTTCGTTTCAGTCTCCGCCCAGGGTGAGAACGCGGGCGAAAATCGCGCGGCGGAGCGGCCTGACGATGGGGAGGCCCAGGGAAGCTACGCCAACGGCGAGCAACCTCCCCCGCAGCAACTCGAGCCGGGCGAAGGCATTATCGAAATTTCGGGCAAAGGATTCGGTTTTCTGCGCGATCCGAAGCGTAATTTCGTTCAGACGCCGCAGGATATTTTTGTCACGCCCGAGATCGTCAGGCGCTTCGGCTTGCGCGACGGGATGTGGGTCGAAGGCGAGACGCGTCGCGGAAATCGCGGTCCGCAGCTCGTCCGGCTGAACAAAATCAACGGCGACGAACCGACGAAATATCAGGGACTGCGGCCTTTCGAAGAGCTGACTACGATCAACCCGAACAAGCGGATCAAGCTCGAGACGGTCCCCGACCGTTACACCACGCGGATCATGGATTTGATGACGCCGCTGGGCCAGGGCCAGCGCGGTATAATCGTTGCCCCTCCTCGCACCGGAAAGACCACGCTGCTCCATCACATCGCGGATGCGGTCGTGAAAAACGACCCGGAGATGAAGCTAATCATTCTCCTCGTCGATGAGCGGCCGGAGGAAGTGACGGATTTTCGTCGCTCCTGCCCGAAGGCCGAAATCATGGCGAGCTCGAATGACAGCGATATCAAGAGCCACACGCGGATCGCGCAGCTCGCGATCGAGCGCGCCAAGCGTCTCGTGGAAGCGGGCAAACACGTCTTCATCCTGCTCGACTCGATCACCCGCACGGCTCGCGCATTTAATAACGCGCTCGGTGGCGGTGGCCGCACGATGAGCGGCGGTATCGACGCGCGCGCAATGGAACAGCCGCGCAAGATTTTCGCGGCCGCCCGCAACACCGAAGAAGCCGGCTCGCTCACCATCGTCGCTACGGCATTGATCGAAACCGGCAGCCGGATGGACGAGCTGATTTTTCAGGAGTTCAAGGGGACCGGCAATATGGAGCTCGTGCTGGATCGCAAGATCAGCGACCTCCGCATTTATCCTGCCGTGGACATCTTTCTCTCCGGCACACGCCGCGAGGAATTGCTCCTCCAAGCTTGGGAGCTGGAGAAGATCAACCTGATTCGCCGCGGCCTCGCCGGTCATAAACCAGACGAAGCCATCCAGCGCCTGCTCATGTTCGTGAAGAAATTCCCGACGAACGAGCAGATGCTGAAAAACATCCCCGGCTAGCACTGGAAAGGCGGTCTACCTGTCGCGCCGTAGCTGCGCGAAGGGGGACGAGCGCCGAAAACGTCGTGCCCCGGTCGGATAACGGCGATCGCAGAGCGCCGCTACAGGACATCGAATTCGAACTCCTCCCGCCCGAGGAGAAAAAGAGGCGTGGTCAGCTCGAGCCGCTCTTTCGCTGGCTGGCGCTGATCATGGATGATTTTCTGCGCATTCCCGGGACCAACCTTCGTTTCGGGCTCGATCCTCTGCTCGGTTTGCTGCCGGGCTTTGGCGACACTACTTCGGCGCTCGTCTCCGCCTTTGCCCTGATCCAGGCGGCGCGGCGCGGTGTTCCGAAAATCATGCTCGCGCGCATGTCACTCAACATCCTGGTTAACGAGATCGTCGGTATTGTGCCGGTGATCGGCGACGCCTTCTCGTTTTGGTTTAAATCGAATGCGCGGAATTACGAGCTGCTAAAGCAACATGCAGCCGCGCCTCGCGAATCACGGCGCAGCGATTGGATATTTGTTGTCGCGGTCCTCGCCGCCCTCTTCCTTGTCGTCTGCGCGGGAATGCTCACGACATTTTTTGTGCTTCGTGTGCTCGCGCAATTGCTCAGCGGCCGCTAATCAGCCAAGAAGATATCGCGAATAAAGGGCGTAAATCGTATTCCGCGCCTCGCGGTAAGCACCCGCAAATTGATCGAGGCTTTTCGCCCCGATGCGATGAGCGACGAGGCGTTGCTCCGACTCCGATGGCGGAAGGGCTGAAACGCTCTTGTTTTCGTACCGACGCAGCACCAGTTCCACGCGGCGCAGGTAGTCGTAGCTCCGTCGCCAGGCCTCAGCATCGTCGTTCTTGATTGCGCCGCATTTTGCCAGCTCCGCGATGCCCTGTCCGCTGTTTGGACTCCATACGCCGTTCCGCATCTGCAGGCCCTGGACAAGAAATTCCGCCGCAATCAGACCGCCCCGCCCGGTCTTGAAATCGAGCTCTTCTGATACGCCGCTTCGCTCCCGGTGAATTCGCTCAGCCATTGAATTCAATTCCGCGAACAAATCGCGGCGTTCGCCCGCTCTTCGCCAGAGCGCTTTGGCGACCTCGAGGAACGCCTCTCGCTGGGTGCCACAAATCGGCCGCGCGCGCGTCAGCGCCTGCAACTCCCAGAGCTGCGCACGCGCATCGTAGTAGGCACTCACCGCATCGAGCGGGCCGGTGAGTGGACCATTCACCCCATCGGGCCGCAGCCGCGCGTCGAGCGTGTAGACGCTCCCTTCCGCCGTTGGTTGCGCCATCGCGACGAGCAGATGTTGCGCGGCTCGCACGTTCTCCCCGACGAACATCACGTCGAGATCAGCGCCGTAGCTGAGCTCGGAACCGCCGAACTTTCCGAGCGCGATAATGGTGAGGTCCGACTCGCTACCGCGCAGGTGATTGACGAAAAGGAGAGAGGCTTCGGCAAGATTCGAGAGTTCCGCCACGAGGGACGACAGGTCGGCAAGACCGAGAACATCGCGCAACAAAATGCGGAGCGTCTGCGTGTGTCGGTAGATGCGCAACGGATCGAGCGACGCTGGTGCAAGATGCAAGGCTTCGATTCGACGCAGATGTTGCTCGACGGTGAGACTGCGGTCGAGCTGGTCGCCGCGCGTGATTTCCTCGAGCAGTTGCGGGCGGCGAATCAGCAAGTCACCCGCGTAGCGGCTCGAGTCGAACGTTTTCACGAGTAATTCCAGCAGGCGCGGATGCGCAGCGAGCAGCTCGAACAACATGCTGCGCAGCCCATAGGCGTCCACGAACCGGGCAAACTGATTGAGCGTCGCGTCTGGATCTGCGGTGCCGGCAAGCTGCTGGAGAAGGAGCGGTTCGAGCCGGCGAAAAACCTGCCGCGTCCGCGGCGCGACGTGAAAACTGCTCCGGCCCCGCGCCAGTCCGGCAATAGATCTTGCCGCAGCTTTTTCGTCGCGAAAGATTTGCCGTTGCGGCTCAGGTTCGGCGTCTCGCGCCGGTTCCGCGATGACGCGTGTAAAGACCGCGCGGACGTTCAGCATCTGCTCGCTGACGTGGTCCAGGAACGCGCTCGCTGAGGCAAAATCGAGACTGCGCGCGAGGCGCGAGAGCGTTTCAGGATCTTTGGGAATCGTGTGCGTCTGCTGCTCGGCTTCTATCTGTAAGCGGTGTTCGACCGTGCGAAGAAATCGGTAGGCAAGCTCGAGCGTGCGCGCTTCGCCTGGCTGGAGAAGTTCCAGCTCGGCGATGATGGGCAATGCCCGGAGCGTGCTCTGCTCCTGCAGGAAGGCGTGGCGGGCACCGTGTAACAACTGGAGCGCCTGGACAATGAATTCCACCTCCCGAATGCCGCCGGTGCCGAGTTTCACGTTCCGCTCCAATTGTTCGTGGCCGACAATGTCGCGCTCGATGCGGCGTTTGACCGCTGCCACTTCGTCAAGCAAGTCGCGACTCGGGCTTTTTGGAAAGATGAAGGGCTGATGTTGGCGGAGAAATTCGTAGGCCAACTCACGGCTGCCTGCGATACCGCGGGCTTTGACGAGCGCGAGCCGCTCCCATGTTTCGCCAAAACCCGCATAGTAGTTTTCCATGCTCTCAAGCGAACGCGCGAGGGGCCCCGCCGTCCCTTCGGGGCGAAGCCGGAGATCGATCCGAAATAACGAACCGGCGGACTCAGTCGCGGAGAAGGTCTCGACGATTTTCTCGGCGAGGACGTTGAACCACTGGTGATAGGTAAGGGTGGAGGCGAGCTGGCCTTCTTCGCTGTAGAGGAAAACGACGTCTATGTCGGAGCTGTGATTCAGCTCGCGACCGCCGAGTTTGCCCAGCCCCAGAATTGCGAAGTCGGCGGACGGCGACCCGCGACGCTGCCGCAGTTCATGGTCCCAATGCCGGTAAACTTCGCCGACACAAACCTCGGCGAGCTGTGAGAGCTCTGCCATCGTTTGCGAGAGCCGGGCCGCGCCTGCGATCTCGCGCAGCGCAATTCGTGTCATCTCGCGTCCTTTCCACAGCCGCAGGGCGCGGAAGTTGTTTGCGGCAATCGGGAGCTGCGGATCGGCGTGTAATTCATCGAGCATGGCCGCGTAGCCGCGTTCCGCCGTTGAGACCTCAGGCTGGGCCAACCAGAGCAGCAATGACGGGTCACGCGTGATCCGCGCCGCGCAGATGCTCGAAAGCGCGAGCAGATGCAGCAATGCCGGTTCGCCCAGCGGGAATTCCTCTAGTAATGCAGGCAGCGGCGCGGCGTCAGCCGGCCAGCTTTGCCAGAGCGACTCAAGCGTGTTCTCGACCTGTGCCGGGTTGAGCGTCGTCTTCGCTTTTTCCGCCGCCCAGGTCATGCGGCGCGAATCTCCGCCGCGCAGGCGATGCTGTCACGCCCCGGCCTTAGTCGTCGGAAATACTCTCCGCCATCTTCTCACGCGCCTGCGCGAGCGTACGCCGCTCGCGCCAGGTCAGACTCTGCAGCCCTTCGCGCGAGATCTTGTCGAGGACAGGATCGATTTCTTCGGCGATGAACTGCTCCGGCGTCAGCTGCCGGTAGCGCTGAATTGCGAGCCGGCGATTGTGCAGCGCGCGCTGGATGAAGGAGGGCCTGCCGAAGCCGAGCAAATGGGCGTAGAGCCATCCGGCCGCACAGCCGCCGAGATAGGCGCTGTGCGTAACAGCGCCTTTGCGATCGATGATCAAAAGGAGAATCGCTATCCCAATCGCGCCGTAGGCGAGGTACTTCGCCTTTACGCGAACGAAAAGGAGGGGCGCCGAAGTAAATTCCAATTCCGGCAAAATCGTTGCGTAAGCGAAGAGGATGGCAATCACACCGCCCGAAGCTCCAAAGAGCACCGTGTCGGCCGGCATGAGAAAAAGATGGCCCAACTCGCCGGCAATCGCTCCAGCGAGGTAAAGGAACAGGAAATTGCGTTCGCCAATGATGGACTCGACATCCCGGCCGACGAGGTAGAGCACGAGCATGTTGGCCACGAAATGCCACATGCCGTCGTGCAGAAACATCGCGCTCAGGAACTGCCACGCGTAAGCGCTGCGCACACCAACGTCGGTCAGGCCAAGGTAGTCCCGGACAAAGCCGGGCTGATAGGCGTCGACAAACAATTGCGCGACGAAGGCCGCGACGTTGATGCTGATGAGCGAGAGGAGGACAAACCGCGGCTGCCGTGTCCAGGCACGCGTGAAAGACGACGGCTTGCGGCCGGACAGACGCATCACGGCAGAGTATCGCAAAGGCAATTTATTGTCGATGCAATTAGGCCGCCGACGGTGGCCTTCAGAGCCTCGGGCCGGCTATGGCGTGACCACGTGCAGGATCTGCTCGATTTTGAACTCGACCGGCGCTGTCCCGGCCAGTTCACCATCAATTTCCACCGGCACGTCGATATCGCTCGTGACCCGCAGTTCACGCGTCTGGAAATACTCGATTTCGGGCGAGCTGATCTGCGCGGTAAAGATCACGTTTTGCAGGTAGCGGATGATTTCGAGATAGGTCAGGCGCTTGAAAACCACGACGTCGAGCAGTCCATCGTCGAAAGCGGCTTGTTTGAAAAAGGGGAACGGGCCGCCGTAAAGCCGGCCGTTGCCGACGAGGACGAAAGAGCCTTCCTCTGTGCTCGCATCGGGCGATTCGATGCGTAGCCGCGGAGGCTGGCGCGCGGCGATTTGCGCCGCCGAAATCAAGTAGCTGAGCGGCCCAAAGTTGCGTTTGAACGTGCGACTCGTCTCCTGCACCACCTGTGCATCAAGACCGACGCCGGCAAGTTGCACAAAGTGCCGGCCGTTCGCACTCGGCAGATCGATTCTGCGACTCTGATCGCTCTGGACGATGTCCCAGCAGCGACCGAGATCGTTGACCGGCAAACCAAGCTCCGTCGCAAAAACATTCATTGTACCGAGCGGCAACAGACCAAGCGTCGCATCGCTCCCGGCCAGCCCATTGGCCACTTCGTTGATCGTGCCATCCCCACCGGCCGCGACGATCTTGCGATAGCCGCCGGTCACGGCCTCGCGTGCGAGCCTGCGCGCATCTCCGCACCGACTCGTCGCGCAGAGAATCGAACCGTGGGTCAGTTCTTCGACCCGGGCGCGCGACCGGTGGGCACGGTCGCTGCATGCCGCCGGGTTCAGGATCACTACTGCGTCATTCATGATTCAGCGGACTGGCAACTTTTTGCGTGCGCATCGCCGAAGTTCGAAACTGTCACGCTCACCGGCTTTCATTCTTTTCATCGAAGTGACGATGGGTACCGTTCCGGCGGTGAAGAAGCTCGGGCGCGTCGTGCTCTTTGTCCTCGGCGGAACTGTCGTGCTTGCCGCCTTCCTTCTGCTCGCGGTGAACATGTATGTTCAATCGCAGGGAACACAAACCCGAATCCAGCACGAACTCAGCCAGCGGCTCGGCACGACCCTGCGACTGAAGCGGATGAGCGTGACACCATGGAGCGGGCTCACCCTTTCGGGCATCACTATTCCGCAGGCGGATCCCAAGCTGCCGGAACAATTCCTCGAAGCCGAAACCTTCCAGCTGAAGATCCATTTCCCTTCGCTTTTCGAACAGCGGCTCGTCATCAAGGAGGTCTCGCTTATCCGCCCACATGTCGTCTGGCTTCAGAATTCGGAGCACGAGTGGCGCTTGCCGCCGCTTCCAGATCAGCGGACCAGCACAGCACCTGCGGCGCCAGTTCCCCAGGGCGAACTGGCGAGCTACCACGCTCCGGCCGCAAACGCTGCCAACCCGCCCGCGACGGAGAACAAAGTTACGGCTGCTCCCGCTAATCCGGCGGATGATGAGTCCTTCGTGCCCGAGGTGCGACGGGTAAACCTCGTCGGCGGGCTTTTCCGATTTCTCGATACCCACGGAAAAGTCGTCGCGATCTTCGACGATGTGCAGTTCCATTCCAATTTTCGCAATGGTGCTGCTGTGCGCGGAAGCATCACCATCGGCAAAACGTCGTTGCGCGACCGCTTTTTCCTTCAGCATCTGCAGGGACGCGTAGCCTACGGGCCGACCTCCCTCGATTTGTCGGAGGTAACGGCGCACGCCGGAGATGGCGACATCACGGGCGGATTCATCATGCAGCCGCAGCTCGCCGATTCGCCCTTTACCGCGCAGATCAAGTTTCACGATATCCAGGCCGAGCGCGTCCTGACCGAAGCGGGCGGGCCGGCGGGGACGATTAGCGGGCGACTTGAAGGTTATCTCAACGCAGAAGGCAAAACGGCCGATGCCAATGCGCTCGCCGGCACGGGCGAGATTTTTCTGCGAGATGGGCAGCTTCGGCAGTACAGCCTCCTCGACGCGCTGGGTCAGATCCTGCAAATCGAAGAACTACGCCAGCTCAAACTCGAGCAAGCAGAGGTCAAATACCACATCACTCCCGGCATCGTGATGGTCGATCAGCTGGTCTTGCGTTCGCCCAACCTTCATCTCGCCGCCGGCGGGACAATCGGATTCGACGGCAAGCTGCAACTCGACTCGCAGCTCGCCGTCAACGAGCAACTGCGCAAACAGCTCTTTCGCGCGATCCGCGCCAACTTTCAGCCTGGTGACGAACCCGGCTTCGCCGCCCTTAAATTCGCAATCGGCGGCACGGTCGACCGCCCGAAGACGGACCTGATGGACAAATTGGTCGGCGGGGACCTCAAGGATATTGGGAGTGTCATTGGGACTTTTTTCGGAACGAAACGCGATCGGCACAAGAAACCGGCTGGCGGTGGTGCTCAGGAGGCGAACGCCACCGAACCCGCAGCCGGGACTTCTCCGCCGCCCTCCCCGACGCCATGAGGGTAATCGCCGGGTCGGCCGGCGGGATACGGCTGGACGTTCCGAAGACTGCGGTGCGACCAACAATGGACCGTGTCAAAGCAGCGATCTTCTCCAGCCTCGGCGAGGCCGTTATCGGCGCGCGTGTGCTCGATCTTTTTGCGGGAACAGGTGCGCTCGGCATCGAAGGTCTGAGTCGCGGCGCCGCCTCGGTCTTGTTCGTTGAGGAAAATCGCGCCGCCGTGGCGGCGATCGAGCGGAATCTCCAGCGGACGAACTTCACCGGCACGGCCCGCCAGCAGGAGGTGTTCGCGTTCCTCGGCTCGGTTCAGCCGCGGGAGCCGTTTACGATCATCTTTGCCGATCCGCCCTACGAGAAAACAAAATCGGGAGCGGCCTACACGGATCTGCTCTTGCAGAACACCCGCCTTCCGGAGTTGCTGGCAACAAATGGAGTTTTCGTCCTCGAAAAACGCCCAGCCGAACCGGTGACAGACAGCGCGCTGTGGGACGTGACACGAGCGCGGAAATATGGCGCCACCGAGGTCCTGTTCCTGCGCCCGGCGAAAAGCGTCCCGTAAGCCGAAGCTGCTAGCTTCCCATTCGTGGCGCGCGAAGCTACCAGCTTCCCTGCAACAGCTGTGATGCGACTCATTTACAACCTGCTGTATCCGGTTTGGCTGCTCCTGTTCCTGCCCGGATACCTCGCCAAGATGTTCCGGCGCGGGAATTACCGGCACAAGTTCGGGCAGCGGTTTGCGATCTACGATCGCGCCACTCGAGAGCAACTTGCCGCCCGGAATCGCACCTGGATTCACGCGGTCAGCGTTGGAGAAGTGAGCATCGCGCTCAAGCTTGCTGCGAAAATTAAGGAGTTGGATGGCGGTTTCGCCTGCGTCTTAAGCACCACCACCACCACAGGATTTGCCCTCGCATCGAAGCAGGCGCCTGGCTGGATGGAAGTGATCTACAACCCGCTCGACTTCTGGCCAGTCAAGCTGCGCGCGTTCCATGTCATCCGGCCGCAGCGCATTGTGCTCGTCGAAGCAGAAGTGTGGCCGAACCTCGTCGCCATCGCACGCAAGCGCAGAGTGGCAACGGCCTTGGTGAATGCGCGGCTTTCCCCGCGGTCGGAGCGCCGCTTCCGACGCTTCCGCGCGGTCGTCGCGCCGACATTTCGCTGCCTCGATCTGGTGTGTGTGCAGGAGGCTGCAGACGTGGACCGATGGGCCGCCCTCGGCGTTCCGCGCGAATGCATTCATCACGTCGGCAGCATCAAATTCGATCCGGAGCCGACTGCGATTGCGACCACTGCGGCGTCGGAAAGAATGCAACAGCTTGGGATCGGCGCAGACCAGCCGGTCCTCTTCGGCGGAAGCACGCATGCGGGCGAAGAAGAGGTTTTGGCGACCGTTTTTCAGCAACTACGGCGCGAATTTCCGCTCCTTACCCTCGTCGTCGCGCCCCGTCACGTGGAGCGCACCCCGGAAATCCACACTCGCCTGGAGGAACTCGGGCTCGACGTGGCGTTGCGGACCGAGTCCAGGACGCAAGATCGCCCACCCGATTGCATTCTCCTCGATACGACGGGGGAACTGCAGCGATGGTATGCCGTCGCGACTGTCGTCTTCGTCGGCAAAAGCCTGAGCGCGCGCGGCGGCCAGAATCCAGTCGAAGCGATCGTCGCGGGCAAGCCGGTCATGTTTGGGCCACACATGGAAAATTTTGCATCGCTGGCCGCAGCATTGATTGAGGGGGGCGGTGCGATTGCGATCAGTGACGGTCCATCGCTGGGGCGCGAAACAGCACGCTTGTTACGTGACGCCGCGGCGGCCGCACGACTGGTGGAAAACGCGCGTGCCGTTATCGAGCGTCACGCGGGTGCAACGACCCGCACGGCCGAGCTGTTGCTCAGCCTGAGACCGTCGCGACATTGACTTGCAAGCGCGCGACGGACTTCGATAGTTCACGCGCTCCCGACCCTATCGTCCAGTGGCCTAGGACACCGCCCTTTCACGGCGGTAACACGGGTTCGAATCCCGTTAGGGTCGCTTTCGAACGAAAAACGACTGCGCCGGCGCGCCCTGCGCGATTCCAACGCCTTCTTAAAACTGAACATGAAGACCAGGCCGGGCTGCCGACCTGGCCTTCATGTTAAAGCGCTTCGCAGTCCGACTGCGAGAGTGGAGCCTACTTGTGGTACGCGGGGGCCGACGTGGTGGTCGTCACGGCTTTGTTCTGACATGCCCCCAAGGTCAAGGCGCCGGCCAAAACGGCCAGGATCATTACTGCTTTCAACATTTTCATTCTGTGTTTCACCCCTTTCGTAGCTGGTTGCTGGTGAGCTTTGTAAGTGCGCGAATAACGACGCGCAATGTTTATTCGCGAGCTCGTCTTCGCGTGAGATTTTCCGACTCGGCGGTAATTGCATAAATGCGCTGCGATTCGTCCTTCCGGCCGTTCGCGGTGCATTGCCCAAAAGCGGTCAGGAGCCCATCGGCAGCCGGTTGACTGGCGAGTATAGCGCCGGCCCAGTAACGCTTAGTGATGGTTCTCCAGCATGTCGGTATTTGCTCGTCGCAAAACGTGGGCGGCAAACGACCTGTTCTCTTTCCAGTGATACTCCGGATCGCTGGTTACCTGCGTCCAGGCGAGATGCGGCTGGCAACGCCAGTTATCGAGCAAAATGCCTTTCTCGAACGGCTGACCGCGGGCGGTTACGACGATGCCGTTGTTCTCGCTCATCCGGCCCGGCTGTGATTCCGCCCAGTGCAGCTCGACCGTTTGCAGCTTCAGCGCATCGAGCCGAAGGAGAAGCTCCGTTGAGTACTGAAAACAATAGCCTCCTTTTCTTGCCCCCATCTTGATGAACAAGTTTTGGATGCCGGGCAGCAATGCTGAGACGCCGACGACATGCCACTCGCGAGCCAATTCCTCGCCAGTGGTGACCGCGCAGTGAACAACTTGCCGGGCTTCGTCGAGGCTCACCGCGGGAGAGAGTGCCTTGATGTTTCTGATCAAGGCCGGGTCCTCGGCGGAGCTGGCGACGAAGAGCTCTTTGCCGGGGCGTGCGAAAAGCGCGAGTAACAGCAGCGGCACGACGGCGAGCGTCCGCCGCGCTGAGTGGGAAGAGCGATGGGAAAACATGTTGCGACGGAGGCTGATTATACCGCTCCCATTCACCACTTCCATTCCGCGAATAATCCGCGGAGGCATCCGATTGCCAGTGGTAACCGCGGCCGGTCCTCCGACAGCAGGAACAATCGGCGAACGCGTGCTGTTGGTTTACCCCGCCGTCACTTCTTCAAGAGATCGAGCACGCAATTGGTCATGCCCACAATACCGGTGCGGATGGTGACATCCGCGACGGGCAGAAACTTGCTGGAATGCAGTGACGGCAACGGAGGTGCGCCGGGCTTTTTGGACTGGGCAATCACGTCGGGCGCGACGGCTCCGACATTGAACATGAACGCGGGGATCGAGTGATCGGGGAGGCTGTAGGCGCAAAAATCTTCGCTTGCCATGATCGGTGGTTTCTCGACGACGTTGTCGTTTCCGAGCGCGGTCTTGAGAACTGCCGCTTCGCGTTTCACCAGCTCGGGATTGTTATACGTGGCCGGGGTGTGTTCATTTTCATGCACGTGAACATCCGGCATTTTGTCGGGGGGAATCGCGGCTGCGATAGCGCACCCTTTCGCGATGCGGTCGATCGCGCTGAGGATGGCTTCCCGCACTTCGGGCTTATAGGTGCGCACAGTCAGCTGCATTTTCACTTCGTCTGGAATGATGTTGTGCTTCGTCCCGCCATGAATCGACCCGATGCTGACGACCGCTGGATCGAGCGGGTTCTTATCGCGGGAGATGATGGTCTGCCAGGCGTTGATGATTTCAGCCGCGAGAACGATGGGGTCTCGGGTTCGATGCGGATAGGCCCCGTGACCACCGGCTCCTTTGACCGTTACATCGACCGAATCGGAGGCAGCGTGGCTGTAGCCCGGGACCACGGCGATCTTTCCCGCCTCAATGTCGCCATCGTCGTGGAGCGCGAGCGCGTAGTCGGGCTTGGGCCAGCGCGTGTAGAGTCCGTCCTTTAACATTGCGTTGGCGCCGCTGACCACTTCCTCCGCCGGTTGCCCGATGAACAGGATCGTTCCGCGCCAGCGGTCTTTAAGTTTCGAGAGCGCGCGCGCTGTGCCGATGAGCGACGTCATATGCACGTCGTGTCCACATGCGTGCATCACCGGCACATCCTGGCCGTCACGGTTCTTCGCTGTCACCGTGCTCGCGTAGGCCGCGCCGGTCTCCTCATGAATCGGGAGCGCATCCATGTCGCTGCGGACGAGCACGACCGGCCCGTCGCCATTTTTCATCACACCGACGATTCCGAAACAGGTCGTGCCGGGACGATCGTATTTGCCCACCCGTTCGGTCACTTCACAACCGGCGGCTTTGAGTTCTCTGGCAACGATGGACGACGAGCGCTCTTCGAACATCGAGAGCTCAGGGTGGCTGTGCAGGTCCTTGTAAATGGTCAGCAACGACGGCAGCTCGGCGTCGGCGATTTGCTCCGACGTTTGCTGTCCGAAGGCCGAAACGGCAAAGACGATGAGTGGGACAATAGTGAACCGCGCGATCATTCCGCGGCTATAGCAGAGGAATTCAGCGGACGCACGCCGCCAGATGAGCGGCCGGTGCTGCTAATCGCTGTTGATCCGCAGATGCGCTCGTACATCTCGGAGAAACTCATTAGCCCGTCACTGCTCAGAGTCGTCAGGCGATGGGCACCGTAAAATCCGCGAATCCTGGACGAGAACTCCACCAGGCGCTGCTTTTGCCGGTCGAAAAAGAGTCGCGCCGCCGAGTCGCCGTCGCGTTTCACATAGTGCTCGCGCGAAAGTTCGTAATCGCCTTCGAACCACCAGAGCGTAAAGCCGGCAGCGCGAAAAACGCGGAGCACCTCGAAGGCATCCGCCGAGGGTGCAAAACCCCAGGTGATAACGAGGCGCCGCGACAATGTTCCAAGCCATCGCACCAAATCCTGGTTGATCTCAGGATGCATCACGATTTCCGGCATGTTGTGGCGAGGCTCCAGATTGGCGTGGGCGAATTGTTCGTGATCGCGCAGCCA
>JBJMWX010000041.1:0-22647 GCA_045809925.1 Chthoniobacterales bacterium
CGACGTCAGGTTCGACGCCATGAAATTCACCTATTCCGTCATGTCCTTCCACGTTCCGGATACGCCTTACACTTTCGCCTGGCCGCCCAGTTTCCCTTCCGTGCCCACCTCGCGCGCGACGCGTGTCACTTCGGAGGCAAACGAACGCAGCTGATCGACCATGGTGTTGATCGTGTCCTTGAGCTGCAAAATTTCGCCACGGACATCGACAGTGATCTTCTTCGACAAATCGCCGGTCGCGACCGCAGTGGTGACCTCAGCGATGTTGCGGACCTGCGCGGTCAGATTGCCCGCCATCGAATTGACCGAGTCGGTCAGGTCCTTCCACGTGCCGGCGACGCCCTTCACGTCGGCCTGGCCCCCGAGTTTTCCTTCGCTGCCCACCTCGCGCGCAACACGCGTTACTTCGTCGGCAAAGGAGCTGAGCTGATCGACCATGGTGTTGATCGTGTTCTTCAGCTCCAGGATCTCCCCTTTGACGTGGACGGTGATCTTCTTCGAGAGATCACCGGTCGCGACCGCAGTGGTGACTTCGGCGATATTGCGCACCTGTCCGGTCAGGTTGCCCGCCATCGAATTGACCGAGTCGGTCAGATCTTTCCAGGTTCCGGCGACGTCCTTTACGTCCGCCTGTCCGCCGAGTTTTCCTTCGGTGCCTACTTCGCGGGCCACGCGTGTCACTTCCGCGGCAAACGAGCTCAGCTGATCGACCATGGTGTTGATCGTGTTCTTCAGCTCCAGAATTTCGCCCCGAACGTCGACGGTGATTTTCTTGGAAAGATCGCCGTTTGCGACCGCGGTCGTGACGAGCGCAATGTTGCGCACCTGCGCGGTCAGGTTGCCCGCCATAAAATTCACCGAATCGGTCAGGTCTTTCCATGTTCCGCCGACGCCGGGCACTTCGGCCTGGCCGCCGAGTTTGCCTTCGCTGCCGACCTCGCGGGCAACACGGGTCACTTCCGACGCAAACGAGCTGAGCTGATCGACCATGGTGTTGACCGTGTCTTTCAAGGCGAGGATCTCGCCTTTGACGTCGACCGTGATCTTTTTCGACAAATCACCACGCGCGACCGCGGTGGTCACATCGGCGATGTTGCGCACCTGCGCGGTCAGATTACCGGCCATGAAGTTGACCGAGTCGGTGAGATCCTTCCAGGTTCCGGAGACGCCACGGACGTCCGCCTGACCGCCGAGAATTCCTTCGCTGCCGACCTCGCGGGCAACACGCGTCACTTCCGAGGCAAACGAGCTGAGCTGATCCACGAGCGTGTTGATCGTGTTCTTCATCTCGAGGATCTCGCCCTGGACATCGACCGTGATCTTTCTCGAGAGATCGCCGTTCGCGATCGCCGTTGTCACTTCGGCAATGTTGCGCACCTGCGCGGTCAGATTGCCGGCCATCATGTTCACGTTGTCGGTCAGGTCCTTCCACGTTCCGGCCACGCCCGGGACATCTGCCTGACCACCGAGGTTTCCTTCCGTCCCGACCTCGCGCGCGACGCGTGTCACTTCCGAGGCAAACGAGCGCAGTTGATCGACCATCGTGTTGATCGTGTCCTTCAGCTCGAGAATTTCGCCGCGCACATCGACCGTGATTTTCTTCGAAAGATCGCCGTTCGCGACCGCGGTCGTGACGTCGGCAATGTTGCGCACCTGCGCGGTCAGATTGCCGGCCATCGAATTCACCGAGTCGGTCAGATCTTTCCACGTCCCGGCGACGTCCTTCACGTCTGCCTGGCCGCCGAGCTTTCCTTCGGTGCCGACCTCGCGCGCCACGCGCGTCACTTCCGAGGCAAATGAGCTTAGCTGGTCGACCATCGTGTTGATGGTGTCTTTCAGTTCACGGATTTCGCCGCGCACATCGACCGTGATTTTCTTCGAAAGATCGCCGTTGGCGACCGCCGTCGTGACGGCGGCAATGTTACGGACCTGAGCGGTCAGATTGCGCGCCATGAAATTGACAGAATCGGTCAAGTCTTTCCACGTCCCGGAAACACCTTCGACGCGCGCCTGGCCGCCGAGGTTTCCCTCCGAACCGACCTCGCGAGCCACGCGCGTAACTTCGGAGGCAAACGACCGCAGCTGATCCACCATCGTGTTGACGGTGTCTTTGAGCTCTAGGAACTCGCCTTTGACGTCGACGGTGATTTTCTTCGTCAGGTTGCCGTTCGCGACCGCCGTCGTGACAGTCGCGATGTTACGGACCTGAGCGGTCAGGTTGCCCGCCATGAGGTTGACGTTTTCCGTCAGATCTTTCCACGTGCCGGCGACACCTTTTACCTTCGCCTGGCCGCCTAGCTTTCCTTCCGTGCCCACCTCGCGGGCAACACGCGTCACTTCCGAGGCAAAGGCGCCCAGCTGGTCGACCATCGTGTTCACGATCTTGGCCGTGCGCTGAAACTCACCGCGTAGGGGCCGGCCTTCGATATCGGTCGCAATCGTCTGCGAAAGATCACCTTTCGCGACCGCGCCGATGACTCGCGCCATTTCGCTCGTCGGATAAACCAGGTCGCCAATCAGGTCGTTGACCGAGCCGATCGCCTCCGCCCAGCAGTGCGGGGCATCGACCAGAGCAGCACGCTGGGTGATGCGACCCTCTTTGCCGACAACCCGTGCGATTCTTTCCAGCTCCTGCGCAAGCCGCTGGTTCTGGTCAATCACGGCATTGAACGTGTCTGCGATTTTGCCCGAAACCCCGGTCCAATCCTCTGGCAGCCGCACGGTGAAATCACCGCGCTTGAAGGCGAGTAGCGCCGATAGCAGTTGCTTCTCGTGCGTTTGGTTACCGTTCGAACCGGAGCCATTCGTTCGCCGCGGTTTCGATTCAGTGGAGGTTCTCTTCATACGAATCAGAAGCTGCGCCTGCCGTTTGCGTCCGCGAATTCGAGATCAGGCGAGAAGGTGATCATCCGAGCGCCAAAGTGACTGCAATGATCGCACAACCGCCATGCAGCAACAAGCACACCGCGCTTCTGCTTCATAGAACGTTCACCGTGGATGTTTCGGTCGTCCCATAGATCGACCGTTTATTGCGGAGGGCAGGCCGAAAAGCGCGTCAGAATGGCCGAAGGCTTTCATCGGCCGGCCTGCCAAGCCGTACTCTTTGGCGCTCGGGAAAGGAACTTGAACCCCGCCTGCGCTTCGCTCCGGCGTGGCAACCTTCGGTTCGCCGCTGCGCGTCAAAGCGAAGGCTGGGCCCGCCAGGATTCGAACCTGGGACCAAGGGATTATGAGTCCCCTGCTCTAACCGCTGAGCTACAGGCCCGTATATCCTTTGCTCGCGCTGCTCGTTAATTTCGCTTGGTACCTTCGAAATCCACCTTCCCAAACGGCTTGATATGCCAGACCGCCACAGAGGGCGCCTGCTTGCTCGGCTTTTTAAAGCGCAGCTTCCAAAAGATGGAAAATGTGTGCTCGCCCGTGGTCTTGAACCGGCTAATGCGCGCGCTGACTGGCGCCAGCTCGGCATAGGATGCGTTCGCCTTAGAGACGACGGCATAATAGGAACTGCCGCAGAGCGCGCCGATCGCGAGCAGCAGCACAACGACGAGAGCTAGAATTACGCGCATAGGACGATGTCGCGTTCGGGAATTTTCACGATTTTAACGATGCCATGTCGATTACGAATCGATACTTCACATCGCTTTTCAGCAAGCGCTCGTAAGCTTCATCAATTTGTTGCATCCGGATCAGCTCGATATCGCAGGTGATGCCATGCTCGGCGCAAAAATCGAGCATCTCCTGCGTCTCGGGAATTCCACCGATGAGTGACCCGCCAAGCTGTCTGCGTCCGAAAATGAGGTTAAATGCGCCAATCGCCATGTCATCCGGCGGCGCGCCGACGAGAACCATTGAGCCGTCGCGCTTCAGTGAGGCCAGATACGAATTCATGTCATGCTTCGCGGAAACGGTATCGAGGATGAAATCGAAGCTGTTGAGATGCTTTTTCATTTCCGATTCGTTCCGTGAAAGTACGACTTCATCGGCGCCGAGGCGGCGTGCATCTTCGGTTTTACCCGGAGAGGTGGTGAAGAGCACAACGTGGGCGCCGAAAGCGTGCGCGAATTTCACTGCCATGTGCCCAAGTCCGCCAAGCCCCACCACACCGACTTTTTGTCCTTTGCCGACCTTCCAATGGCGCAGCGGCGAGTAGGTCGTGATTCCGGCGCACAAGAGCGGAGCGGTGGCGGCGAGATCGAGCTTGTCGGAAACGCGAAGGACAAAGTGCTGATCGACCACCACCCGTGTCGAATAACCGCCGTAGGTCATGCCGCCCGAATGCTTGTCTTCGCTGTTGTAGGTAAAAACGGCCCCGCGTTCGCAGAATTGTTCCAGTCCTTCGCGGCAATTGCGACAGGTTCGACACGAATCGACCATGCAGCCGACGGCGGCGAGATCGCCCTCTTTGAAGCGCTTCACGTCTCCTCCCACGCGGGTGACGCGACCGACGATCTCGTGTCCCGGAATGCACGGATAAGTGGTGTTCCCCCATTCGTTTCGTGCCGTGTGCAGATCGGAATGGCAGACGCCGCAGAAAAGAATGTCGATTTCGACGTCGGCGGCCGTCGGCGCCCGACGCTCGATGGAATGCGGACTAAACGAATCGGTCGGGGAATGAACGGCGTAAGCTTTGGTGGAGTGCATTAGAAGTTATTCGTCGAAGCGATCGTCGTTGTCCTCTCATTTCCAAACAGCGCGCGCCACGCGCAGATAATTCTCGCCAGCGATCGCGCTCACATCCTGATCTGAATATCCGAGCCCGAGCAGGCCGGCGATGATCTCCGGCCATTGTTCCGGCTCGGCCATGCGCATTCCGCTGCGATAACCGAGCCCGGTCGGCCAAAATGCCGGGTTGGCGGCAAGCTTGGCCGTGAAGTCCGGCATATCGAACGCCGAATCGAGCGCGATCGCCACGTGCTCCGCCCCGATCTGTTGGACCACATAGTCGATGTGCCGAACGATCGATTGGCTCGTGGCCTCCTTGTCATTGAGAAAAACACCGATGCCGTTTATCCCGACCAACCCGCCCGTCGCAGCGCAGGCCCGCATCAATTCGTCGGGAATGTTGCGCGGATGGTCGACCAGCCGGCGTGCGTTTGAATGCGAGAATATCGTCGGCACTTCAGTCATCTCCAGTATTTCGCGCGCCGTCCGGTAACCGCAGTGCGAGCAGCACTTGATCATTCCGACACGATCCATTTCGCGCAGGAACTCGCGGCCGAAATCGGTCAGACCTTCGTCCACTTCGTCATGACATCCGCCGCCCACCTGGTTGCGCGTGTTGTAGACCGGCAGCATCCAGCGGACGCCGAGGTCGTAGAACAGCTGGATGAGGGCGAGATCGTCCGCAAAGGCACGCGCCCCTTCCAAGTCAAAGCAGATGGCAAGCTTGCCGTCCGCGGCGGCGCGCTCGATGTCAGCAACACTGCGAACCAGCAAGAACTCGTTCGGATTCGATTTCACGAATCCACGGAAAGCGGCGAGGAGCGCGATCTGTTCCGGGAGCGCGACATCGGAATCGCCGACGTTCAGGTGAACGCACTTCACCCCGGCATCTCGATATCGCCGCAGCTCCGGCAGGCACTTGCTCCGCGGGTTGTAGGTTGGACACGAATGCAGGTCGACCGCGATCGTATCTGCCAGTAATTCCCGGGCGCGGTTGAGGTGGTTTGTGCTGGTCTCGGTCATGCGATTGGTCAGTATGCGGCACTCACCGCTCCCGACCACATGAAACGCGCACTGGTTTTTGTTTTCCTCATCGTCCTGTCGGCCTCGTCGCTTCGTGGACAAACGAACACGCCTTCCCCGACACCGAAGCCGAGTGCGACCCCGGCGGAGGCCGGGTTCGACGTCAAATGGGCCGTCAAAATTCCGGTGCGCGACGGCGTCGAACTCAACGCAACGCTCTATCTGCCGAAGCAGCTTGGAGAGCAGCGGCTGCCGGTCGTTTTCACACTCACGCCCTACATCTCCGACACGTATCATCCGCGGGGCGCCTACTTCGCTTCGAACGGCTACATCTTTGCCATCGTGGACGTGCGAGGGCGCGGCAATTCCGGCGGTGAATTCGAGCCGTTCAAGAATGAAGATCGCGACGGGCACGACATCGTGGAGTGGTTTGCCAAACAGCCGTTCTGCGATGGCAAGGTGACGATGTGGGGCGGCTCCTACGCCGGTTTCGATCAATGGGCGACAGCGAAGGAACTGCCGCCGCACCTCGCCACCATCGTGCCGGTGGCCGCCGCGCATCCGGGGCTCGATTTTCCGTTCACGAACAACGTCGGCCAGACCTACGATGTGCGGTGGCTGACCTACACCAGCGGGCGCACCCCGCAGGTCAATCTCTTCGGCGACACGAAATTCTGGCAAACAAAGTTCCTCGAGGCGTATCGGCAACACCTGCCGTTCAAGGAACTCGACGCATTCATCGGCAACCCCACGGCGCATTTCAAACGGTTCGTCGAGCATCCAACGCCTGATGCTTACTACGACGCGATGCTGCCGACGGCGGAGCAGTTTCGCAAAATGAACGTGCCGATCCTCACGATCACCGGGCAGTACGACGGGGACGAGCTGGGCGCGATGGCCTTCTACCGCGATCATCTGGCCAACGCTTCTCCCGAGGCGCGGGCGAAGCATTTTCTCATCGTGGGGCCGTGGGACCATCCCGGGACGCGGACGCCGACGGATGAGGTGGCGGGCGTGAAATTCGGTGGCGGCAGCCTCCTCGACATGAACGATCTGCACCGGCAGTGGTACGACTGGACGTTGAAGAGCGGCAAACAGCCGGATTTCCTCAAGAAACGCGTCGCGTATTACATCCTTGCCTCGGGCAATTCCGGCGCGACTGGCGAATGGGCCTACGCCGATTCGCTCGAAGCGACTTTCGCCGGCGCACGCACCTTTTCGCTCGACTCCAACAACGCGGACGCGAATGGCGTATTCCGCTCGGGCGCCCTCAGCGAAACGACGCCGAAAGACGGGGCCGACCAGTACGTCTACGACCCGCTTGATAATCGTCGCGGCGAACTCGAAGGGACGGTCGATCGTTCCAAAACGGCGCTGCTCGACCAGAGTTATGCGCTCAGCATCGGCAATGACGGACTGGTTTATCACACCGACGTGCTGCCTGCGGAAACGCCGCTCATCGGTTGGCCCGCCCTGAGTCTCTGGGTTTCGGTTGACGTGCCCGACACCGACATCGCTGCCGATCTTTACGAGGTGCAACCCGACGGCACGAGCATCTCATTGTGGAGCGACGTACGCAGGCTTCGTTATCGCGAGTCAGCGCGGCAGGAAAAGCTCGCTACGCCGGGCGAAGTTGTCCGTTGCGATTTCGCACCCGGTCTTTTCGTCGCCCGGCGCATCGCGAAAGGCAGCCGGCTGCGACTGGTCATTTCGGCGCCGAACTCGACCGCGGTGCAGAAGAATTATAATTCAGGACGCGTCGTGGCTGAGGAGTCGGCCAAAGACGCGCGCACTGCGCACGTGAAGGTCCACCACGACGCGACGCACGCGAGCGCGCTCAAGTTGCCGCTCGCGAAATAGAGTTACGGCTTGTAGACCGGCTTTGACTGCGTAGGCGGCAAGCTCCTGGCGAAGTCTTCTTCCTGTTTCTGCGCCTTTTTCGTTGCAGCGTGTTCGTCGGCCTGCTGCTTGATGCTTGGGCCCGGAGGCCCGCAACCCGGCACTGAAATCACCGCCGCAAAGAGAGCGAGGATGACAAGAAGACGCATCGTTAGACTCTGCTGCCGCGGACAAAATGCAGGATGATCATGATCACTGCTACCACGACCACGATGTGGATCAGGCCGGCGGTTACGTGGAACGCGAACAGGCCGAGTAGATAGAGAACCAGCAGAATGAGACCGATTGTGATGAGCATGTAAGCTATTCGCAGCGCGCTTTGTCTTCGCGCGTCACTGTTCGTGCTCGTCCGTTCGGAGCCCGGCAGCTAGATCTCAGGTCCAACCATGAATCGGTGTCCGGTCTTGATCGATGGGAAATGGCGCGACCTCTCCGGCCTCGAGAGCGCGCCGATCTTCAACCCGTCGCGCGGCGATGTCATTGCCAGGGTACCGCTCTGCGGCATCGATCTGGTAAATGAGGCGGTGGAAGCGGCGGCCAGCGCGTTCCCCGCCTGGCGCGACACACCGCCAGTCGAGCGGGCGCGGTTGTTCTTCCGCTACCGCCAGCTCGTCGAAGAAAATTTCGATCGGGTCTGCCGCAGCATCTGTCGAGAACATGGCAAGACCTATGGGGAAGCGCGCGGCAGCGTGTTTCGCGGGCTCGAGAATATCGAATACGCCACTGGCATCCCGTCGCTCCTCTTCGGCGACACGCTCGAGAACGTGGCTGTTGGCGTCGACTGCGAGTCGATCCTGCAGCCGCTCGGCGTCTGTGTCGGCATCACACCGTTCAATTTCCCCGCGATGGTGCCGCTCTGGATGTTTCCCCTCGCGCTCGCCTGTGGAAACACATTCGTGCTCAAGCCCAGCGAAAAAGTGCCACTCACGGCCGTGCTGCTGATTGAGCTACTCGAGCAAGCCGGCCTGCCCCACGGGGTGATGAATCTCATCCATGGCGGACGGGAATGCGTGGACGCGCTGCTCGCCCACCCGAACGTGCGCGCGATCTCATTTGTCGGCTCCTCGCCGGTCGCCAAACACATTTACGAAACCGGGACGCGAAACGGCAAACGCGTGCAGGCGAACGGCGGGGCAAAGAATTACGTCGCGATTATGCCGGACGCCGACGTCTCGGCGACAGTTGAGGCGCTTTCGAGCGCCGCATTTGGCTGCGCCGGAGAACGGTGCATGGCCGGCTCAACGGCCCTCGCGGTTGGCGAAGCCGCCGATCGTGTGCTGCCCGCGCTGGTCAATGCCGCTCGACGGATCCGCCTCGGGCCGACTGACGTCGATGCTCAGCCGGACATGGGACCGCTCATTACGCGCGAACATCGCGAGCGCGTCATCAGCTTGCTTGCGGCAGGCGAAAGTGAAGGAGCCACAATCATCGCCGATGGACGCGGCGTGAAGATCAGCGATGCGCCGAATGGCTTCTATCTCGGCGCGACGATTGTCGACCATGTGGAGCCTCGGATGACGATCGCACGCGAGGAAGTGTTCGGGCCCGTCCTGAACGTTATGCGAATGGACGACCTCGAGGCGGCGATTGACTTTGCCAATCGATCCGCCTACGGAAATGGCGCCTCGATTTTCACCAGCTCCGGGAAGGCGGCGCGCGAGTTCAAGCATCGTGTCAAAGCTGGGATGATCGGCATCAACGTTGGCGTACCCGCGACCATGGCGATGTTTCCCTTCACCGGCTGGGGTGACTCGTCTTTCGGCGACCTGCACATCCAGGGCCGCGAAGGGGTGCAGTTCTACACTCAGCAAAAAGTGATCACGACACGATGGCCGGGTGAACAGGTCGGCGACGTGTGGAAGAGGTAAGCATGCACACATTGCGCGCGCCTGAACTTCCGCCATTCGACTTCGAACCACCGAAATACGGTGGGCCTTCGATCGAGGAGGTGGCGCGGCTGCGGAAGGAGTTCCTTAATCCTGGAATCTTTCTCTACTACAAGACGCCGCTCATGCTCGTGCATGGTCGGGCGCAATACGTCTGGGACGAGAGTGGCCGCCGCTACCTCGACGCGCTCGGCGGTATCGTGACGATCAGCGTCGGTCATTGTCACCCGCACGTCGTGGCTGCCGCTAACCAGCAGAACGAAACGCTGCAGCATTCCACGACGATTTATCTGCATCCCAACATCGCGACCTACGCGCAGAAGCTCGCGTCGAAAATGCCCGGCGACCTGAAGATCTGCTATTTCGTCAATTCGGGTTCGGAAGCCAACGATCTCGCGCTGCTCATGGCACGCGCTTACACCGGCAATTACGATATGATTGCGCTGCGGAATTCCTACCATGGTGGGAACGCGTCAACGATGGGGCTGACGGCGCATCAGACGTGGAAGTTCAATGTGCCGCATAGCTTTGGGGTGCATCACGCGATCGCGCCCGATCCCTACCGCGGCGCCTTCGGCCGCGAGGATCCGGATGCAGGAAAGAATTACGCCGCCGACGTAAAGGACCTGATCCAGTTCGGCACCTCGGGCCAGATCGCCGGATTCATCGCTGAGTCGATCCAGGGCGTGGGCGGCTGCGTTGTTTTTCCCGACGGTTATCTGAAGCACACCTACGAACATGTTCGTGCCGCCGGAGGCGTTTGCATCGCCGACGAAGTGCAGACCGGCTTCGGGAGAACCGGCACACATTTTTGGGGATTCGAAACGCAGGGAGTCATTCCGGACATAGTGACGATGGCGAAGGGGATCGGGAATGGTTGTCCGCTCGCCGCAGTGGTAACCACTCCCGCGATCGCCGCCACGGTCGCCAAGCGCACCCACTTCAATACCTTCGGCGGCAACCCTGTGGTGTGCGTACAGGGCAAAGCCGTGCTCGAGGTAATCGAGCGTGAGAAGTTGCAGGAGAACACGCTCAAGCTCGGCCGCGTGCTCATGGACGGTCTGATGGCACTGAAAGAACGCCACACGATTGTCGGGGACGTTCGCGGAAAGGGATTGATGCTCGGGATCGAGCTGGTGAAAGACCGGAATACGAAGGAGCCGGCAAAAGCCGAGTGCGCACAAGTGATGGAGAGAGCGCGTGAGATGGGTCTGCTCCTCGGCAAGGGCGGACTCTTCGGTCAGACGATCCGGTTCGCCCCGCCGATGTGCATCAGCCAGGCCGACGCACAATTCGTTCTAGACGTTCTCGATCGAGCGCTGGGCGCCTTGTAATTGGAGCGATGAGCGCCGCCTCGTCTTCGCTCTTGTACTCAGTCAGGATGGCACGGCGGCCGTCCCTGCAAGTCAGAGGAGGCGCGTTTCCTGCGCGCGAATGACGAGCATCTCCTGCCGAAAACGCGTCTCCAGCTCGCGCTTGTAACTCCTCCACCACGTCTCATTCAGGTCCTCCGCCATGACCTCGAAAACGACAATGTCCTCCTGACTGGCAGCGCTGCCGTTTGGCTTCCAGAGACCGACAGCCGGTGCGCGAGTGTATGCGGTGATGCCTCCAAAACGTTCGGTCAGCTCGGACCGCACCGCGGTGTACTGGTCTTGCGAAAACGGTTGCCGCTCGTTGTCGTGAAGCGGCAGCAGCAATTGAATGAGATACACGTTAATTTCCGATCACGCGCCCGCGCGCTTCACCAAAGCCGATCCGGTAACCGTCGCCTTCGCAGCATCCGGTCAGTCTTAAGGTATCGCCGTCCTCGAGCCATTTGCGCGTTTCGCCGTTAGGCAGCTGCAACGGATTCGCGCCGCGCCAGGTGAGCTCGAGCATGCAGCCACGCGATTCTTCGGTTGGACCGCTGATCGTGCCGCTGGCGAGCAGATCGCCTGGCTGCAGGTTGCACCCGCCGACGGTATGATGGGCGAGCTGCTGGGCGACGCTCCAGTAGAGATTCTGAAAATTGGTGCGCGTAATCATGTGAGGCGTGGACATCGCAGGCGTTTGGAGCTCAGCTGTTAGACGGATGTCGTAGGTAAAATCTTCAATCCGACGCAAGTACGGCAGTGGCTCGGGGTCCTGGGGCGGCAGCGGCCGCCGAAATGGGGTTAGCGCCTCGAGCGTGACGATCCACGGTGAGATCGTGGTGCAAAAGTTCTTGGCCAGAAAAGGCCCAAGCGGCTGGTATTCCCATCCCTGGATGTCGCGCGCGCTCCAGTCGTTCATGAGAACAAAGCCGAAAATGTGCTCCTCCGCGTCGGCTACGCTGATCGGCTGGCCGAGGGGGTTGCCCGGGCCTACGAGAAACGCCATTTCGAGTTCGAAGTCGAAGCTGCGCGTCGCACTGAAGAGCGGTGCCGGAGCGTCCGGAGGTTTGATCTGGCCATTCGGCCGGCGAACGTCCGTGCCGCTGATGACGACGGAACTTGCCCGTCCGTGATAGGCAACGGGCAGGTACTTCCAATTTGGCATCAGCGCGTTCTCCGGCCCACGCAGCATCGTGCCGACATTATGGGCGTGATGGTAGGAAGAATAGAAGTCAGTGTAATTGCCGATCCGCACCGGCAACTGCATCTCGACCTCTGATTGCCGATGGAATGCCCGCTCCCGCAGGCCGGCGTTGTCACGCAGCTTGGAATTCTCAGCCGCGAGCAGTTGCTGCAGCTGCTGGCGCACCTTCCTCCAGGCGGGACGGCCGAGTGCGAGAAAGCCGTTCAGTGAATCTGCGGAAAAAACTCCGCCGCCCTCAATGTACCCGCCGTCGCCCAGCACCCGCAGATCGAGCACGAGATCGCCGATCGCGACCCCGACACGCGCGGCGGCTCCGGTCGGCTTGAAGACGCCGAACGGCAAGTTTTCCAGCGGGAAATCGGACCCGGCCGGAACCTCAATAAACGAACGGAGCGCCATGCGGCGGTCATTGTAGGGCGTTTCTGCGAAACGCCAACTGGAGCGTGGTAACCAGAGAGGCCTACAACAGATTGAGCGCGCGGAGGTCCTCGCGGGGCTCATCAAAACTACAGCTGCCGAAGGATGTGATCAGCGCGCGGTGGGCGGCGATTCGTTCCGTTGGGACCACTTGATTGCGCCACGTCATGCAGCCGTCAGTGAAACCAAAACAATGCGCATCTTCGTCCTCCAGCATCTGCGTTGTCTGCTCGATCCCCCAGCCCGCTTCGCTCGCGAAAATGCCCGCGCCGAGGACGTTCAGAAAACCGTGCATCTTTGTCTGGACGCTGTCGTGAAAAAGCCGGACGGGATGATGAAGCCCGGCAGTAAACTTGATCGGCACCTTGGATTTCGTCGCGGCAACGAGGGCACGAGCGATTTGCACGCTCTTTGGAAACGCGTCAGCAGACGTTCCGCCGGTGCGAAGCTTGTACCCGAACGGTCGCGACGGATGGCTGGCGTTATGGCGTGCAAGCGTAGCGATAGCTTCCTCTGCGCGATCGGCTGGCGCTTCCCAAAACGCCTGCAGTTTCAGCGGCTCGACCAACGAACGAGCCGCGACGAAGATTGAGTCGTCGAATTCTGGCGGGAGCGGCATTTCCAACTGCGGAACGATGACGCGCCCGCGATGTTTACCTGTCCATTCGGCCATCATCCGCGCGTAGCCGGCGAGCGTGCCGGAAAAGCTGTCGGCGGACTCGCTGCGTTTGCCGAGCGCGGAAATGCGCAGCGCATGGCTGGAGCTGAAAAGGTCAAGATGACCTTCGGCGGCGCTGAATTGTTCCACCGGCAAGACAAAGGCACCGAGCATCCAGGCATCATCCGACCGCAAGTATTCCGCGTAATTTCCGAGGGCGGGCTCGAGCGCGAGTGTAGCCGGCGGAAACAAGCCCGCGTAATCGACCGTGGCGGCAAGGAGCGCCCGCAACGATGCGGCAAGTCTTGTCTTCTCGCCGATCATCGCGACTCGAGGTGTGGGGACATGGTGAAGCTTCGAACCAGTTGGCCGCGCGGCGCAATCTGCTGAATGCCTTCCTTTTCTTCGAACCGCCTCTGGTCGTGATGATCGGTCAAACCCCAGCATGGCTCGAAGCAGAGAAATGCGCCGCCGTCTGACCAAAGCGTGAGATACGGCGTCTCAGGCAGATCGAGGAGGACGGACCGGCCGCTCGGCCGGTCCGAATAGACAAAGCGGCGTTGCGGCACGTCGACGAACTCCAGGATGTACGAACCGGGCAGCTTCGAGCGGTCGAATGGCATTTCACCTGCCGAGACGCGGATATCCTCCGTCTCGCCGCTCAGGAAATTGTCTGGCGAGAAGTGGCGCCGATATGTGCCTCCGGGCATTTGGAGACGGAACGATTCGAACGAACTCGCGCCAAATCCGGGATGTAATCCGAATGCAACATGGGCGGTGAGATCCGGCTCGTGATTCGCGAACGCGAACTGCACCCGCACCTTCTCGTTTTCGATCCGGTAGGTTAGCTCGAGCGAAACACGGAGCGGATACTCAGTTTTCGAAAAATCGTCGGGCGTGATCCGATAGGTCAGACCCTCATCAGCGGTCGCGAGCGTCCACGTTTTGCCACGCAGAAAACTGTGTGTGCCGCCGCGAATTTCGGCGCCGCGATACGTTGTGCGCTCGTTTTTCAGACGGTGTAGGTAATAGCCCATCACGGTCGCGTGGTTCCCCCATCCTTTCGCCGGAGGCGTGATGTCGTTGTCGCGATGAAGGAAACCAATCCAGGCGCCGCTCGCGTCGCGTCGCGCCAGGCTGATCAGCTCCGCCCCCACGCGCGAAACGATTAGCCGCAGGCCGGCACTATCGTCACTGAAAACGTCCAGCAGCCGATCGTCCCGTTTTTCTTCGCGATGCGAAAAGCTCACCGCGAATCACGGGAACAACCCGCGGTGCAGCTTCGCTTTCTGGACGCGCTCGACACCGGTGGCCATGGCCGCGGTGCGATTCGGGATGTTGTGCCGCTTGGCTCGTTGAATCACCTGCATGAAGGAGTGTTCCATGATTCGGAAGAGCTTGTCCGTCACTTCCGTCTCCGTCCACATGAAGGCTTGCAGACCCTGGACCCATTCAAAGTAGGAAACGATCACGCCACCAGCGTTGCAAAGAATATCGGGAATGACAAAGACCTCGTCCCGCCGTTGATCCAAAATCCGGTCGGCTTCCGGAGTAGTCGGGCCGTTCGCCCCTTCGGCGAGAATCCGGCACTTCAACTGCGCAGCATTCTTTTCCGTAATCACGCGATCGACGGCGCAAGGTGCGAGAATGTCGCACGGCATCGTCAGCATTTCGTTGGGGTCAACGCGATCGCCCTGATCGAAGGCTCGGAGATTTCCTTTTTTCAAGACGTGCTGCTCGGCCGCCTTCACGTCGATGCCTTTCGGATTGTAAATCGCCGCGAACGCATCGCTGATGCCGACGACCTTCACCCCGGTTTTGAGCGCGAGCGATAGGGCGGCAACCGATCCGACATTGCCGAAGCCCTGGATAATCGCGGTCGAGTTCTCCGCATCCATTTTCAGGACGTCCATGGCGCGCTCAATCAGGTAAACAACACCGCGACCGGTCGATTCGCGCCGGCCCGCGGTTCCGCCCACCGAGACAGGTTTGCCGGTGACAATCTCATTTACGGCATAACCCTGGTGGACCGAATACGTGTCCATGAACCACGCCATCACCTGCTCGTTGGTGCCCATGTCCGGCCCCATGATGTCAGTCTTCGGGCCTACGAACGGAATCATCTCCTGCATGTAACGACGTGAAACCGCTTCGAGCTCGTTACGCGAAAGCTTGGGCGGATCGCAGGCCACTCCGCCCTTGGCGCCGCCATAGGGCAAACCGGCGAGCGCGCATTTCCAGCTCATCCACATGGCGAGGGCGGCCGTCTCGCCCATCGACAGGTCGGGCGAAAAGCGCGTTCCGCCCTTGGTCGGACCGAGCGTGAGGTGATGCTGAACGCGATAGCCTTGGAATGTTTGTGTGCTCCCGTCATCCATGTGCACCGGGAGCGTGACCGCAATGGCGCGCTTCGGCAGCATCAGCCGCTCGCGGTCGTTTTTGTCGATCTCGAGATAATCGGCGATGACTGCGAATTGCTCGCAGGCCATGCGAAATGTCGGATCGTCGTAAATGCTGTGCGCGGGCTTGAAACTCATATCGGCGGGGCGCGAGAGACTCGTATTTGCGCCTGCTATTTCGCTCCGTCAAATCGAAAGCACGCGCTAGGCTGACGCTGCATCGGAACTTTAAGAGATGAGAATTGAAACCATCGCTGTTCACGCGGGTCACGAAGTCGACCCCGCCACGAACGCCGTTTCATCGCCGATCCACCTCTCGACCACGTTCGCCCGGGACGCGGAAGGAAACTATCCGCGGGGCTTCGTCTACGGGCGCAGTGGTAATCCGAATCGTGCTGCGCTCGAGCGCGCGCTCGCCGCGATTGAAGGTGGCACAGATGCGGTGGCCTTTGCCTCCGGGAGCGCCGCGACTTGCGCCGTGTTCCAAGCCCTCGGGCCAGGCGATCACGCGCTCGTTCCAAGAGACGTTTATCACGGAACGGGCAAATTGGTGCGCGAGCTGTTCGTCGGCCGCGGCATCGCGGCAGATTTCGTGGACATGTCCGCGCCAGACGAGGTGAAGGCGGCGCTCCGCCACAACACCAAACTTATCTGGATCGAAACGCCATCCAATCCGCTGCTCAAGATCACCGACATCCGCGCGACGGCCGAGCTTGCCCACTCCGCCAACGCGCAGTGTGTTTGCGATAACACCTGGGCTCCGGTCATTCAGCGGCCATTTGAACACGGCGCCGATCTGATCATTCATTCAACGACAAAGTATTTCGGCGGCCACTCCGATGTGACAGGCGGGGCGGTGATCGCGAAGGAGCCCAGTGCACTGTCCGAACGGATCCGGAACCTTCAGGGAACCGCCGGCGCAGTGCCGTCGCCCTTCGATTGCTGGCTGATCCACCGCGGCATCAGAACCGTGCCGTGGCGAATGCGGGGCCAATGTGAAAATACCGCACGGATCGCTGACTTTCTAAAAAGCAGCCCAGGCGTCAGGCGCGTGCATTTCCCCGGTCTCGCAGATCACGCCGGACACGAAATTGCCGCGCGCCAGATGAGCGCGTTCGGCGCGATGCTTTCCTTCGAAGTGAAGAGCGGACGCGATGCCGCGATGCGCGCGGCTGGGCGCACCCAGCTGTTCATTCAGGCGACCAGCCTGGGCGGGGTGGAAAGCCTGATCGAGCACCGCGCGTCGATCAAAGGGGAAGACCCGCGTACCCCCGATAGTCTGCTGCGTTTATCCGTCGGGCTCGAAAATGCAGAGGACTTGATAGCAGATCTGCAACAGGCGCTGAGCTGAATGCAGGGCGCAACGCGTGCTATGAGCGGGCGTTTCCCAAGCGTTTTCGGACGACCGTGGCAAGGTCATCGAGCTCGGCCACGCGCAGCAAATACGCAGCAGCAAAGAACCCAGCGGCGGCAACAGCGATTGTCAGCAGCACTTCGACGATTTTCTGCCAGAGCCGCTGCTCCATGAGCGTGCGGAAGAAGACGTAGTTTGCGCCCATACAGATCCCAGCGAGCACCATGCCGGCGAAGAGCAATTTCGACAGCGTGGTCAACATCGCTCGGGTTTCGAGGCGGCCGACGTACTGCCGCATCATCACATACAGAAGCACGAAGTTTGTCAGCGCAACGACGCTGGTCGACAACGCGAGGCCGCGATGCCCGAGGCCGAGGCGCAAGGTCAGGATCCAGTTCAGACAAAAATTCAGTGCGATCGAAACGAAGCTGACGAGCATCGGCAGGTTGCGTCGATCGATCGCGTAGAAGGCAGGCGCGAGCACCTTGACCGCCGAGTAGCCAACCAGCCCGATCGCGTAGAAGCGCAACGCGCCCGCCGTCTGGTGAGTCGCGTCCGCGGTGAAACGACCGTGCTGATAAATGACGCTGATAATCGGTTCCGCCAGCATCGCCAGGCCGATGGCCGAAGGGATCGTCAGCAGCATGACGAGCCGAAGTGAATGGGCGAGCGCGCCGCGAAATTCCGCGGTGTTTCCAACGGCCGCGCTGCGTGAGACGAGCGGCAGTGTGACCGTCGCAACCGCAACGCCAAACAAACCGAGCGGCAACTGCATGAGACGGAAAGCGATGTTGAGCCAACTGACAGGGCCGTCGCCCAGCTGCGCGGCAAACGCGCTGTTCACGAGAACATTCACCTGCACGGCGCTCGCCGCGATCACGGCCGGCGCCATCAGTAGCAAGACCGTGCGGACGCCTTCATCGCGCCAGGCAAAGTCGGGCCGGTAGTGGTAGCCCACCCGCCGCAACGAGGGGAACTGGGCAATCAATTGCCACAAACCCCCAACCAGTGTGCCGATCGAAAGCCCAATCAGCGCGCGCGGACCGAAATGCGGATCGAACCACCAGCCAAAGGCGACGCCGAAGACGATCGAGCCAAGATTGAAATAGCTCGAGGCCATCGCCGGCGGCCCGAAGACGTTCTTCGCGTTCAGCATCCCCATGACGAGCGCCGCCAGCGCTACCAGCAGGATGAATGGCCACATCACGCGGGTGAGCAGAATCGTCAGCTCGGTTTTTTCCGGCGACCAACTCCACCACGTCATGAGGTGAATAAGCTGCGGGGCAAAGAGGATGCCGACGAGCGTCACCCCGCTCATGAAGACGGCGGTAAGCGTCGCGACCTTGTTACCGAGCTCCCACGCAGACGCGTCCCCTTGGGTCGCGATTCGTTTCGAGAACGTGGTGATAAACGCTGTCGAAAGCGCGCCTTCCGCGAAAAGATCACGGAGCAGGTTCGGGACGCGGAATGCCATCAGAAAGGCATCCAGGTTCCTGCCGGCGCCGAACAATCCGGCGAAGACCGTCTCGCGGACCAGCCCGAGGATCCGGCTTGAAAGCACCGCCAGCCCGACGATTCCAGTCGCGCGCGTACTGACTCTACCCGTGCGTTGCTCCGGCATCGCGCTGAACGTTACGCAGCCGGCGGCTCTTGCCGAGTGATGGGACCGAGAAACCGCTGATAGGCGAACGACGCGATAATGGCGATGATTGCGACGGAGAGGAACGCGGCGATGCGGTAGAGCTGGCTGAGCTGCGCCAGGTCGTGCAGGAACAGTTTGGCCAAAGTGAGGCAAAGTAGCGCGACGGCGGCGAAGCGGACGGTGCGCAGATTCCGGAACATTCCCATGAGAAGCAGGCCGAAAGCGAACAGCGCCCAGCAAATCGAGTAGCTCATGTCGCGGGCAAAATTCCCGCTGAACGAGAAAGTCAGGGCCCGACCGACGGAGAAATAGTCGGCGATCTCGATGTTGAGCAGGAGGAAGAGCAGGATTGTGCCTAGCGAGTAAAGGAGTGGCCGCGCGATCCGATCCCGCCAGCCGCCTGCAGGTTGAAAGAGGCGAGCGGCGAGAAACATCGCCCCGGCCGCAATGCCGTAGGCGTACAAATACCAGTTCCAGATCTGAACGGCGGAGCGCTCATGGTAGTCGAACACCGCCGGGTTGAACGTGAGCCGCGCGAACGCGGCGCAGAGAACAATCAGCGCTGTCAGCCGGAGCTGCACGTTGGGCACCATCCGATAAACAAGCAGGAGCAACACCCCCTCGACCGCCCACCCGAGTGTGATCCACTCGTGCTCAAACTGGACCGGGAAAACCAGGCTGACGAAAAACAGGATGCCAATGATTTGGGTGGCGAGACGATTGTCTGCCGACGCGAGTGGCAGGCGTAGCTGGCCGATCAAGTACGTCGTGTTGAAGATGCACGGCAGAGCGAAGGCCAGCGGTAACAGAAACATTGCTCCACCGGGGAGATGCTCCCTGCTCAGTTCGTAAACAAACCAAAATTGCAGCGGACCAACGGCGGCCGCGATACTCCATGGCCAGAGCCGGTCAACGCCGCAGAAGTAGGGCGCAGCCGCAAAAAGCAGGACGATCGCTATGTACCAGATGAAACCGAAGGCTGGATCCCTCGCCATGAATGCCGCGTCCCGCCAGCCCCACTCGGCAATCCAGCAAAAGGCGAGGCCGCCCGCCGCAATCGCAGCGGCGAACCGGTCCGGCTTCACGTGCGATCGTCGAGTGGCAGCAATGCCCAACAAACCTACGTTCGCGAAGAACAGGATCGGATAGGCGAAGTCCGCGCGATAGTGTTTCTGCTCGTAAGCCGCCGCGATGCAAAAAACCAACGCGGCCCAGCCGGCGAGCGCCGTTCCTCCTGCGCTCCAGTCGTCTCGCGGGTGGAATTTTTCGCGCCAGACACAGATGGCGAGGAACTGCGCCTCGAGCAGGATCAACACGCGCCGGCCGGTCTCGGCGGTCGCGGGACCGAAGAAATCCGCTGCCCAGCCCGCTTCCGTCGCGACGCTCGCGATGGCCGCGAGCAGAACGAAATACGGCCAGCGCTTCAATGTAGCGACGGCAGCGAGAGCGCAGTTGAGCACCGCGACATAGCCGAAAAGCACGAGGGCGTTGCTCTGATTAGACCAAAGCAACGCCGGCGTGACGTAGCCGCCGAGGGCCGCGAGCCAGACGACGCTTTGGGCCTTGAGACGAGTGGCAAGCCAGAGCGCGCCCGCAGTCACAACGCACATCAGGACCGATGCCGTCGCGAGCGGCACCAGCGCGTAAAACGCATGCGCCGCGTAGATGTCGGCGTAGAGAACGAGCACGCCTGTCGCGCAGAGGCTTTGCGCCGGGGCGCGATAACGCTTTGTGGCCGCGAATCCGCCGACGGCCACGAGCGCGAGCCCGACAATGGCGCCGATCGCGATCCGCATTCCCGGCGTGATGAGGTTGTTGTCGAATGCGTATTTGACGAAGAAAACCACCCCGAGAAAGAACGCGAAGCCGCCGATCCAGGCGAAGAGCTTGACACCGAGGAGTGATTCCCAGTTCGGCGCGACCGAACGCGACGTTGGCAACGGCGGTGACGGCGGCACCGCCGATGGCAATGGTCGCGCCGATGAAGCGTTGGACGTGACCGCGCTCGGCGGCACAGAGGGCGGAGCAAACGACGGCGCAGGCACGGCCGCCCCTGCCGCCGGTGTGGGTGCTGCGGCGATCGGAACGCCGGGCGTGCGCTTCAGCTCCGCAATTTCACGCTGCAGCTGACGAACACGCGAGAGCGCGATGAGGGCGAGAACGAGAGGCGCGATGAGCAGCAGCAAGCCGACAAACGCAAGGCAACTGACAAATTCCATTTTATTCCGACGCGCTCAAAAGCCGGTTGGGCAATCGATGAATTCGTGCGGAATCCCGAATCGCTCGCTCAGGTGCGACGCAAGCGCGCGAACGCCAAATACCTCCGTGGCGTAGTGACCGGCGACGAAGAAATTTATTTTAAGATCGTGGGCGGCGACCGCGGCCCAGTGCGGCGCTTCGCCAGTGATGAACGTGTCGATGCCGAGTTTCGCGATTTCGAAAATCTCGCTGCCTGCTCCGCCGGTGATCACGCCAACCGAACGTACGTTCTGTGATCCGGCCGCGACGATTTTCATTTCGCTGCCAAACAACTGGTGCAAACGCGTGGTCAACTCTTCGCGTGAAAGAGTCACCGCGGCACGCTGGCCAAGCTGCACGTTTTTCCAGTCGAAGAACGGCTGCGAATTCTCGATCCGCAGGGCGCGCATGAGCAGCGCGTTATTGCCGAGCTCGGAATGCACGTCGAGCGGGATGTGCGCCGCGTAAATCGCGATGTTGTGCTCGAACGCGATCTTTAGCAGTTCACGAAAAGGCCCGCAGATGGGCCGCAGACCGGGCCAGAAGATTCCATGATGCACCACAAGTAGATCTGCCCCACGTTCGGCTGCCAACCGGACCGTCTTGACCGATGCGTCGACCGCGGCAGCGATTTTTGTGACGCAGCCGTCGTTCTCGACCTGGAGCCCGTTGACTGCGTTGTCGTAGTCGGCAATCTCGGCCGTCCGCAACACGCCATCAGCGTGATCGGCGATCGTCGTCAGCTGTCGTGAGTCACTTTTTTGCACCGGGGCGAACGATTACGATCATGAAGAAGAGCAACAAAACGGCGCCAATGAGCGCGGTATAGTCGGTCGGTTTTCCCCAGCTGTATCGAACGACTGTCGCGAGTAGCGCCAACGCGAGCGCGAGAAAACCGAGCACGATGCCAAGCATCCGGGCTGTTGTCGGCTTCATGAGCGAGGTTCTAACAGCGAGTGCCGCGCGATTCAGCAACAAACGAGCACGACTTTGCTTGACGAATTTGTGCCCCGCTGCTGACCTTTCAGTCGCGATTCAGAGTCGAATGGAATACACCGACGCGCCGAAACCAGCGGTCACCGAGGACACGATGGAATGTCCGCTCTGCGGCCATATTCTGCCGAGGACTGCGGAACGATGCGACCGCTGCGATTGGGTGCGGACAAACGAGACGATTACCGCAGAAGGCAAAGCGAGCGACGGCATCGCGGTGCTGCTGAGCGTCATCCCCGGCCTTGGCCACGTTTACAAAGGCCAGAAGGTCATGGGCCTGCTCCTGATTTTTCTCGTGACTCCGGCGGTCGCGTTCTTCTCCTTCCTCGCTGCGATCGCGAGCGCCGGCTTCGGATTTGGCTTGTTCTTCCTCTACTGGATCGCCGTTGCAATTCACGCTTACGGGGTGGAGGACAGAGTCGGTGAGCGGCCCGACGAAGGCGAGCAGTACTAGGTCCTCTCCGAAGGCGCCCGGCGGATCCCGCTGCGGTGCCGCGACAGAAACACAGCTGGCTATCTACTTCTATCAGGCGCGGCCCGCGAGCGCCGCTACCGATTCCTGAGTCTCCACCACCGCGCGATGGATTTCCTCGAGAATCTCGCGCAAACCGTAGCGGAACTTCCAGTTCGGATAGTGGGCCTGAAACTTCCGTACGTCGCTAATCCACCAGATGTGATCGCCGATGCGGTTGTTTTCCTCGTAGTTCCAAGTCAGCTTGCGGCCGCTGATTTCTTCGCACAGGTCGATCGCCTCGAGCATCGAACAATTCGAATGCCGGCTGCCGCCAAGATTGTAGACCTCCCCGGCGCGCGGCGTGTTGATGAATTGCACGAAAGCTTCCACGAGATCGTGACTGTGGTTGTTGTCGCGCACCTGCTTGCCGCGATAGCCGAAGACCCGGTAGGACCGTCCC
>JBJMWX010000042.1:0-7020 GCA_045809925.1 Chthoniobacterales bacterium
CTTTACGAGGGGTTTTCGCGAGCAAGGCGCCAGCCCGGATCTTTTGGCCTTCCTCAACAATAACGTGTGCGCCCGCCGGAATCGAGTAACTGGCGAACACTTCTTTTTTCTCGCCCACGATCACAATCTGCGGATGCAGATCTTCCTTGTGCTCGATAATGACCGTGCCCATCAGGCCAGTCGCTTCGTCGACGTCGCGCTTGATCGTGACGCCTGCGATCATGTCCCGGAACTCGATCGTGCCTGATTTGTCGGTCAGAATCGGGACGTTGTACGGGTCCCACTGGACGAATGTTTCGCCCTTCTTGACCGAGGCGCCGTCGGCTTTGGAAACGACCGAGCCGATGACGACATTGTAGCGATCTAGTTCGCGGCCCTCTTCGTTGTGCACGCTGATCGAGCCGTTCTTGTTCAGGACAATCCACGAACCGTCGAGTGCCTGGACCGTGCGCAAGTCGTTGAACCGGATCGTGCCGTCGTTCTTCGCCTTGATGATCGGCTGCTTAAACGTCTGTGAGGCCGTTCCGCCAATGTGGAAGGTTCGCATCGTCAGCTGAGTGCCGGGTTCGCCGATGGACTGCGCGGCAATAATGCCGACGGCTTCGCCGAGCTTGACGAATTGACCGGTGGCCAGATTGCGGCCGTAGCACATGGCGCAAACCCCTCGGCCGCATTCGCAGGTCAGGACGGACCGAATCTTCAGGTTCTCGACGCCGATGCGCTGCAGTTCTGCCGCGATCTTCTCGTCGATCAGCTGGTTCGCCTTGACGAGCTTCTTTTTCTTCTCAACCGGATCGGCAACCGTCTCACAGCTGACGCGGCCGACGATTCGGGTTGCGAGATCGACCACTTCTTCGTCGCCCTCATAAATTGAGCTGACGGTGATGCCGTTGACGGTTCCGCAATCATCCTCGTTGATAATCACGTCCTGCGACGCGTCCACGAGCTTTCGGGTGAGATAACCGGAGTCGGCGGTTTGAGCGCGGTGTCGGCCAGGCCTTTACGGGCGCCGTGTGTTGAGATGAAGTACTCGAGCACGGTGAGACCTTCGCGGAAGTTCGAGGTGATCGGCCGCTCGATGATTTCGCCACTCGGCTTCGCCATCAAACCTCGCATGCCGGCGAGCTGACGGACCTGCTGACGATTGCCTCGCGCACCGGAGTCGACCATCAGGTAAACAGGGTTCAGCTCTTTACGCCCGTCGTTGTGTTCGAGGGTGCGGAACATGACGTTCGAGATCTCGTCGCCGGCGTGCGTCCAGATATCGATGATCTTATTGTAACGCTCGCCGTCCGTGATGATGCCTTTGCGGTACTGCTGCTCGACCGTGCGGATCTGCTTGTAGGCATTTTGTAGCTCGATCTCCTTTTCCTTCGGAATGATCATGTCCGAGATACCGATCGAAACACCGGCCCGGGTGGCCTCGCGGAAACCGAGTTCCTTCAGTTTGTCCAGGGTCTCAACCGTACCCTGCTGGCCGGAGACCTGGTAGCAACGCCAGATGATGTCGCTGAGCTGTTTCTTGCCCGCGGCGCGGTTGAAGAATCCGAGGGCGGTCGGCCAAATCTCATTAAAGATTACGCGGCCGGCGGTCGTTTCGATCACCTTGTCAGTCGGGTTACCGTAAACCGTTTGCTTGCCGAAATCAGGGTTCCGCAAGCGAATCCGATCATGCGTGTTGACGGCGCGGTTCGCCGTTGCGAACTCCACTTCTGAGGCATTATCGAACAACGGCTGGTACTGTCCTTCCTTCTTGCCGCGCGGGTTCTGAGTCAGGTAATAACACCCGAGCGTGATGTCCTGCGAAGGCGTCGTAATCGGCTTACCGCTCGAAGGCGAAAAGATGTTGTTCGGCGCCAGCATGAGCATGCGTGCTTCCATCTGCGCTTCGACTGAGAGCGGCACATGGACTGCCATTTGGTCGCCGTCGAAGTCTGCGTTGTAGGCGGTGCAGACGAGCGGGTGAATGCGAATCGCTTCGCCTTCAATCAGCAGCGGCTCAAATGCCTGGATGGAAAGACGGTGCAACGTAGGCGCGCGGTTGAGAAGAACCGGATGGCCCTTTGTCACCTCTTCAAGAATGTCCCAGACCTCCGGCGTCTGGCGCTCGATCATCTTCTTCGCGCTGCGGACGGTGTGGACGTAGCCCATGTCCTTGAGGCGGCGAATGATGAAGGGCTCGAAAAGCACGAGCGCCATCTTCTTCGGAAGACCGCACTGATGCAGCTTCAGCTCAGGACCGATGACGATGACGGACCGGCCGGAATAATCGACGCGTTTACCGAGGAGGTTCTGACGGAACCGTCCACCCTTGCCCTTGAGCATGTCGCTCAATGACTTCAGCGGACGATTGCCGGCGCCTGTGACGGCGCGGCCGTGACGGCCGTTGTCGAAGAGCGCGTCGACTGCCTCCTGCAACATGCGTTTCTCGTTCCGGATGATGACATCCGGCGTTTTCAGCTGGAGCAGGTTCTTGAGTCGGTTATTCCGATTGATGACGCGTCGATAAAGATCGTTCAGGTCAGAGGTTGCGAACCGTCCGCCTTCCAGCGGAACGAGCGGACGCAGGTCCGGCGGGATGACCGGGAGCACGTCGAGAACCATCCAGTCGGGACGGGCGTGCGAGTTCATGAAGCCCTGCACAAGCTTGAGGCGCTTGGCCAGCTTCTTGCGGATCTGCTTGCTCTTGGTGTTCCCCATCGCCTCTTCCAGCTCTTTGTTGAGCTTGTGGAGGTCGATTTCGGCGAGCAGCCGCTTCACCGCTTCGGCACCCATTCCGGCCGTGAAATCTTCGCCGTATTGCTCCTGCGCTTCGCGGTATTCCACCTCGTTGAGGAGCTGTGTCTTCTGCAACGGCGTATTGCCCGGATCGATGACGATGTAGTCCTCGTAATAGATCACGCGCTCGAGCTGCCGCGCGCTCATGTCGAGCATGAGCCCGAGCCGCGATGGCATGCATTTGTAGAACCAGATGTGCGAGACCGGCACCGCCAGCTCGATATGCCCCATCCGCTCACGACGGACGCGCGCCAGCGTCACCTCGACACCGCAACGGTCGCAGATCACGCCTTTGTGTTTGATGCGTTTGTATTTCCCGCACGAGCACTCCCAGTCCCGCGTCGGACCAAAAATCCGTTCGCAAAAGAGACCGCCCTTCTCCGGCTTAAATGTCCGGTAATTGATCGTCTCGGGGTTCTTAACCTCGCCCTTGCTCCAGGAGCGCATCGTGTCACTCGACGCGACGCCAATCGCGACCTGGTCGAAACCGACCGGCCGCTCCTCACCGACTAACTCACGCCACGAATGTTCGTTCATTTATTTGTAAGACTGCACTTCTGTCATTCCGAACGAGTCGAGGAATCTCCCCTCCCCGGTCCGGTAAATTGTGTTTTCGAAGATGTCTCGGCTGACGTTCGACATGACACCTCTGTTAGGCCGCCGCGCCGTCGAAGACGCTGACAGGCGCATGGCCGCCGACTTTTACGTCCAGGCCTAACGACTGCATTTCCTTGATCAGCACGTTGAAAGATTCCGGTGTCCCCGCTTCGAGCGAGTTATCGCCTTTGACGATGGACTCGTAGATCCGGGTGCGCCCCTGCACGTCGTCCGACTTCACGGTCAGCAGTTCCTGCAGCGTGTAAGCCGCGCCGTAGGCTTCGAGCGCCCAGACTTCCATCTCACCGAAGCGCTGGCCGCCGTACTGCGCCTTACCGCCAAGCGGCTGCTGCGTGACGAGTGAGTAAGGGCCGACCGCACGAGCGTGGATCTTGTCGGCCACGAGGTGACCGAGCTTCATCATGTAGATGTAGCCAACAACCACTTCCTGATCGAACTGATCACCTGTGCGTCCGTCGAAGAGGCGTGCCTTGCCGTTCTCCTGCACCCAGGTAAAGCCGTCGATCTTCTTCGCGTCCTTGAGGTAATTGCGGATCTTTTCCTCCGAAATTCCGTCGAAGACCGGCGTTGCGACGCTGAATCCGAGCGCCTTTGCCGCCACACCGAGGTGCGTTTCTAGCACCTGGCCAACGTTCATTCGGCTGGGCACGCCGAGCGGGTTGAGCACGATCTCAACCGGCGTTCCGTCGGGCAGGAACGGCATGTCTTCTTCCGGCACGATTCGCGCCACCACGCCCTTGTTCCCGTGACGACCCGCCATTTTATCGCCGACCGACAGCTTGCGCTTCGAGGCGATGTAGACCTTGACCTGCTTGATGATGCCGGGATCGATGTCGTCGCCGCTTTCGACGCGATCCATGGAACGCTCGCGCTCGAGCTCGAGCTCGGCGAACTTGTGTTCGTAGCTCGCGATAATCTCGCGAATCTTGTTCCGGATCGGCGACGGATCGATCTCGATGTGATCGTGCACGAGCGCGAGTTTGCGCAGCAGCGTCTTCGTGATCTTGCGGTTCGCCGGGATGATGATCTCGCCGGTCTCGGCGTTGACCACGTCGAGCGGGATTTTCTCTCCCAGGAGAATGTTGGAGAGCGAATCGGTCAGCTGTTCCGTCAGCTCGTCCTTCTTCTTCTTGTAATCCTCAGTGATCGACTTGAGCTGCTTCTTCGTCTCAGTCGGCGTGAGCTTCTCGCGTGACGCTTCATGGCGCGATGAAACCTTCACGTCCATCACGATGCCGTAAGTGCCCGATGGCACGGTCAGCGATGTGTCTTTAACGTCAGCCGCCTTTTCACCGAAGATCGCGCGGAGCAGCCGCTCTTCAGGCGCGAGTTCCGTCTCGGATTTCGGAGTGATTTTGCCGACGAGAATATCGCCTGGCTTCACTTCCGCGCCGACGCGAACGACGCCGTCTGGTCCGAGGTTCCGCAGCGCCTCTTCCGAAACGTTCGGAATGTCGCGCGTGATTTCCTCCGGGCCGAGCTTGGTGTCACGGGCGCCGATCTCGAACTCATCGATGTGAATCGAGGTGTAGATATCCTCCTTCACGACCTTCTCCGAGATCATGATGGCGTCTTCAAAGTTGTAGCCGTTCCACGGCATGAACGCGACCAGCACGTTGCGGCCGAGCGCGAGTTCGCCGCGGTCGGTGTTCGGGCCGTCGGCAATTACCTGGCCGCGCTTCACGTGCTGTCCCTTGTGGACGATCGGCTTCTGGTTGACGCAGGTCCCGGCGTTGGAACGCATGAATTTGCGCAGCTCGTAGACGTGAATGCCCGCGTCCGCGTCCGTCTTCAGCTTCTTCCGACCTTCCGGCATGTGGCCGTCCTTCGTGACGACGATCTGCTCCGCCGTCACTGACGCCACGCGTCCAGCCTCCTGCGCGATCAAGACTGCATGGGAATCGCGCGCGACTTTGCCTTCCAGCCCGGTGCCGACGAGCGGAGCTTCGCTCACGATCAGCGGCACACCCTGGCGCTGCATGTTCGAGCCCATCAAGGCGCGGTTCGCGTCATCGTGCTCGAGGAACGGAATCAATCCTGCCGCCACCGAAACGAGCTGTTTCGGCGACACATCCATGTAGTGCACCTTCGACGGCTCGACTTCGAGGAAGTCGCCGCGGTAACGCACGGAAACTTTTTCGCCGGTGAACTTGCCGTGGCCGTCGATAGGCGCGTTCGCCTGCGCGACCAGGAAGTTCTCCTCGCGATCGCCGGTGAGATAATCCATCTCGTCCATCACGCGGCCGTTCACGACCTTGCGATAGGGCGTTTCGATAAAGCCAAATTCGTTGATTCGCGCAAAGGTCGACATCGAGCTGATGAGCCCGATGTTCGGACCTTCCGGTGTCTCGATCGGGCAGATGCGCCCGTAGTGTGATGGATGCACGTCCCGCACTTCGAATCCGGCGCGGTCGCGTGAGAGACCGCCGGGTCCGAGCGCCGAAAGACGACGCTTGTGCGTCAGCTCCGCGAGCGGATTCGTCTGATCCATGAACTGGGAGAGCTGTGAGCGGCCGAAGAAGTCACGGATCACGGCCGAAAGAGCCTTCGGATTGATCAGCTTCTGCGGCGTCATGCCGTCGACATTGATGTCGAACAGCGTCATGCGCTCCTTGACCAGACGCTCGGTCCGCGCGAGACCGACGCGGCACTGATTGGCCAGCAACTCACCAACCGTGCGGACGCGACGGCTGCCAAGATGATCGATATCGTCGAGCGTACCTTCGCCACGACGGAGATTGATCAGGTACTTGATCGCGGCAATGAAATCCTGGTCGGTAACAATGCGCTCGTTCAGGTCGACGTTGATCCCGAGTTTCTGATTAATTTTGTAGCGACCGACCCGACCGAGATCGTATTTTTTCGGGTCGAAGAAGAGACGCTTGAGCAATGCCTTGGCGTTCGCGACCGTCGGCGGATCGCCGGGGCGCAGCTTGCGGTAAATATCCTTCAACGCCTCGTCGGTGTCGTGGGCCGGATCTTTCCGCAGCGCCTTCACGACCGTGTCGTCGTTCGAGATGTCGATGATCTTTGCTTCCTTCTGGCCCAGCGCCATGATCTGGCGCACTGTCGCCTGCGTCAGCGGCTCAAACGCGCGCGCGACGGTGATCTCGCCGTCGAGCACGTCAGCGATCAGCACCTTGGTGGCGAGCTTCTCTTCATCGAGCTTATCGCTGAGCTTCAGCGTCTCGATGTTGTAAAACAGCTTTACGACTTCCTCGTCGCCGCCGTAGCCGAGCGCGCGAAGGAAGGTGGTGGCGAGAAATTTCCGGCGGCGCTTGCGCCGATCGAGATAAATATAGAGCAGGTCGGCGGTATCGAATTGCACTTCGATCCAGGAGCCGCGATCCGGAATGATGCGGAAGCTGTAAAGGACCTTGCCATTCAGGTGAATGGACGACTCGAAGGCGATGCCTGGTGAACGATGAAGTTGCGAAACGACGACTCGTTCGGCGCCGTTGATGACAAATGTGCCCTGCGGCGTCATGAGCGGGATTTCGCCCATGTAAACTTTTTCTTCCTTCGTCCCGCGCTCTTCCTTGAGCTGGAAAGTAACGTGGAGCGGCGCGCTGTAGGTTTGGCCTTCGCGCTGCGCCTCGAGCGCACTCAGCTTGGGCTCGCCAA
>JBJMWX010000043.1:0-10913 GCA_045809925.1 Chthoniobacterales bacterium
ATATCAGCGGTCCGCACGGTGGCCATTGGTGGATCGAAGTGAACGATCGCAAGTTTAAGATGGGTCACGGCAAAATTCCCGACCCCAACGTCACATTCATCGTGAGTGATAACGACTGGGTCGCGATCTCGAACAACCAGCTCAGCGGCACCTGGGCGGTGATCACCGGCCGCCTCCACGTACAAGGCGACAAAGCGCTCGCGCGAAAACTCGACGGCATGTTTTAGGCAGCACGCTTGGAGGCGATGTTCCGCCATCGCCTTTTGACGCAGCCGCGCCGGCAACGACAGAGCGTCGCCCTCCACTGCGCCCGTCCCTAGAATTTTGCCTTGAAGACGAGCCGCAAATACGGCGCCGGATCGGTCCGGTAATTTTCCCCCGCGCGGTGGAACTTGAATGCCCGCTCCACCGCGTACCCTGCGCCGAGATCAAAGCAGATGTTGTCCGTCGGTGAGTAAACCACGCCCAGCCCGGTCCGATATTCCATGTAATCGACCTGCGTGCCGCTCAGCTTCGCTACGTGCGGAATACCTTGGAATTCATCGTGGTCGTCGAGCCGGAATGAGCCGCCGAGGAGCTCACCACCGAGCCAGAAATCCCATTGGTTATTCGGCGAGTAAACGATCCGCGGCTCAGGCACCATGGCCACGGCGTGCCACTGCTTGTTAGGGGTCCAGATCAATCCGGCAAGCGGCACGACGGGGAGTCCGCCGCGCAAAAACGAGGCGTTCACCCCCGCGAAGAAATAGAGCTCATCATCACGCAGCACGAAAATGCGCGCCGCGGTGATCGGCACATCGAACGAGGCACTGTTAATGTCGTTTTCGAAATAGAAGCCCGGCCGGATCTGGAAAAACGCGCCGATGTCCTCTCCGTGCATGTAATCGATGCCAAGCAACAGAGCCGCGCTTTGCAGGTGATCGGGAATTGGCAGCGCGCTCGTCTGACCGAAATCGAAACGCTGGTAGGCCAGGCCGGCCCGAACGTACCAGTTGCCGGTCAGGAGAAAGCGATGGCCGTACTCGACCGAGTTTTCGAGTGCGTCCTGTTTGCCGAAGCTGCCGCCGTGATTCAGGTCGCTCTCGAAGACGTAACTGGTCTCCGTCTCGACGGTATCGATTGGCACGAAATGCGTGTCGACCGTTCGCGGCGTGGTCGACGAGATCTCCGGACCTGCCACTGCCGCTGAGGTGCAAACGGCTGCGATTAAGCCGACGACATACTTCATGCGCGAGGATTGTAGCTCATTCGTTCGGCCCCGTGGGTGGAAACTTAGATATGGATCGTCTCGCCAGGCTCCATTGCGCGTAGCTCTGCCTCAACGCCGCGCTTTTTCATTTCCTCGCCGAGCTGCGCGGGCGTGCCCGTGAGCGCGGGGAACGTCCCATAATGAATCGGCACCACGAACTTCGGTTTCACGAGTTCGACTGCGCGCGCCGCCCGCATCGGTCCCATCGTATAATGATCGCCCATGCAGACGAGCATGTAATCGATCGACTGCTCGAGCGGAACCAGCGCCATGTCGGAAAACAAATCCGTATCGCCGGTGTGATAAATTGTCGGGCCGCCGCGAATGGAAAGCACAACGCCGCTCGGGGTGCCGCCATAGACCGGCGGCTGGTCGTTGCTCGGCATCACTGCCGTGCCGTGCCACGCGGGCGTGAAACGCACGCTCACCTCGCCACCGAACATCCGCGCCGTCCCGCCAATATGGGCCACGAGCGAGCTGTCGTCGTCGTCCGCCGGAAAGCCGAGCGCGTTTCGCGCCGCGACGGCGCAATCAAATGTGCAGCAAAGTTTCGGCTTCGTTTTCTTGGCGATCTCAACCGCGTCGCCGACGTGGTCGAAATGAGCATGGCTGAGACAAATCACATCGGCGCGGTCAATGCTCTTGAGCATCTCTTCGCCGTTTTTCAGAAGCGGATTCTTCAGCCACGGGTCGATCAGAATGACGTTCCGCGAGGGCGTGGTGAGCTTGAAACCGGAGTGACCGAAGTAGGTGAGCTGGGTATTCGGCATGCGAAGAAGAATTGATTGGAGCGCGGCGAACGCAAGCCGCTAATCTGCGGCGCATGCACGAGAAAGCGCATCGCCACCTGTCTGCGACTGACCAACGGCTCGCGCAGCTGATTCGGGAATCGATCCGCTACAATCTTCAGCCGGGCAAAGTACTGCGGCCGTTCGACGCACTCGCGGAATCGATTACCTATCAGCAGCTGAGCGGCAAAGCGGCCTCGACGATCTGGCGGCGGGTGCGCGCGATTTTCGGCAACCCTAAATTTCTCGACCCGAAAAAAGTACTCGCGACCGCAGACGAAGTGTTCCGCGCCGCCGGCTTGTCGGGCAACAAGACCCTGGCGATCAAAGATCTCGCGCAGAAAACGCTCGAAGGCATCGTGCCGACCGCGCGCGCGCTCGTAAAAATGAGCGACGAAGAAATTATCGAACGGCTCACGCAGGTCCGTGGGATCGGCCGCTGGACAGTGGAAATGCTCCTGCTCTTTGACCTCGCGCGACCGGATGTCTGGCCGATTCACGACCTCGGCGTGCGCAAAGGTTTCGCGAAAACGTTCGGCAAACGCAAAATGCCGACGCCGCAGCAACTAATGAAACTCGGAGAAAGATGGCGCCCCTACCGTTCCGTTGCCGCCTGGTACATGTGGCGCGCGCTCGATACGAAAACGCCGCGGGAAAACAGGTCCTGAAGATGCGAATTCTTGTCACCGGCGGCGCCGGTTTCATCGGCTCCCATCTGGCGGAAAGTCTGCTCGCGGCCGGCCACGAGGTCGCGCTTCTCGATGACTTCAACGACTTTTACGACCCGCAGATCAAGCGTGCCAACATTCGCTCTCTCCGGCGCGGCGTCGTCGTGCACGAGGTTGACCTGCGTGACGCAGACGGCGTCCGCGCCATTTTCCGTGGCGCGCGATTCGACACGATCGCGCATCTTGCCGCACGCGCGGGTGTCCGGCCGTCAATCGCGGCCCCGCAGCTCTACTACGACACGAACGTCACCGGGACGCTGCATTTACTCGAGGCGGCACGTGAGACGGGCGTGGAGCGTTTCATCTTCGCCTCCAGCTCATCCGTCTACGGGATGTGCAAACAGGTGCCGTTCTCGGAGGATCTTCATCTCACGCAGACGATCAGTCCATATGCCGCGACGAAGATCGGAGGCGAATTTCTCTGCTCAACCTATTCGCACCTGTATCAGATGCGCGTGGTCGCTCTGCGATTTTTCACGGTCTACGGGGCGCGGCAGCGGCCGGATCTGGCGATTCATCAATTCACGCGCAAGATCGATCGCGGGCAGCCAATCGATCAGTTCGGCGACGGCACCACCCGGCGTGACTATACTTATATAGATGACATCATCAGCGGCATTGTCGCGGCGCTCGGCTACGACGGGCCACTCTTTGACATATTTAACCTCGGTGAAAGCGAGACGATCGAGCTGAAGGATCTGATCGGGGCAATCGAGGACGCGCTCGGGAAGAAAGCCACCATCAATCAGCTACCAGAACAACCCGGCGACGTGCCGCTGACCTGCGCCGATATTTCGAAAGCCCGCCGCCTGCTCGGTTACAATCCAACAACGCCGCTCAGCAAAGGATTGCCGAAATTCGTCGAATGGTACCGCCAGAACGGCGGCTGAGTCGCCATTTCGCCTTGCAATCTGGCCGTGACGGCGCCACTGTTATTCCTTAGACGACGGGAATTACCTCGGGTTTTCACGGCGCCCGCTCTTACAGCAACTCAGAAATCCCTGTTTACGCGATGCAATATTTCGCCCTGATCCTGAATTGCTGGATGATTCGTGCGGCGCGCCCTTTCCGAGCAAAATCCCGGCAGGACGAGGCGGAGTTTCCAGCGGCAAGAGCTTTTGAGTTGCTTCAGCGCGCTTTGCAAAACGCGCGTGCCCGGAACCGTGCTCCGAAAGGATTCGGGGCGCTCCGCACACACAACAACCGGACAACAACTGAGGATCAACATGGCATCTCAATATTCGGGACGGGACGGCCGGCGTTCGCGCGGCGGTTCCCGCAGACGAGGCGGCGATTATCGGCCGCGCAACAATCAAGGCACGGCGAAGGCGCCGCAGAAGCAGTCGTTTTGGCAGAAAATCGTTGGATTTTTTGGAAGCGGAACACCGGCCGCGCCCGCGCGCTCCGCGCCGGTGGCGCGCAATGGTTCGGAGCCGCGCGAACAGCAGCAGCGCCAGCCACGGCAGGCGCGTAAGCCCGAGTCGGTCGAGGTCACTTCGCCGCGGCTTTACGTGGGCAACCTGTCGTTCGAGGCAACGGAGAGCGATCTCTTCGAGCTTTTTAACGGGGTCGGCCACGTTCAAAACGCCGAAGTCGTGACCTACAAGCACAACCAGCGCTCGAAAGGTTTCGCGTTCGTCCAAATGCAGACGATCGAAGAGGCAACGCGTGCGGTGGCCGAGCTCCACGACAAGGAATTCCTCGGACGCAAACTCGTCGTGAGCGGCGCGAAATCGGCCGAGCATCATTCTGCTGCGTAACGATCGGACGGGAAACTAACAGCCTCCTCGAGGGAGATTAACCGGGAGAAGCGGTGGTCATGCTGCCGTTCTCCCGGTTTGTTTTTACGGCGACAGTTTTCGTTCCGCGATTATGAGGCGGTCGATGTCTTCGCGTCCGGTCGACATGACAACGAACGCACACGTTTTCTACATCGTCGGCCCGACGGCGAGCGGGAAATCGGAAATTACAGCAGCTGTCGCTACGCGTTGTGATGCCGAGATTGTGGGCGCAGATGCGTTTCAGGTTTATCGCGGCCTCGCGCGATTGACGGCCCAGCCTGACGTCGCGCTACGCGCAGCCGTGCCGCATCACCTGATCGGCACCATAGACGTCACCGAAGAGATGTCGGCGGCGAAATTTGCGGAGTTGGCGCGGAGCGCGATTGCCGAGATTCGTTCTCGTGACAGAAATGTTATCGTCGTCGGTGGCAGCGGGTTATATGTCCGCGCCCTGACCGACGGGTTCTCAGAGCGGCCGCCGGGCGATGCGAAGCTGCGGGCGCGTCTCGCCGAATTATCGTTGGGCGAATTGAACCTGCGATTGCGTGCGGTCGATTCGAAAGCGGCAGCAAGGATTGATACGAACAACCGTCGCCGGGTCGAGCGCGCGCTGGAGATTTGTCTGCTCGGCGCCAAAGCCCCATCAGAACATCTTGTAGCGTCCGCCGTCCCCGGCGAAACAGGCCGCCAGTCCGGCTCAGTTGGCGACGCGCGGAGGACAACGCACGCAGCAGCCGGCGTGTTCGTCTTCCGCGACCGTGAAGACCTTTATCAGCGTATCAATCTGCGAGTGGAAAGGATGTTCGAAGAAGGCGTGGTGGAAGAAGTCCGAATGAGCAGAGGACTTGGTGCCACGGCAGCACAGGCGATCGGCGCGCGCGAGATCCAGTCATTACTTCGCGGCCAAACATCGGGGCCGGAATGTATCGCGCGCATTCAGCAGGCCACGCGGCATTATGCGAAGAGGCAATTGACCTGGTTTCGGCGCCAAAGTAATTTCGAGCCGCTGAATCTATCGCACCGTAGCACGGCCGAATCGATCGAATGGATCGCGCAGAAAGCGTGTCTTTCCTTCGCACGATGATGCCCAGCCGTTCTTCGGTCGGGATGGCTCTCCGAGCCGCCGAAGCGAGCGCGTCGGAGACGCATCCCTCCCTCGAGCAATGATCGAAGTTCAGCCGCAGAAAGGGCAGGAACGTGCCCTGCTCGTCGGTCTTGAGCAGGAAGGCACGACGAAGTGGGAGGTGCGCGATTCGCTCGAGGAACTGCGCGAACTGGCGAACTCAGCCGGCGCGGAGGTGGTCGATACAGTTACCCAAAGGCTGGATAAGCCGACCGCGCCTTACTACATCGGCAAGGGAAAGGCGGAGCAGATCAAGGAATCGTTTCAGGACCACCGGGTCACGTCGGTCATTTTCGACAACGAGCTGTCGCCCGCGCAAGGCCGCAACCTGGAGCATCTCTTCTCGCGCAAGGTGATCGATCGGACGCAGCTGATACTGGACATTTTCGCGCAACGCGCGCGGAGCAGGGAAGGCCGGCTGCAGATCGAGCTCGCGCAGCTGCAGTACTTGCTGCCGCGACTGACCCGCATGTGGACACATCTGTCGCGGCAGACGGGCGGAATTGGGACGCGCGGACCTGGTGAAACGCAGCTCGAAGTCGATCGCCGCCGGGTCCAGGAACGCATCGCGAAGATCGAGCGCGAACTGGCCGCGGTCCGGAAAACGCGCGCCGTGCAACGCGAAGGCCGCCGCCGCAACCAATGGCCGGTAATCGCCGTCGTCGGCTACACCAACGCCGGCAAATCGACCCTGCTCAACCTGCTTACGGGCGCCGACCTGGTGGCGGAGAACAAGCTCTTCGCGACGCTGGATCCGACCACCCGCAGCCTGACCTTGCCGAACAAGCAACGCGTGCTCCTAACCGACACGGTTGGCTTTTTGCGCAAGCTTCCGCACACCCTCATCGAATCATTCAAAGCCACGCTCGAAGAAGTAAGCGAGGCCGACTTGTTGCTGCACGTCGTCGATCTGAGTCACCCACGGGTGGAGGAGCACATCGCAGCCGTTGAAACAGTGGTGAAAGAGCTCGGCGCTCACGGCAAGGAGACGCTGATGGTGTTTAACAAGATCGACGCCGTGCAGGATTCCGACCTCGCCAAGGCATACGTCCAGCGTTTTCGCGGCAGCGTGGCGATCTCCGCTCGAACCGGTGACGGGGTGGCCGGGCTCGTTCAGACCTTGCAGGATCAGCTGGCCTCCTGGCGCTTACATTCGCGGTTTCGCGTGCCGCTAAGCGAGGCCGAGTTGATCGCGGAAGTGCACCGGGTCGGTCACGTGCTCGACGTTCGCTACGAAGCCGAAGTGGCGGTGATTACCGCGCACGTCCCGGCGCATCTGGAGCAAAAGCTGGCGAACTACGCATCGCGCTGAAGCTTGCTTGCCGCGTCTCCGCTCGCATGCAGGTTGAGTGGAAATGGCACGGTGGGTCCAGAGCGTGTTTGAGCGCACCGGGTTGGCGGCTGTTCCAATGGTGAAGAAAGTCGTCGTCGCGGTCATCGGCACCACCGTCCTGTTAATCGGACTCGTTCTCATCGTTTTGCCCGGCCCGGCGATCCTCGTCATCCCGCTCGGTCTCGCCATTCTCGCGAGCGAGTTCGCCTGGGCGCGACGAGTGGTCCGGCGCGGGAAGGTTTTCGTCGGCCGGGTCCGTCGCGGCCGTTCGGTGAGAATTGTCGAACAAAACCGGCCGACCACATGACGGCGCGTGAGCGCGTCGAGCAGCTGATCGAAGCGTTCCGGGAAGTCTACCCGGATGCGCATTGTGAACTCGACTTTAAGGATCCACTGCAACTCCTAGTGGCGACGATGTTGTCCGCACAGTGCACCGACAAGCGCGTCAATCTCGTGACACCGAAACTCTTCGCGAAATATCGGACGGCCGCCGACTACGCGCATTCACGGACGCCGGTGTTCGAGAAAGAGATTCAGTCGACCGGCTTTTTTCGCAGCAAAACGAAGAGCATTCGCGGTGCGGCGGAGGCAATCGTTGAGCGACACGACGGGAGCGTGCCGGAGACGATGGAGGAGCTGACTGCACTGCCCGGAGTGGGCCGAAAGACAGCCAACGTCGTGCTCGGCAACGCGTTTAACAAAGCGGTTGGGATCGTGGTCGACACGCACGTCATTCGCCTGTCGCAACGCTTGCGTCTGACGAGGCAGAACGACCCGGAGAAAATTGAGGCTGATCTGATGAAGATCGTGCCGCGGAAACACTGGACGATCTGGAGCCACTGGCTGATTTGGCACGGCCGCCGCCGCTGTTTCGCACGCAAGCCGGATTGCAGCCAGTGCGAGGTACTGCGGCTCTGCCCATCGGGAAAAATCTTCCTGCGCACTGGCCAGGCGCGCAGTGCCGAGGCAGCGAATTCTTAGCTGACTGCAGCCAATTTGGCGGCCTTCTCTGCTGCAACTTCCGTCGTCGCGACTGTCTTTTCCGCGTGCTGGCGCAGACGGGTGAATTGTTCCTCGAGCGTCTTCAGTTCATCATCCGAAAGCTTCTCCAGATCCACGAGATGATTGCGCGCGCCTTGTAAGGCACGAATCAGCTCGTCGAGTTTGAGGTGTACCGCCTTTGCATCACGATTTTGTGTGTTCTGAATCAGGAACACCATGAGGAAGGTAACTATTGTGGTCCCGGTGTTGATGATGAGCTGCCAGGTGTCGGAATAGTGAAAGGTCGGCCCGGTCATGCCCCAGACAACAATGACGAGAATCGCGATGACGAATGCCCAGGCCGTGCCGAGGACATTCGAGGTGCCGCGGGCAAAGACGCTGAAGGCGTCGCGAACCTTGCAAAAGAAGTCCCGCTCGTCGGGTTTATCGCCGTTGGCTGTGCTGTTTGTGTTGATAACGGATACATCGTGTCCGAGGTGGCCTTCGGGTGCACGCAGGCAAGTGCAACATTGATTTTCCGATCACCTTAGGGAAAAGATACGCCGCTCCTCATGCAGCAAGTCTCCGCCTTTTCTCCGCCGCAGACCGTTCCGGCAGTGCCGAAAAGCGTGCCGCGGTCGCAGATCTGGATTCTCGATTCCTGGCGCGACCTGCTGCTCTACGTGCTGACGCCGTTGCTGCTCGTTCCGATGTTCGGGCTGGCGCAATCACGTTGGAGCGCCGAGGACATTTACCTGTTTGTCGCTGCCTTCGGCGCGATGGGTCACCACCTGCCGGGGATGATCCGCGCGTATGGCGATCGTGCGTTATTCGAGCGCTTCAAGTGGCGCTTCATCGTCGCACCGGTCTTCCTCCTCGCAGTGTGCGTGCCGTTTTATTACTGGGACCTTCGCGGAATCATCCTCGTCGTTTTCTTCTGGGGCGTGTGGCACGGGATGATGCAGAGCTACGGCTTCTGCCGGATTTACGATGCCAAGCGCGGCTCGTTCGCTGCGGTGACACGGCGGCTCGATTTCGCCACGTGCTTCCTCTGGTTTGCGGCGGCCGTGTTTCTCTCTGAGTCGCGGCTCGGACAAACGCTCGACGCGTATTACGAATGTGGCGGGCCGTATCTTTCGCCATCGCTCATTCGCGGCCTCCAGCAAGCTCTTCTCTGGTCCGCGATCGCCGCTTCCGTGGCGTTGCTGGCGAATTTCACTTTGATGTGGATTCACGGGAAACGGCCGAACCCGGTGAAGCTCGTGCTGCTCACCACGACGGTTGCGTTCTGGTGGTACTGCAACAACTGGGTCTTCAACATTCTCGTCGGCATCGCGCTATTCGAGGTGTTTCACGACGTGCAATACCTCTCGATTGTCTGGATCTACAATCGTAACCGGGTGGAGAAGGACCGCACGATCGGCGGCTTCATGCGATTCGTCTTTCGCCGAAGCGGCTCGCTCATTGGCCTGTACGTCGGATTGGTCTTCGCCTACGGATCGCTCGCCTATTTCAACTCACACCTCGGCATCGACAACGTAAAGCGCGCGCTGACCGGTGTCGTGACCGCTTCGGCATTGCTGCATTTTTATTACGACGGTTTCATCTGGAAGGTGCGCGAGAAATCGACCGCCGAAATGCTCGGCATCACCGGCGCGGGCAAGGCGGCCGAGCGTTCGTGGGTGCCGCATTGGGCGCTGCATGGATTGAAATGGGGCGCGGCCTTTGTCGTGCCGCTAGTCGCGCTCGTGATGTGGCAGGTGCGCGGTCCGGCGCCGGCCGTGGAACGATTCGCCTGGCTTACGGCTGCGGTACCGAACAACGCCGATGCGCACTATAAGTACGGCTACGCGCTCGCGAAGGAGAGCAAACGGACGGAAGCGCGCGAGCAATACGAGCTAGCCTTGCAGGTGAATCCGAAGAGTGCGGCCGCCCATTACGAAATGGCCAATCTTCTGCGCGACGACGCGAAATTCGATCCGGCCATTGAAAGCTACCAGGAAGCTGTGCGGCTCGAGCCGGAGAACGGCGAATACCATTTTCGCCTGGCTGAGACATTGCAGCGCATCGGTCACAGCGATGAAGCGATCTCGGAGCTCCAGGCTGCCGTCCGGCTGAGCCCAAAGGTCGCGACGCCGCACCTCGCCTACGCCGAGGCGCTCGCCGCTCAAGGCCGAACTGCTGACGCAGAGGCCGAGTACGCCAAAGCGACGCAGCTCGACCGAAAGAACTTCGCGCCGCGCCAATAGTTTGGCGGAAGCTGCTTATCTCAATCTCGATGACGCGCTGTCGTCCGACTCCCTGGGGCTGCGCCGAGTCGACGCGTCAGATTGGGGACCACAACTGCGTTTTTCCGCGCCTACCCGACTCGTTCAGCAGTTCTACGAAACAATCGCGCCGCAGCTCGGTGACTTTGTCGTTTACGGCTCCGGCGACTTTCATCACCTGACGGCGCTATGGGTGCGGAAGATGCAGAAGCCGCTCGTCGTCGTTTCGTTCGACAATCATCCCGACTGGGACGTGCGACCGCCGAAGTGGTGCTGTGGGAGCTGGGTGAATCGTGCGCTTGAGCTGCCGCACGTGCAAAAGGTGAGCGTGTGGGGCTGTGGCAATTTCGAGTGCTGGTGGCCCGCACAATTATTTGGCAACCGCCGTGCCGAACGCGCCGGTCGGCTGGAAGTGCATCCATGGGCCGACGAGCGGCCGCTTTCCGATCGGGACCGCCGTGGCGCGATTCTGCGTCATGATTGGCGCGACAGATTCGCGGAATTCGCGGACGCACTCCGCGGCACGCCTGTCTATGTAACCATCGATATCGATTGTCTGCGCGCCGACGTAGCCGCGACCGATTGGGAGAACGGCCGTTTTACGATTGAAGATCTCGTCGAGGCGCTCACGACCTTGCGCTCTCAGGTGGAGATCGTCGGGGG
>JBJMWX010000044.1:0-7390 GCA_045809925.1 Chthoniobacterales bacterium
AGTGTTCGGCTACGACGCGACATTGCCGCCTGGCGGTGATTACCCTTATCACCAGGTCGGCGAAGGCGACATCTGGAGCGACGATCCGCGCTCACCGAACTACAACCGGCATGTGATCATCGATCCCAAGAATCCTCCCGACAACTACAGTCACGAGCGGATGCGCTCGGGGGATTTCGCCTATCACTGGTTGATCGAGATCCGGCACAACTCGGATCCGCCGGTGCCGGGCGCCGGCAGCGCGATCTTTTTTCATATCCGCCGTGGCGTAAATCGGCCGACTGCCGGTTGCACAACGATGCCCGAACCTGACCTCGTGCGCATCATCAGCTGGCTTCGCGCTGGCCGCCATCCGTGCTACGCGCTGCTCACCGCCACCGAATATACAAAGAAATGGCGGGACTGGAATTTACCTCCGGCTGATGGGCTGAAGATGGACAATTGAGCGGCGGCGCGGTTGCGCGTCTCGCGGATTGGTTTTTAGTCACGAGGGGCGTATGAAGAAGAAATCGAATCCCGATTCTGAAGCCAACATTCGCCGCATCGATACAAAACCGAAGGCCCGGAAGCAGACGCACGGTTTTCAGGTTCATCTATTGCGCGGCAGCGAATCGATCACACGACTTTTCAGTGACACGCTCTACGGCGGGAAAGAGGGGGCCCGCCGCGCGGCGCGAAAGTTCAAACGCGAGGCGCTCGGCAATATGCCCGAGCGCGCATTGCGCGGAGCAGTCAGGGCGGTAACCGCGCGCACAAGCCGGAGGAAGAAAAGCGGGAGAACCCGACGCCGGGCTTCCCGGTAGGTTAATTGCCAGCCGCTGGCAACGCGCGCCAGCATTCGAGGAACCCCGGCGCGAAATCATAGGGTCGCGCGTCGATCCAAGCGGAAACGACATTCACCGCGAAAAAGTCGCCAAACTCGATTTCTCGCGCAGCCAGCTCGAATGGCCCTTCGTGCGTTCCGCGATAGATGCAGATGAATTCCTGGCCGGTCTGTTCCGACGCGGGCAGCTTTGCCACCTGCTCGAGCTCGGCTTCGACGCCCAGCTCCTCAAGCAGCTCCCGCCGCGCCGCATCGCCGTATTTCTCGCCGGCTGCGACGTGACCGGCGGCGCTTGAGTCCCATAAGAGCGGATGCCGATCTTTCCAAGGTGAACGTTTCTGCAAAAAAATCTCTCCATGGCGGTTAAAAATGAGGATATGGACCGCCCGGTGAAGCAAGTTATTCGCATGCACTTCCCGGCGTGGCGCCGCTCCGGTCTCGCGGTCTTTTTCATCCACTACGGCGAACAGCTCTTCCGGCCCACTTTCATGCCCATCGGCCGGCTGCACTGTCGTCAAATTAGACAGCTCAATCCATTGCCCGAGTGACAGCTCCTCGGCTCGGGCTTTAGGATCAAATCGGCAGCGGGCAGCAACCTGTTCCCAATCGGGAACCCGGTCGCGCAGCAATTTTTGGAGCTGCTTGCGCCTTTGGGAAAAGCCGGTGCGGACGAGTTGTCTAAATGCGTCGGGATGATGAGCGGGGAGTTCGCCCGCGCGCCGCGGCGTGATCCGGACCAGCGCGGAATCCACTTCCGGTTGCGGCACAAAGACCGCCGCCGGAACGGTTCGCAAATATTCCACACGGCAATGCAGCTGGATGAGAAGCGTAAGCGCACCGTAATCGGCCGAGCGCGGCTGAGCCGAGATCCGGCGCGCCATTTCCTTCTGTAACATTAACAGCCACAGAGATATGGGACTTGGATAAGCGGTAAACTTCAAGACCAGCTGGCTCGATACGTAGTACGGCAGGTTCGCAATCAGCTTCACGTTGCGTTCGGCGAAAAGCGGCCTCAGGTCGAATTCAAGTGCGTCGGCGTGAATGACTTCGAGCGCTGATCCGCGGAATCGTTCGCCCAAAAACGCCGCCAGCCGTGCGTCTTTTTCAATCGCGAGAACACGGGCGCCGGATTCGAGTGCGACCGCGGTTAGCGCACCGAGCCCGGGGCCGATTTCAACGACGAAGTCATCTTTTGCGACCCCGGCTCGCTCCACAATCAAGCGCGCCAGATTCTGATCGTGAAGGAAATTCTGGCCGAGACTTTTAACCGGCGAAACGCGGATTTCGCGCAGGGTCCTATCGATTTCCGACAGTTTCATTCACATACCGGCCGCGTCCTCGCCGCCGGGGCTGGGAAGGGCGTGGCTATTCACAATCGGGGTGTGAACAGAAAGCGGGGTCACGCGCGCTTTGTTCACAAGTTATTCGCGCCGCGCTGCACCTCGCTCGAGAGGTCCGGCTCAGGGGCGGGAAATTGTCTCCCTTTCCTGTGGTTTTTCGGGCAAAGCGGCAGCCGGATCGCGGCGCCGGCGGCTCGAGAGATAGGTGCGGCGTGCTTCCTTGAGAGACACCCCTTCGACAAAGTAGACGGTCGCCGCTTTGCCGATCGCATAAGTGCCGGCCCCGGCGATCATGCCGGAGATAACATTACCCCACCCGGGAAAGAATTTAAGCGCGGTGCGTGCGCCTTCCCGCAGCAGCATGCCGGCACCGACGTTTGCACCGACTGCCGCGACGAACTCAGTCGCAGCCCGCAGACTCCGCTCCCGTCCGCTCACGTACATGATTCCGGAGACCATCACTAGCTGGAGACTGGTCAAAATCGGGAGATCGGCGAGCGGGATTGGCTGCGTGCCGATCGCTGCGCAGATAGCGGCGGTCGATTTGACAAGAAGTTGCGCGATGTCGGCCTGCGCTGTGCGGTCGCGCGAGATCCGCACGATCTCAACCCGGACGTCGTTCGGCAATTCGCGGGCGAGAAGCGCAAGCAGTCGCTGCGCTCCCGAAAAATTTTCATCGTCGAGACGGACGGTGACGACGTGGAGCAAATGCTCGCGCACTGCGGGAGCGTTTTGCAGCGCGTCGCGGAGCGTGAGCGGCGTCAGTTCGGAATGGGTGTCGTTGTTCCGTGATGAAACGCGTTTTGCCTCTTCAATGACGATGCCGACGATTTTCCCGGCGCGGCCGCTGCGAGCTGAGCGTTCGTGGAGGGTGACGAGGTTTGCGACTTCGCGGGAGGAGGCGCCCGCGTCGTTTGTTTGCCCGACGTGCAAAAAAACATCCGCTGACCGCCGCCCTACCTCGTCGAGGGCATGGATGAGCGCTGTATCATCGGCGCCGCGCGCGTCGAGAAGCTCGATGGTGCCGTGGTTCCCGATGCCGATCTTTTGCCACCGAAACACTTCCATCAGTCGCTCGCGCAACCCCTCGGCAGATGTGCCGAAAAGCGGCGGCAATAATTCCCGGACCGCCAGCTTGTTTGATCCGGTCAGTACGAAACGGGGCGGGCGCTGCTGTAAAAACAGCTCCTTCAGCGGCGTCAATTCGTGCAGGACCGGCTTCTGAATGGTTGCCGGTAGTTTGCCTAGAAAGGCCTCCAATCGCTCAACGATGTGGAGAAGGAACGGCTGATTCATGGACGGTTTGGATTGCCAATCTTAAGCGCGAACCCTTAACTCTGAAACTCCTCTATGCCTCTCAACATCGAAGCTCTATCGCGCGCCGCGACCGAAGCGCGCGGCCTGGCCATGGACGCCGTGCAGGCGTCGAAATCCGGTCACCTGGGTCTGCCGCTCGGCTGCGCGGAGATCGGCGCCGTCCTTTATGGGCATGAACTGAGGCACAATCCCGATCAGCCGCGCTGGATCGGCCGTGATTACTTTGTCCTCTCTGCCGGACACGGCAGCATGTTCCTCTACGCGTGGCTGCACATGAGCGGCTACGACCTGCCGATGGAAGAAATCAAACGCTTTCGGCAGTTACACAGCAAGACGCCCGGCCATCCCGAGTTCTTCGAAACACCGGGCGTCGAGTGCACCACCGGCCCGCTCGGCCAAGGGGTCGGCAACGCCGTCGGTATCGCCGTGGCGGCGAAAATGGCGGCGGCAAAATTCAACACTGCCGAGCACATGATTTTCGATCAGCACGTCATCTGCCTCGCGGGTGACGGCTGCCTGCAGGAAGGCGTGAGCGCGGAAGCGAGCGCCTTCGCCGGTCACTTCGGGCTCGATAACCTGATCCTGATTTACGACTCCAACGGCGTCACCCTCGACGCGATGGCGAGCGCGACGCAGAGCGAAGACACCGGCAAACGCTTCCAGGCCTACGGGTTCGACGTGCAGAAGATCGAAGGGCAGGACATGCAGGCGTTCCTGCGCGCCTTGAAGAAAGCGAAGGGGCGCGACAACGGGAAGCCCCAGATGATCATCGCCCACACGCTGATCGGCAAAGGCATTCCAGAAATTGAAGGGACCGCAAAAGCCCACGGTGAAGCGGGAGCCAAATTCGTCGATGCCGCGCGGAAGGCTCTCGGGCTGCCGGACGAGCATTACTACGTTTCGGAGGAGACCCGCGCCTTTTTTGCCAAGCAGAAGAAGTCGCTCGTCCGTGCCTACAAACGATGGCAGAAAATATACGCCGAGTGGGGCGCGAAAAATCCGGAACTCGCCCGGCAACTCGAGGACGCAATCGAACGCAAGGTCCCGGGCGATCTGTTGGACAAGATTCCGTCATTCCCGAATGACGCGAAGCTCGCGACCCGCAAGGCCGGGAGCGAAGCCCTTCAGCCGCTCGCGCAGGCGATGCCGTTCCTGGTCAGTGGCAGCGCCGACCTGCACGGCTCGACCTTGAATTACATCGACGGCGGGGAGGATTTCACTCGCGATAACCACCGCGGCCGCAACATTCATTTCGGCATCCGCGAACACGGGATGTGCGCGATCATGAACGGGATCTCGTATCACGGGGTTTTTCGCGCTTCGGGCGCGACATTCCTCGTTTTCGCCGATTATTGCCGGCCGTCCATCCGCCTCGCGGCACTCTCGAAGCTGCCGAACATCTACATTTTCACACACGATTCGATCGGCGTTGGTGAAGACGGGCCGACGCATGAACCGGTCGAGACCGTCAGCGGATTGCGCGTGATCCCGCAGCTCGATGTTATCCGCCCGGCCGATCCGGAGGAGACCGCCGGCGCTTTCGCTGCCGCCGCGCAACGGATCGACGGCCCGACGCTGCTTGCGCTCAGCCGCCAGGCGGTTCCAACCTTGAACGAGATCGACGTGAACACGCGGCGCGAAGGCGCGGCGCGCGGCGGCTATATCGCGAGACGGGAAACAGAAGACCTCAACCTGATTATCCTGTCGTGCGGCAGTGAATTGCAGCACGCTGTCGCCGCGGCGAAGGAGCTTGGCGCCGGCACGCGCGTTGTCTCGATGCCATGCTTTGAGCGGTTCGAGCGCCAGCCGGAGAATTATCGCGAAGAAGTTCTGCCTTCAAACTGCCGTCGCCGCGTTGCGATCGAGGCCGGCGTCACCGACCTGTGGTACAAATACGTCGGACTCGACGGCAAAGTCATCGGACTGCACCGCTTTGGTCTTAGCGGTCCTGGCGACCAGGTGATGAAGGAATTCGGGATCGACGCGCAGCACGTCGTCGAGGCCGCACGGTCTTTGTAGCGCGTTTTACAGAAACGCCCTGCAGTTCGCGATCAGCCGTCGCAGAACGCGGCTACATGTGCGGCTCGCGAATTTCGCGAGCGCGATCTTCGAATCGGGTGAATTCGCTGAGGAAAGTCAGGGGGATGTCTCCTGTCGGTCCATTACGCTGCTTGGCAATGATCAGATCGGCATTGCCGGCGGCCTCTTCGCGCTCTTCCTCCGTATCGGCGTAGTACGCTTCGCGCACCAGCAACCCGACCAGATCTGCGTCCTGTTCGATGCTGCCCGACTCGCGTAGATCGCTCAGACGCGGCCGCCCTTTGCTGTCACCGGTCCGGTTTTCCGGATTTCGGTTCAACTGCGCGACGACGATGATTGGAATGTTTAGCTCCTTGGCGAGGCCTTTCAGTCCGGCGGAAATTTCAGAGATCTCGATCTGACGATTGTCCTGGCCGCGGCGGCTGGTTGAGCGCAGGAGCTGAAGATAATCGACCACGATCAGCTTGATATCGTGCTGCGCTTTGAGACGGCGTGCCTTTGCCCGCAACTCGAGGATCGTCAGGCCTGCCGTGTCGTCGATGAACATCTTCGCATCGGCCAGTTTCGATGCCGCTGAAGTGAGGCTCGAAAATTCGCGATCGCCCAGAAAACCATCCCGCACTTTCTTTAAGTTAACGCGCGCCCGTGAACAGAGCAGGCGCTGGACGAGTTGCTGACCGCTCATTTCCAGACTGAACACAGCCACTGCCTGTTTCTCGTGAATCGCGACGTGTTCCGCGATATTCATGGCGAAGGCGGTCTTTCCCATGCTCGGCCGCGCCGCGATGACAATCATTTCGGCGGGATGCAATCCGCTTGTCATGCGGTCGAGTTCAGCGAACCCGGTCGCGATCCCGGTGATGCCGCCTTTGCGCTCGTAAAGCTTCTCAATCGCTTCGATTGCTTCCATGACCTGGGCTCGCATGTCGAGCTGCTGGTCCTTGAAGCGCGATTCACCGACCGTGAAAATTTTCTGTTCCACTTCGTCGAGCAGGTTGTCGACTTCGTCCTGCTCTTCGTACGAGCGGCGCACTCCTTCGGTGCAGGCGGCGATGATTTCGCGCAGGATGAACTTGTCGCGAACAATTTCGAGGTAGTAGCCGACGTTCGCTGCCGTCGGCACAAAGGTGAACAGGTTCGTGACAAATGCCGCGCCGCCGACTCCATCGAGCAGATTCTTGTCGCGGAGCGTCTGCGTGAACGTGATCAGGTCAACATCTTTGCCGGCATTCCAGAGAGCGACCAGCGCGCCGTAGGTCGTCTGATGCGCTGGTGAATAAAAATATCGCTCGTTGATCTGCGATACCGTCTCGGCGATCGCATCGCGCGAGATCAACATCGAACCAAGCACACCCATCTCCGCTTCGATGCTGTGCGGCAGCGTCCGACCAACATCCTGTGAAAGGGATGTGAGCCGACTGTCAGTAACTTTTCCGCCGTTTCGATCCGCCGAACCTCGGACAGCACCGTTAGCCGCCGTCTTGTGAGGTTTCTCAGGTCCAGGACCTTGAGAACTCGGCATCTATTTCGTTTCCGGTCGCTTTCTCGAGTAGCGTGCTTTGCCTGCGGGTTCCGTCGCTGCGTCAGGTGGCGGGGCGTCTTCGCTCGCGGATTTCACCTGAAAAATAAATCGCGCCGTCACATCGGCGTGCAGTTTGATCGGCACTTCGTGCTCGCCGGTTGTTTTGATTGGATGCTCGAGCACGATGCGATGACGGTCGACGTCGGCGCCGATTTCGTTCTTCAACCGCTTCATGATGTCCTGCGCGGTGATCGAACCGAAGGCTTTGCCAGTCTCGCCCGTCTCAAGTGTGAAGATCAGGCGCGACTTGTTGATCCGGCGCGCCATCTCTTCGGCTTCGTTCATCTC
>JBJMWX010000045.1:0-9119 GCA_045809925.1 Chthoniobacterales bacterium
AATGGACGTGTGTGTCGATATAGCCGGGCAAAATGAACTTGCCGTTGCAGTCGATCAGCTTCGCGCCATTCGGCGGGAGGATGTTGTTGCCAGACGTGGTGATGGTGTCGCCTTCGATGACCACGAGCGCGTTTTGGAGCACCCTGCCGTCGGCAGGATTAATCACTGTGCCGTTGGTGAGCGCGAGCTGCTCAGCGTCGCAGCCAGCGGACGAAAACAGCAGGCCCAGGAAAACAGGAACCCACGAACGGTTGTGGCTTAACCGATCAAGCGATTTGGAGCGAGTTCCTGATTTCATGCCCGGCAGTCTAGCATCGATGACAATGGCCCCGCGTGTTTTCGGAGGCGGTGCCGGAGGCCGGCCTCGGCCTGGACCGTTCACCCTCAGTCCGCTCCGGCCTCCCCGCGAGTCTTAGGCTCGCGAACGTCTATGGCCGTATGCCACAGCTCGTTGAACCGCAGTACGGCGAGCGTCGTCTATAAACGAGCCGTACGTCTGGAAGCGTCGCTCCTCCTGCTGTTGGCGCGGAAAAAATTTCCGACAGAATGGCCGATGTTCTGAAGACCGACGGCGAGGGGTTGGTCGCGGCGCGCCGCGGCGCGGCGTCCAGTTGCGTGTTTGCGAGGCGTGGCAATTGCGCGATGGACGTTCTCCGCGCTCAGCGGCTGGTCAATCGCCCGCTTCTCGATGCTACCGGCCGCGTCGGGGCGGAAACGAACGAACTCGGATGTCCAGAATTGATTGCGCAGCCCATACTCCGAACCGACTGCAAAATTCCGCAACGGCGATGCCTCGCGTTGCGTTCGATCGACCGGGAGCGGCGGATGGGTCGCGAGCCGAAGGTGGCAACGCGGCAGCAATTCGCCGTTCGCGTTGCGGACTTCGCGGTTTGGCGCGAGCACCGTGAGCGGCGGACCTTCACCAGGCGGTGTGGGTGACGAGTCCGCCAGCCCAAGCGATGCGAGAGTTTCCTCGTCGAGAATTCCAGTCGGCTGGAACCCTTTTTTCTGCTGGTAACGCTGAACCGCAGCGCTCAATTCCGGCGAATGTTTGCCGTCGATATCGTCGAAAAAAAGATGGCGCTTGCGCAGTTCTTCCTGGGCTTTTCGCGTTTCAAGCTCGTTGGCGGCCGCGTCGACCATCAGCAAAGCGGCGATCATCACCACCAGGGAAATGAAGCACTTCCCCATACCAACCACTACGCATCTGACTTTCTCGACGGCCTTAAAACAAAGTGGGATCAGGTCGCCCCGGACTGACTGGCACCACCCTCAGCCGATTGCGGCACTGCGTTTTCCGCCGCTTTGAAGCCGATCTTCGAGTGCGTGCCATCGCAAAACGGCTTTTCCGTTGATGCCCCGCAGCGACAGAGCGCCATCCGTTTTTCGACCGGATAGGAGTTGCCATCGACATCCTTCAATTCCACTTCGCCCTTCACGATGTAAGGGCCGTTCTTGATCACGTCGATTGTTACGTCAGCCATGCCGGAAGATTAGCGCCGGCTGCGGCGCGGTTCACCCGCTGTTTCGAATAAACCGCGGCAACTCAGTTCCGCGTGTTGTCGTCGATCACACCGTTGTCGCGCGGTTGCTGCGCGTTGCCGAAAAACGGAAACGTGTCGTTCAAGGCGACGTCGTTGCCGTTCACATTGTCCCGGATGGGCGACTGATTCGTGATGAAGTACAGGAGTGTATCGATGACATCGTCGCCCAGGCGTCGACCATTCGGGAAACCTGTTCCCGAATTTCCGCCGCCGGGCCCACTATTTCCCTTGCTCAGATCGAGACGGAGATAATCGCCGTTCGTGACCGCGACGCTGGCCAGGATAGCGATGTTGGCATCATTCGTGCCGAGCGCTTTCAACGTGCCAACAATATCCCCGGCGAAGCGGCCTGCCGCATCGTCCTGCGGTGACGCCGTGTTGTATTCGTCTTTTCGTGCAAACGGAATCAGCGCCACGTTCACTGCCGGCGTTGCTGTTCGATCGACCACGCGCAGCCCGCCGTTGGCCGCTTCCAGGTCGTAAACTTCGGCGAGCGCGATCCCGCTCCCGCCATCGGCAGAACTCGTGATGGCCGTGTAGGCACCCGGCGAAAGTGTGGCGAGGATGGCAGATTCCTTCGGATTGGAGGGCGCGATCGTAGTTTGGGCAATCTCGGTGGCCTGCGATTCCTGCCAGTCGTCGTTCGCCGCAATGACGTGCCCCTGGCTGTCGAAGAGCGTCAGCTTCGGATTGGCCAGCGCGCCGTTCACCGCCCCGGCGAGGCTCGGCCCGATCGCGCGCCACAGAATCTGTTTCGGCGTGTTGCCAGCGATGATCAAACCGGAAATGAGAACGTTATCGCCTCCTTCAACCCGGCCGCGGGTCGAGAGATTTCCGGCCAGCGCACCGTGCTCAGCGCGCAACGTCTGCGCGAACATTCCGACGACGTTGTTCGACTGCGGCACGAGCGGCTTGGGAATGCTGAGCGCGATCGCCATCGTATTGTAGCCGGAGAAGGAATCCCGCGCGCGATTGAAAACGGACGGATTAGGCGTGCCGGCGAGAACGGATGCGACGAAACGATTGAAGCCCGGGATATCGAAGAAGAACGGGTCGTCCACTTCGCCGGCGAAAAATCGGACATCCGACTTCGTGTCGAGAGTGACGATTCGCGGCGGCGGCGCCGAGGTTAACGTCGGCGCAGTGCTCGGCGCGATAAACTGAAAGACGGTGGTGCCGCCTTGCACCATCGTCACAGTCGCGGTCTGACCGACACTGGTGTTCGGGCGCGGCGCAAACGTGACGGTGATCGACCCGTCGGGCACTGCATCACCCGTACTCTCGAGCATGAAGCGATAGACGACATTGGGATCGAAGAACCCCATGTTGACCGCCTCGGACGGAACGATGAAGCCGCGCACAGTCATCTCGATGATGACGCGGTTGTTGTCGTTTGGATCGAGGAACAGGTAGGCGTCGTTGATATCAGCCATTTCGTCGGCCGACGCTGCCGGACTGTCGCCGTGGTCCGCAGCGGAGATGTTCCGAGCGGCAAGAACGACGAGAAAGGAAAACGCGAGCGTGGGGAAGAGCAGTGATCGGATTTTTTTCATGGGGGGCCGCCGATTGGGCGAGAGTGCCCGATTTCACCATGCGCGGAGCGCCGCGCCAAGGTAAATTGTGCCGGCGATCGCGATGGCGGCTGAGCCGCCGCGAGCCACCCATTGAAGCCGGCGACCTGCCCAGCGCCGCTGTGCCAGTCGGAGAGCGGTAAACAAAGGCACCACAACGATCTGGTGACCGACTTCAACGCCAACGCTGAACCCAATAATCGCAATAACGAGCGACTGACTGGCCATTCCTTCCATCGCGTCGAGCAAACCGCCGGCGAACCCGAGTCCGTGGAACAAACCGAACCCGAACGCGACTACGATACGTGACCAGCCGTGAGCCCGTTCGGACCAGAACACATTCTGCAGAGCGACAAAGACAATGCTCGCTGCTATGACCGGCTCGACGAACCGACTCGGTAGCCGAAGCACGTCGTACGTGGAGAGGGTGAGTGTGATCGAATGCGCGAGAGTGAACGCGGTCACCACCTTGACCAGTTCCCACAAGCTCCGGACCATCAGCACCAGCGCGGTGACGAAGAGGAGATGATCGTAGCCGCGCAGGATGTGCATGACGCCGTGTTGCGCATATTCGCGAAACGTCTCCCAGCGATCGAGTGGCGCAGGCGCGGCACCGCCAGCCGCGGGTCGATAGGTTAATGGCTGTGCACTCGTGACTAAGAGACCCTCCCGCTTCGTCGCGCCGTCACTCACTTCGACGACGTAGCTGGCTTCCCATCGATTGCCGGGAGCGAACTGAAATTCGTTCAGGACATTTTCTTCGACCCGAATCCATGAAAGGCGCCGGGAAGTTTCATAACTGAATTCGTAGCTGAACCGATTACTCACGATCGGTTCGGGGCCGCCAAGCGCGACGCCGCGCAGGCGCCCTTCGTCAGTCGTGACGGTAAAATGGCTGAGCAGGTAGGCGCGGTGCGCTTCCGCCGCCTGCCGAAGCGACAGGTTCCTGGCCGCGTCGTGACCGTAGGCGTTCGCGATCGAGATCTCCTCTGCACTGACGGTGACGCGGAGCCGGACGGACTTCGGCTCGATCGTGATGTGAATTGCGCCCTGCGCCACCGGATGGGCAACCACCGGGCACGTCGACGCCGCGATTGCCGCCGCCACGAGAAGCGCGCTCCGGCATCTACCGGTGAACATGAAAGGCGGTGTAGCGAGGATTCACCTTTGCGGCATTCGCGAGCAGGTCGCGGCCTTTGGCGGCGTCTCCCGCGGCGAGCAAAATCATAGCGGCGTGAAACAGAATGTGCGCGTCCCGCGTCCCGGTTTTCAGAGCGGCCTGCGCTTCGTTGGCAGCCGCACTGAGCTCACCAGAGCGGTAGAGAGCCCACGCGAGTGCATCATGCGCAGCGCCGGTGTGCCGCAGTTCCATGTCGCGGCGCGCCCACTTGACCGCTTCGGCCGCGTTCTCCTCCACGTCGGCGTAGTAGCCGGCCAGGTGATGAAAGTAATGGTCGTTACCATCTTTCACATTCTTGAGATAGCTGTCGCGTGCGCGGTAGTGCCACTGCTCCGCTTCGCTTGAATCGCCAGACGCGGCATAGACATCGCCGAGCGCCTGAATGAATTCGGGACGCGGCGTTAGAGCAATTGCGCGTTGATAGAGCGAGATCGCCTCGGGCCACTGGCCCTGTGCCGCGCGCAACTCGCCTAGATGCTCGATCGCGTGCGGATCGTCCGTCTGTTCACGCAAGGCTGCTTTGTACTGCGTCTCGGCGGTGGCAAAATCGCCGCGGCTGAACGCGAGCTGGCCAAGCTGCACCAGCGCCCACACTACAGCTTCAGGCCGGGGCGGGAATAAATTGCGCGCTGCTTGCACTGCCGCGCGGTGGTGGACCGCCGCCTCGTCGAGTTGGCCACGCGCCAAGGCGAGCCGCGCCAGGCGCGACTCCGATTCGATTGGCGGACTTCGCCGCTGATTCATTTCCGCGTAAGCCGCCGCCGCCGGCCCGATCTCACCGAACTCGAGCCACGCGTCGCCGAGAAACGCAAAAGGGTAACTGCGATTTGGATCCAGCTTGGTGAGCTGCAACGCGAGATCGCGAGCTTCGAGGAAATGATGCGACTCATATTCCACCTGCGTCAGCATCTCCAGGCCGCCAACATTCCGAGCGGCGGCAACGCTTGCCAGCGATTGCGTGGCCGCTCTGCGCGCCCGTTTCAACCAGCCGAAATCGCCGGTTTCCCGCAGCTTCCCGAGACACAGCGTTGCCAGATTGTTTTCGGCGACGATGTCGTCTGGGTCACGCGCGACACGGTCTTCAAAAAACTTGATCGTCGCGGCACGGTCAGCAGGCGGGGACTGCGCGGCGATGTTCGTCCCGGCTACGAGCAACAGAAATGCAATTGTTCGCCTGGGAGTCGCGGTCATTCGTGGGAGCTGGGCGCGACAATAGCGGATGCGGTCCGGCTCCGGAAGCTTGAGCGCTGCTTGCCAGCCTTTTCTGTGGCTAACGCACGCCCACAGCCCATCAGGCGATCGGCTGCGATTCAATCGGATGAGCGAATCGCGAGCCGACAATGCCGAGCTTCTTCACACCTATCTTAACGATCACCTTGCCGGCTCCGTCGCTGCGCTCGAGCTGATCGAGCACCTGACGAAAAAATTTCCCGGCACTGAACTGGAAAATTTTCTGGCCAATCTCTACGCCGAGATTGCGGCCGACCAGCAGGTGCTGCGAGATCTGCTCGACGCGTTTGAAAAAAGCGAGAGCGCCATCCGCAAAGCCGGCGCATGGGTCGCGGAGAAATTCGGGCGGGCGAAGTTTGGGATTGGTAAATATGACGTGAGCGGCGTCGGATTACTCGAGGCGCTGGAAGGGTTGACGCTCGGAATTACCGGGAAGCAACTTCTCTGGCGCGCTCTCGCGGTTGCATCGGAGGTCTGGGCGCCGCTGCGCGGACCGGATTACGGCGAACTCGAGCGCCGTGCCACCGAGCAGCGCGACAAAACCGACGTCAAACGGCTGGAGGCAGCGCGGGAGGCGTTCGCCCGCTGATCGGGGATTCGCCCCGCACAATCCGTTCCGCTTCGCCGTCGAGCGCCGCGTAGTCCGGCTTGCGCGGGCGCAAGTAAAACTCATCGATCACGATTTCGACCAGAGCGGCGGCCGGAAGGGCGAGCACTGCCCCGGCAATGCCAAAGAGCCAGCCCATCGCGATGGTGAAGAAGAGGATCATGACCGGGTTGATCCGCATTTCTTTCCCAAGCACCACCGGGACGAGGACGTTCACTTCGACCTGGTAAACGAAAAGCACGGCGCCGAGCGCGAGCCAGAACTTCGTTACGCTGAGGCTGAGCGCGACGAGCAGGATCGGAATTGAAACCAGCACCGGCCCGATGTTGGGCAGAAACTCGCCCAGGAACGCGAGAACGCCGAAGAGAAATGCCGGCTGCACGCCGATGATCCAGAGCAACACGCCGGTCGAGGTGCCGGTAATCGCACCATTGATCGCGACGCCGCGTGCCCAGGCGGTCATCTGCGCCATCAAACGAACAAGTGTGCGACGCGCTTTCTCGCGATGGGCCTCGGGCGCGAGCGCGAGATACGCCAGGACGAGCGGTCGCGGGTTCGAGAGAACGAAAACCAGGAGCAGGACGGCAAACACAAACACGAACACACCGCCGACGACTCCGATGGTTGAGCGCAGGAGCACGTTGGTGATCGCACCCGTCTGCGCCGCGAGCGTAGTCACGATCTGGTCGGCTTGCGGGACGGCGTTCTGCAAAGTTGGATAACGTGCTGCCAGCTCGTTCATCCGCGCACGCACCCCTTGCGCGACCTCGGGCGCGCGACGCAGGAGCGCCTGCACTTCGTCGGCGAACGCCGGCACGATGACGGCCCCGATTAAGACCGCGATCATGACGACCGCGAGCAAGAGGAGCGAGACGCTCAGACCGCGTGGAATTCGCCGGCGCTCGAGCCAGACCACAAGCGGGTTCAGTACCATCGCGATCAAGAGCACGATAGCGAAGAGGAGCACGACCGGTACAAGCGCGCGCAGCAGCATGCACGCGACGACGACAAGCAGAATGATCAGCAAGAGGCGGCGGGCGTCCGCGAAGCTGAGCGGCGCATGCTCATCTCGGTGTCGCTGCGGCTGATCCATGACAGGAGTGTAGAAATCAGCGTCAGCGGCACAAGGTGGATCGAGTTTCTCCGAACTGGATCATCGTGCACGTTGTCATTCCGAACGCAGCCGAGGAATCTTCGATTGAATTGGAGTGTTGCAGGGGATTCCTCGACTTCGCTCCGAATGACAGTAATTCTCGCCAGACCCTATGAAAATGCGCCTCGTCCTGATTTTTCTGCTCATCGTCGCATCGGCTCACGCGCAGACAAAACATGCCTTCAGCTTCGAGGACATGATGAAGCTCAAACGGATAGGCGCGTTTGCCCCATCGCCGGATGGGAAATGGATCGTGTTCGACTGCACCGATGTCGATCTGGAGGCGAACACCAAGGTGTCGCATCTTTGGATCGTGCCGCCGCAGGGTGGCGAAGCGCGCCGCCTAAACCAGACGCCGAATCACGAGGAGCGCCCCCGCTTTTCGCCCGACGGCAAACGGCTGATCTGGACGTCAAAAGCCACGAATCCGCCGCAGATTTGGATGTGCAATTTCACGCCGGAGAGCGGCGGGCTCGACGGTCAGCCGCATCAGGTGACGAATCTATCAACCGGTGCCGACGGCGGAATCTGGACGGGCGACGGCAGGAACATCGTGTTCCTCTCGGCCGTGTACCCGGATTGCAAGGACGACGCGTGCAATGAGAAACGCGACGAAGAGCTCGGGAAGAGCAAGGTAAAGGCGAAGATCTTCACGCATCTGCTCTATCGTCACTGGAACTCCTTCACCGAGTTCAAGCGCAGCCATTTGTTCGTGGTCGGCGCAGACGCAAACCCGTTGGTGGGGCGAGACTCTGTCGAGCCGAACGCATCAACTACTGCCGGCTCGACGGAGTCTCGCCCCACGGACCTGACGCCGGGCGATCACGACGTTCCGCCGTTCAATCTAGGTGGCCAGGACATGTATGCGGTCTCGCCCGACGGCCAGGAGCTCGCCTACACGAGCAACATCGATGAGATCGAAGCGACCAGCACAAACAACGAGATTTTCATCGTCCCTATCGCAGGCGGTAAGGGCCAGTCCGGCTCGGACCCGAAGAAAATCTCGACCAGTCCCGGAAACGACAATACGCCGGTGTATTCGCCGGACGGAAATCACATCGCATGGCGATCGATGGCGCGCGGCGGATTTGAGGCCGACAAGCAATCGCTGATTCTTTATCAGCGTAAACTGGGGCGGAGCCGCAACGCGACGGTCAGTTTCGATCGGTCGGTTGGCAGTCTGGCCTGGACGCGCGATTCAAAGGGAATTTGTTTTACCGCCGAGGACCATGGCGAGGCGCCGATCTGGGTGTTGCTCCTGGATGGCAAAGAGCCAAAGCAGGTCGCGCGGCTCCATGCGGACGACCTCGTGTTCTCAAACGACGGTAATTCACTCTTCTTCAGCAAAGTCTCGATCGCCGCGCCGACCGAGATCGCCCGTCTCGATGTAACGGACACGCCAAAGACCGACAACATGACCCCGATCGCCGTCACCCACGTGAACGACACGCTGCTGTCACAAATCGACATGCAGCCGATGGAGTCATTCACGTTCAAAGGCGCCGACAACGCGGACGTGCAGGGATTTATCATCAAACCGCCGGGGTTCGATCCGTCTAAGAAATATCCGCTCAAATTTTTGATCCATGGCGGACCGCAGGGCGCGTGGGGAAATTCGTGGAGCTATCGGTGGAACCCGGAGCTCTTTGCGGCCGCCGGCTATGTCGTGGTCACGATCAATCCGCACGGCTCTACCGGTTATGGCCAGGCATTCACGGACGCAGTAAGCCGCGATTGGGGCGGCAAGCCTTACGTCGACCTGATGAAGGGGCTCGATCACGTGGAGAAGACCTACCCTTTCATCGACATCCCGCGCGAAGCCGCGCTCGGCGCG
>JBJMWX010000046.1:0-14585 GCA_045809925.1 Chthoniobacterales bacterium
ACGGCATCGAGGAATGCGCGCACTTCGGTCTCATCGCCGCTCGCCTGCAGCTCGACGCGGCCGTCGCGCAGGTTGCCGACGAAGCCGGTCACATCAAAGCCGCGCGCGATCGATTTAACGGTATAGCGAAAGCCAACGCCCTGAACGTTACCTTCGTAAAAGACCTGGGTGGCGCTCATGCTGGATGCTGTTCGTGCCTGCTCATGGCACAAACCGCATCCGGACGCCGTGTGTCAATCTTCTTGCGGCAAAGGCGGCGTGGAATCTGGCTCGAATCGGTCGTCCGCTGCCGGCAGTTGGTCGGCTGGCGACTGCAGTCGCGGATCATTTGCGTCGAGGGAAAATTGCTCACCCGGCGGCGTACTTGCGGCCGCGACAGGGGAAGGTGTCGCGGAGGCTGAGGCAACGAGGGCCGGAGGAGCGACACGAATGTCGTCACTCGAGATGTAACCCTGCTGTTTCGTTTCGACGACCTGCACTTTCGAATAGCCAAAGGAGGGACGGATCAGCTTCACGATTGTGTCCCGCGGCAAGGTCGTGTCGGGACCGTTGCCCTGCTGAGGGCCGTGGCGGTAAAAAGCGGCGCCTTCACTGCTGACTGCATAAAGCTTATCGCCGGTCGAACCGATCGGGTGGAGCGCGACGCTCTTGCTGCACGCCCCAACCATGAGGGTGGTGGCCAAGAGTTGAAGGGCGCGACAAAGCGACTTTTGCACGCGTTCTACCAAGCAACTGCCGCGCCAGCTCATTTGTAGGAATAGATCAGGCATCCGGTGGCCTGTCCCCCGTCCGGCACACTGAGCGCAACGAAATACTGCCCACTCATCGTTGGCGAAAAACCGGCCGCCACTCTGCTCACGTCTTCGTAATGCTCCGTAGGCAGCTGTCGGCCCGTTTCGTCGAATAATTCAATCCCGACCTTCTTCGCCTGGTCTGTCGCTCCGGCCGAAAACCAGTATTGGTTTGCGGCGTAGAGATTTACCGCGATGAGAGTCCGGTCGCGGCCGATCGAGCCGGACCAATGTCCGTCGCGCACTTTAAAGCCTTCATTGGCGAAGGCACCGGCGACATCGAGCGCCCGCTTACGGGCTCGTGTCTCGTCGTCGCTTTCCTCGGCCCTGGCGACCGACACCGCGAACATCACCGTCACGAGCAACACCGCCCAAAGCCTCATTTCGTTTCCCCTTTGCTCTGAATCTCGTCCACCATCTTCGTCACCGCGTCGTGGAGTTTCCGCACCTCGTCCGACGTCGGCGCTTTGCCACCTGGGAAAGCAACCAGAGCCTCAATCGCGGAAAGTTCTTCTCCGATCGACTTCACGAGCGGCTCGTCGCGAAGCTCGGCCGAGATGTCGTTCACCTTCGAATGAATGAACTGAACCAACGCCGGCTGTCGCAAGACACGTGCGCTCTGTTCGTCGTATTTCTGCAGGATTGAGGCGCTCACCACCTGTGTGCCTCGAATCCAGCCGCCAAGGCTGACGAGAATGATGAGATCGTGGTCCTGGTGCGACTGCATCGAAGCTTTGACCTCGTTCTCGGTCGCCTCCAATTCCTCGTGCAAGGTGTCCCACTCGTCGTTCTCCGCGAATTCGTTGATGCTGTTGCCGCGGCTGAGGACGTTTTCACTCACCCCAAGCGCCTTCGCCAGCTTGATGATATCGGTGCCGATGTTCTTCACCTGCTGCCCGTCCTGCGCTTCCACGGCGATAAAGCCGTCCGCAATGAGCCCGCCAAGATTGAGCGCGATCTGCGCGCGATTGCGGTAGGTCGCGGAGACCGGTGCGCGGTATTGCGCCGGCCAATTGGGCTTGCCCGGTTTCTGCAGTGCAGCGAACAGCTCGCCCGGGGTGGGAATCGTCAGCGCATCGGTCTGGATCGCTTTGGCAAGTTGATCCGAAGGAAGTCGCGGCGGCTCCGGAGCCGCGCGCGGAGGAGCAGGCGACGGCGGCGCCGCGACGCTGATCGAGCAAAGGCCGAAGAGCGTAAAAACCGCAGCACGCCTCAGCGTCATTGGCCAGCGTAAGCGTGACGCCTCACATTGCCACAGGAAAACCACATGCGCCTGCTTACGTCTCAGTCCGCCGTAAGAGGTAATCGAGCCCACCGACGCGGAACCAGCGATAGCCATAGCCCTCCAGCACGATCCGGTGTTTGCCGGAGTCCTCGGCCCTGCTGTGGTCTTCCGCGAGCAGGTTGACGAGCAGATTGCCTTGCTCACCAACCCCGACGTCGAGCAGCACTTCACGCGGCTCTTCGTGCAGATTATGCAGGATGACGACGGAGTTGTTGCGCCAGTCATAGCGCAAGGCGAGCACGGCGGGGTCGCGCACCTTCAAGACGGCAAAATCGCCCCAGCCGATTTCGGGCAGTTCTTTGCGCATGCGAACGATTCGTTCCGTCCAGTTCAGCAGCGAATCGGGGTGCCGACGCTGGACGGCAGCGTTGATCCGATGATACCCGTAGGGACCTTTGTCGATCACCGGCTTGATTGGTTTGTCGGACTTGGTGAACCCGCCATGCGGTTCGGCTGACCATTGCATCGGAGTGCGCGCACCGTTCCGCTCCGGCAGATCAAGGTTGTCGCCCATCCCGAGCTCATCGCCGTAGCGGATTACCGGCGTACCCGGCAGCGTGAACATCAAACTGTAGGCGAGCTCGAGGCGTCGCTGGTCGCCTCCGAGCATCGGCGCAAGACGCCGTCGAATTCCGCGGTCGTAGAGCTGCATATCCTTCTCCGGCCCGAATTCGTCGAACACCTCCTGCCGCTGCGCTTTGGTCAGGCGACCGAGATCAAGCTCATCGTGGTTGCGCAGGAACAGCCCCCATTGCGCCGTCGCGGGCCGTGGCTTCGTCGATTGCAAAGCTTTGACGAGCGGTCGCGTATCGCAGGAGGCCAGCGCGTAGAACAGGTTCTGGTTGACCTGAAAGTTAAACATCATGTGCATCCGCTCGCCGTCGGCCCCGAAATAATCCATGTCGGTCTCCGGCAGCACATTCGCCTCCGCGAGCACGATGCAATCGCCCTGGCGCCATTGCAGGAACTCGCGAAACGTTCGCAGCATATCGAACTGCTCCTTCGGCTTGGTGACCTTCGGCCCCTTGGTTGAGATAATAAACGGTACCGCGTCCATGCGGAATCCGGAGACGCCCTGCTGAATCCAGAAGCCCATGATCTTGAGGATCTCGGCCTGCACCTCCGGGTACGACGTGTTCAGGTCGGGCTGAAAATCATAAAAGCGGTGGAAGTAGTACGCACGCGCTTCGCTGTCATAGCTCCAGGTGCTTTTCTGCACACCGGGAAATACCATCCCCTTGTTCGCGCTCGCCGGCTTCTTCTTCGACCAGAGGTACCAGTCGCGATACTTCGATTTCGGGTCGCGCCGCGCCTGCTTGAACCACGGATGCTCGTTTGAGGTGTGGTTCACCACCAGGTCGATCAGGACGCGAATGCCGCGCTGCTTCGCCCCGTGCGCGAATTCGACGAAGTCTCCGAGCGTTCCGTAACGGGGATCGACGTTGTAGTAGTCGGCGATATCGTAACCGTCGTCACGACACGGTGAAGTTTGGAACGGCATGAGCCAAATCGCAGTCACTCCGAGGCCGTGCAGGTAATCGAGGCGGCGCATTAATCCCTCGAAATCGCCGATGCCGTCGCCGTTCGCGTCCATGTAGCTGCCGACGGACAAACAATAAATGACGGCGTTCTTGTACCAGAGGTCGTTAATCATCGAAACTCGTAATGGTGGAACAATCGTTGCACGAAGAGCAACTACGGCGTTGCACGCGGGTGGCAAGCTGTGTAATTGCTCGCCGCAATGGGGAAGATGTCGAAGACGGGATCGCTTTCGCCCATCGATCCGACCGCGAAGTGCAACCAATTACTGCGGATTGCAGAGGAAGTTGGTGACAACGCCGTCTACGGCGGTAGGATGCGCTAGTGGATTATCCCGGCTACGGCGATTTCCGCGCACGGCGTGAAGCCACTCTCTGGCAACGCCTCAATCGCGCTCTCCGCGTTCTGCTCGTGATCGCGGTCTGGCTCGTCATCATCAGTTTATTTCTGCCTCGTTACAAGCAGCTGACGCAAAGCCGCGGCCAGATCGACAGCATGCAGGCTCAGGTCAACGAGCAGAAGATGGTGCTCGCGCGCCAGACGCGCGAAGTCAATCTGCTCAAGACCGACCCGGGTTATCTCGAAACGATCGCGCGCGATCGCCTCGACCTGATGAAAGAGGGCGAGACGATCTTTCGCTTCGAAGCGGGAACTACGAAACGCAAGTAGCGTTCGCTACTCGGCTTTCACCTCGGTGTGCAGAACGGTCTGCCAGTCGCTGCCTTTCTTTACCCACACGCTCGCCATGTTGTAACTGCCGGAGATGTCTTTGCCCTCCATCGTGCCGTGCACGTTGCATTTATAAGTGATAACGGCGCTGCCAGCATCCGGATGCGTTACCTTCGTGTCGCTCAACGCGTAATCGGTGAATTTGACTTTGGCGACATCAGCAGCCTCAGCTTCCACGTTCTTGATGCCCTCGCTGTAAACACCCGTGTAATCTGAAGCGAAGTTCTTTTTGAAGGCGTCGACCTGATTGTTTTTCACCATTTCCCAGACCGCTTTCTCCTTCGCGATCACGTCCGCATCGGAGGACGAGGCTGTAGTTGAGCTGCTTTGCGCGCTCGCGAACTGCGCTAGCGCTACTGCTGCAATGCTGAGGAGGAGGATTTTCTTCATCCCGCGGCGTAACGAATCGGGCAGCGATTGTAAAGCCATCGCGCTGAGTTACGTTTTACGCATGGCTACGGAAGTGCACGCGATCGACGCAGAAGCTTTGCAAGCGCGGGTGCGCGAGCTGCGGAGGTTTCTTTGACGTTCCCAGGCTGGAGCAGGATCTAGCCGCGCTCGAGGCGCGGATGAGCGCGCCGGACTTCTGGAACAACCGCGAGCGCGCACAGGCTGATGTTGAAGAAGTGTCGCGGCATCGCTCGTTGATCAATCCGTTTCGCGAGCTCGAGCGCGCGGTGAACGATCTCGATGCTTTGCAGCAGCTCGCCGGCGAGGAATCCGATCCAGCCTCGCGGGCGCAAGCCGAACGCGAAGTGTCCGCCGAGCACGCGCGCGTGCTGCATGAGCTGGAGCAGTTCGAGCTTCGCCAGTTTCTCTCCGGTGAAAGCGACCGGGCCAACGCATTTTTGACGATCCACTCGGGCGCGGGCGGGACTGAGTCGTGCGACTGGGCAGATATGCTGCTGCGCATGTATCAGCGATGGATCGAGCGGAGCGGATTCACCTCGCAAACCATCGACATTCAAACCGGCGACGAGGTCGGTATCAAATCTGTCACGCTGCTCGTGAGTGGTGAGTATGCCTTCGGTTATCTCAGCGCAGAGCGCGGCGTGCATCGGCTCGTGCGGATCTCGCCTTTCGACGCCAACAAACGGCGCCACACATCATTCGCGAGCGTTGATGTCGTGCCGGAAATTGCAGATTCCGCACCAATCGAAATCAATCCGGCCGATCTAGAAATCGACACGTTTCGGGCCGGCGGCAAAGGCGGGCAGAACGTCAACAAGGTCGAGACAGCCGTGCGCATCGTGCACAAGCCGAGCGGGATCGTCGTGGCCTGCCAGGCGGAGCGCAGCCAGGGCCGGAACCGCGAGCTGGCGATGAAAATGTTGAAGGCGAAACTTTATCAGATCGAACAGGACAAGAAGCGTGCCGAGATTGATCGACAGTACGGGGAGAAGGGCGAGATCGCGTGGGGAAGCCAGATTCGGTCCTACGTCTTCCAGCCGTACCAGATGGTGAAGGACCATCGCACCGGGGCGGAAACGAGCGACGTGCAGGGGGTGATGGACGGCGGCATCGACCTGTTCATCGAAGCTAAACTGCGCGGCCAGAAATCAGCCAAAGGCGCAGAGAAGGACGAATTGTAGGCGCGGGTGTGTCACCGCCTCTACACGCGGCAGCGGCGCTAGCCGATTGTCTCATTCGATGCCAATGGGCCGTCGCCGCCTTGCCGGTCAGGCGCTCCCGACTGCGCAAAGAGCCGCCGGTCAGCAAGGCGCTGGCAATTGGCGTCGCTGACACGTTATCCTGCTCGGCCGTGAGGCGGAGTCGTTGCTGTTTGTTAATAGGTACGGCCATTGCAGTGACCGTAGCCGGACTCGCTTGGCCAGGAGATTTGGTAGCTGCTGCGGGCGACCTATATGTGTCGGATTTCAGCGCAGGTTCGGTATTTCGGTTCGATAGCGCAGGCAACAAACTTCCGTTTGCAACAGGCTTGTCGGGGCCGTTTGGCCTCGCGTTCGACCGCAATGGTAATTTGTTTGTCGCAGATAAGGATACTAACGCCGTTTTTAAGTACACTGTCAGTGGGAGCAAGACGCTCTTCGCTTCCGGGCTGCACATACCCACTGCGCTGGCGTTTGACGCCGGGGGCAACCTTTTCGTAGCTGATTTTGGCGGCAACGCCGTTGTCAAGATTTCGCCCGATGGCGTTCAATCGACCTTCGCTTCCAGCTTGAGTAATCCCTCCGGCCTTGCATTCGATGCCGCAGGTAACTTGTACGAGTCAGACTACGGCTCGGGAACAATTCAAAAATTCACCGTCAGTGGCGACAAGAGTCTTTTCGCTGCTGGCTTAGGCAAACCCGAGGCGATTGTTTTCGATCGCGCCGGGAACCTTTTCGTGCCGGATTTCAACGGCGGCTTCGTGTACAAGTTTCTGTCAAACGGTGCGAAGACGACCTTCGCGACAGGCTTAAAAGGCCCATGGGGGCTTGCTCTCGATTCGAGCGGCAATCTTTTCGTTGCTGCAAGCGCCGGAGGCGCTGTTTTAAAGCTAGAGACCAATGGGTCGAGTGCCATCGCAGAAGGCGGTCTTGGCACCCCCACGTTTCTCGCGTTCGAGCGACCTAGCGCATCCTTACTAAATATCTCCACCCGGATGCGCGTCCTGACCGGAGAAAACGTACTGATTGGAGGCTTTATCGTGACCGGAAGCGACACCAAGAGGGTCTTGCTTCGGGGACTCGGACCATCGTTAAGCACGTCTGGAATCTCGGACGTTCTACTGAACCCGATAATCGATCTCAAGGACCATAGCGGCGCAACGATAACGACAAACGACGACTGGAAGCAGGCGCAACAAGCTGAAATCGAACAAACAGGCATTCCGCCTAAGGATGATCGCGAATCCGCAGTCGTCGCGAGTCTGCCTCCCGGCGGGTACACCGCGATACTTAGCGGCAACTCGTCAACCAGCGGAGTAGGCCTTGTCGAGCTTTACGACCTCGCCCAAGGGGCGCGTGCGAGCATTGCGAACATAAGTACACGCGGCTTCGTGGACACCGGCACGAATGTAATGATCGGTGGTTTCATTAGTGGTGGCGGTGATGGAAGCGCCCGGGTGCTGGTGCGATCGTTAGGTCCATCGCTTACTGCCTCAGGAGTGGCGAACGTTCTGGCTGATCCAACTCTCGAGCTTCATAATGCGGACGGGGCAATAATCAGTGCGAACGATAACTGGAAAGACACTCAAGAACCAGACATACGCGCGTCGACGATTCCTCCTGATAACGACCTAGAAGCAGCGCTCGTTGTTACTCTCGCCGCCGGCAACTATACCGCTGTCGTCAGTGGCAAGAACGGCGGTGTAGGCGTCGCCCTGGTCGAAGTGTTTAATCTGCAGTAAGACCGGAACACGCTGTAACCCCGACAGGAGGTGCATGCGCCGGAGATCACTGCTACAGGAGTCAGCTACTGCGAGGCCGGGCTCAGATCGTACAACTCGACGAGGCCGATGCCGACTGCGCCATTGTTGCCGCGAACGATTGCTGTGTAGTTGCCCGGCGTCAGAGTTGCCTGTAACGCCGCCTCGCGAGGATCGCTTAGCGCGAGCCCCTCGGCTTGAATGGCCGCGGTGTTCGGTCCCTGCTGCCAATCGTTATTCGACCCCACCAGATTGCCCGAGACATCGCGCAGTTCGAGTGCCGGATCTGTCAGGGCACCGGCGACACCGGCAGCACCAAGCGATGGTCCGAGGGCCCGCGCTGCGACGGCTTTCGGTTGGTTGCCGCCGATGATGAACCCGCCGATCAGCACGTCATTGCCACTCAGGACCTGACCGCGGGTGGACAAATTGACGGCGCGACCACCGCTGGTGTGAAGATCGTAGAGCTCGAACAATCCGGTCCCGCTGAGATCGCCATCGCCGCCGTCAAAAGCGTGAATGACTGCCGTATAATTACCCGGCGCGAGGGTCGCGATCAGGGCGGATTCGCGGCTGTTCGAGGGATCGAGGTGATAACTTGCGATCGTTTCGGCATCGGGGTTCGCCGTCTCGAGGCCAATAGTCACCCAGTCGTCGCTCATTGCGATGAGGTGGCCGTCGGCGCCGTGAAGCTCGATCACCGGATCGGTGAGCGCGGCGGAAATGCCCTGCGCGCTCAGCGAATGCCCGATCGCGCGAAGCACGACAGTGGCAGGCTGTGAGCCTTGCACGATAAATCCGCCGATGAGCGCCTTGTCGCCGGGCTCAACATAGCCGCGCGTAGAGAGGTTCACGAGATTCGCGGCGGGCAGAGCGGTCAGGTACGCCGGCCCGCTGCTATAAAGGGACTGTCCGCCATCGATGTCGTCCTGCTGGAGCGAGTCTGTATCACTCACGTTCGCGTTCATGATCGCGACCGGCGGCGGCTGCGGGGCGACATAGCCGACGTCCGGGTGGTCCTGGTCGGGATGATCCAGTCCAACGACGTGCCCAAATTCGTGCAATGCAACGCGGTGAAAATCGTAAGTCCTTCCTGCCGGCGAAAAAGGGTGCAGAGGACCGCGGTAATCGTCGAAGATGATAGATTCCTTAAAGAGAACGTCGGCTTCGGTGAGAACGTTGCCCCGGTAGTCGCGTAGCGTGACCGCCAGCGTAGAAAGACCGAACGCTTTGCCGTAGACTGTGTCGCTGACCAGCACCGAGTTATCGGCGTCGCCATAGGACGCCGGAAGTGCAGAGCCGCGGACGACGGCAAATTTGATGTGCGTGAGGTACTGGTTCCAGATGTTGAGCGCGTCTTCCGCTGACTGGTTCCATGTCATACCGCTGCTGAATTGCTCGGCCGGCAACGATAAGTGCATGAGCACGGTCCGGTTCTTCGTCCAAGCCTGGCCAAGCAGCGCATACCCGAAAGCAGGGAGAGCGCAGAGCAGGGTAAGAGTGAGGGTAAGGAGGGGGAACTTGAATTTCATTGGGGGGAGTTACGCGAAAAGCGGGAAAGATTAGGCGGGATTTAGCCGTTCCACAAGTTGAAGTTGCGCTCGTTTATCGAACTTCCCGCGGTTCAGCTTTCGGCAGCAGACGAGACACGCAACCGCGCGGCGAATCCGCCGCACACGAGGATATTCGCGACGGCAGTTTCGACATCGGTAAAGGTAACGACGCGCCCGCTGTGTGAGCGGAAAGGGAAGGGTGTGACAGCGCGATTCATTTGCGATTCCCAGATCGGCACAGGCAGTTCGCCACTCCCGGCCGTGTGGTGAAATGCGTCGCCGACCAGCACGATGTTGGGCGAGTAAATGCGCCAGCTCGTGTCGGAGAGTGCGGTCGATCTCGTCTTCGCCGTAATCGAGCAGGCGGGGATTCAATGTGATCACCCACGCGCGCGAATCTGCGCGACCGGCAGCGGTCGTCAGGCGCGAACTCCATCGCACTTGAACCCGGTGTGCGATTCGCGTCGCGCCGGCAGCAGCGAGCAGCGACGCGCTGTAGCACTCAAGTTCCAAGTCACGGCGAACACGACCAACGGTAGCGGAAGCCGTTCCGTTCCGGCGCAGACCTGAAAACGGGAAGCTGTCAGCTTCCGCGACAACGCCGAAGCGCAGCTCGAGCTGCTCAAGCAGCAGCATACGCGGCGGATTCAGACGTGCGGGCAAGTCGTTGCATCAGGCGCAGGATGATCTCGCTTGTTTGTTCGATTTCGCGCGCGGCCGTTGGCTTGCCAACGGAAAACCGAATTGCGGAACTCGCCTGTTCGGCCGGAAATCCCATGGCGAGCAGGACGTGCGAAGCAACGACGCTGCCGACCATGCAGGCGGACCCGCTCGATGCGCAAACCCCCTCGAGATCGAGCGCGATGAGCATCGTCTCGGAACTCAGGTCTGGAAAACTCACGTTCAGGGTGTTGGCGAGACGATCCGGTGCATCGCCATTCAACCGCGCCTCGGGCACAGTCGCGCGGATCGCGTTCCACAAATTGTCGCGGAGTTCCGCCTGGCGCTCCTGTTCCGGGACGCGGTCGCGCAGGGTCCATTCAGCGGCTGCCGCCGTTCCGGCAATGGCAGCAACGTTTTCCGTCCCGGCTCGGCGCTCGTTCTCGTGTGCGCCGCCGAAAAGAATCGGCGCGATTGAAAGACCGCTGCGCAGAAAGAGCAAGCCGGCGCCCTTGGGGCCGTAGAACTTGTGAGCCGCGAAGCTCGCCGAGTCGACGAGCGACAAATCGGTTTCGGTTTTCCCGAACGACTGCACCATGTCGCTGTGCAGCAACACACCGCGGCTTCGACAGAGTTCGGAAATCTCTGCGAGCGGCTGGATCACGCCGGTCTCGTTGTTGGCTGACATGACAGAGACGAGAGTCGTGTTCTCGCGGATCGAATCAGCAAGCTGGTCGAGATTGACACGGCCGCTCGAATCCACCTGGAGCTGGCTGATTTCGAAGCCGTTCTCGGCGAGGTGCTGAAACGCGTGCAGAACCGCGTGGTGTTCGGTACTGCTACAAATCAAATGGCGACCACGACTTGCGTGCGCATTGGCAAGCCCGAGCACCGCGAGATTGTTCGACTCCGTTCCGCTGGCGGTAAAGACCAGCTCGTGTGGTTTTGCGCCGAGAAGCGTAGCCAGCTGATCGCGACCATCGTCGATCGCGGCGCGTGCCTCCCGGCCCGCAGCATGAACGCTGGAGGGATTGCCGAAGTGCTCGTTCAAATACGGCAACATCGCGTCTCGCGCCGGGGCGCAGAGCGGCGTGGTCGCGTTGTAATCGAGATAGATCAAACCCGAAAAACTTCGCGGACAGATTTCGCGTCGTGCCGTCCGATCTTGCTCCGAATCTGCAGCTGTTTTTCCTCGTAAAAGACGAGCGAATCAGGCGGGACGCTGTTCACGAGAAAGACATTGCCGCCGAGCGTGCTGCGCGCGCCGATCACGGTCTCGCCGCCGAGCACGGTCGAGCCGGGATAGATCGTGACCCAATCTTCAACGGTCGGGTGACGTTTGCCGCCCTTCTTGATCTTGCCGTGCTCGTCCTTCTGAAAGCTACGCGCGCCGAGTGTGACGCCGTGATACAACTTCACGTGCGCGCCGATCTCGCACGTTTCGCCGATCACCACGCCGGTGCCGTGATCGATGAAGAAGTGCGCGCCGATCTTTGCGCCGGGATGAATGTCGATCCCGGTGCGGCTGTGCGCCCACTCGGTCATCAAACGTGGAATAAGAGGCACTTGGCGTTCGTAAAGCAGGTGGGCCATGCGCTGCGTCGTGATCGCTACGACCGCGGGATAAGAGACGATCACTTCCTCGTAGCTTTTCGCCGCCGGGTCGCCTTCGTAGGCGGCATCGATGTCGGTCCAGAGCACCTGCCGAACCGGTGCAAGCTGCGATGTGAACCAGCAGAGAATCTCCTCCGCCTGCTCATCTGCCACGTCGGTGCTGCCGAAGCACTTCGCGATCTCCGGCTTCATCCGCGCGTGCAAACTCTTGATCCGGCTGCGGGTCACGTCCGGCAGATCGCTCGAGAGGACCAGTGATTCGCCGTGAAATCCGGGGAACATCAGGCTCATCAGATCAGCGCAGGCGCCTTCAATGGCTGGTCGTGACGGGAGCATCGCCGCGGCATCGAGATAATTGATGCCGCCGCTCTCCGTGTATGTCTGGAGGAGCGCGTCTGCTGGGTCCGGCGCCGGCATGTGCATCGGCATCAACTATGCCGCTGATCTGGCTCTGATTCCATCCAATTGCACCACGCGAATCGTTTCCCTCTTTGCCATGAAATTGCAGGACCCGGCGCAGTTTGAGAGCGAACGACAACAGGAACGCCGGGCGCGCCAGCGTGTTCGGCCGAAGGCGCTCTTTTATTCCGCGCTCATTGCGGGCGCGATCGTCTTCGTGCTCCCGGCGGGCCCGTGGATGTCACACGAATCGATGTTCGCGGCCATGGGGCGGGCAATGATTCCAAATGCAATCGCCGACCTGGCCATTCACCTGGTTATGGCGTTCGTTTACGGCTGGTTGATTGCGCTCTGTATCTACAGCCTGCCGCTCGCTGGCGGGCTGATGCTCGGCCCCGTCCTCGGCCTCGCCCTCTACGGACTTAACTACCTCGTTTTCGGCGCCGTCGGCCGAATGCAATCGAACGAGTTGCACGTTGCGATCGCGCATTTTCTCTTCGGCCTTTTCTTCGCCGTAGCCTATCGCGCCATGGCAGTGCCGCCGCCACGGCGCGTGGCGTGATGTAAACAGGCGCGACAAGTTCGCGCTCTTCTTTAGATTCGATTGAGCGATGAGCAGATTTGAAGTTACGGCCGTGCCCTTGGACGAGGTCGGGACGTTTGTCGCCGGCGCGCATCCAGACCCGTTTCGCATTCTTGGACCGCATCGGGTAGGCGACGATCTCGTCGTCCGCGTCTTCCGGCCCGACGCCAGGGACGTGCGCATCATCGACGGCGGCGAGCAGTTCACCGCCGAGCGCCTGCATCGCGATGGATTTTTCGCGGCAGTGCTGCCGAATCGCCGCCGGAATTGCGAGTACGACGTGCACGTCGTCGGCTGGGATGGAACGGAAAGCACCGCCCGGGACCCGTACTGCTACGGCACATTCATGGGCGAGGTGGACCTCCACCTGTTCTCCGAAGGCCAGCACTGGCAGCTCTACGAAAAGCTGGGCGCACATCTGCGGCGGGTCGGCGAGACCGACGGCTGCTATTTCGCCGTCTGGGCGCCCAACGCGCAGCGGGTCAGCGTGGTGGGCGATTTCAACGGCTGGGACGGCCGTGTGCACCCAATGCGCAAGCTGGTCGGAAGCGGCGTCTGGGAAGTGTTCATTCCCGCAGTCCGCGAAGGAGCGCACTACAAATTCGAAATCCGGACCCACTCGGGCGCGCTCCTGCTGAAGGCCGACCCGTTCGCGTTCTTCAGCCAGTGGGGCAAGGAAACCTCGTCACTCGTTTTCGACCTGGGTCGCTACCGCTGGAGCGATGACGCGTGGATTGAGAAGCGGCGCTCAACCGATCAGCAGAAGGCGCCAGTCAGCATTTACGAAGTGCATCTTGGCTCATGGCAGCGCCAGACCGATGAAGGGAACCGCCACCTCAGCTACATCGAACTGGCCGATCGGTTGATTCCCTACATCAAGGAAATGGGTTACACGCACATCGAGGTGCTCCCGATTGCCGAGCACCCGTTCGAAGGCTCGTGGGGTTATCAGGTCACGAGCTACTACGCGCCCACTTCACGCTTCGGCAATCCCGATGAGCTCCGGCATTTCATCGACGCATGTCATCAAGCCGGGATCGGCGTCATCATGGACTGGGTGCCAGCGCACTTCCCGAAAGATGCGCACGCTCTCGCAGAGTTTGACGGCACCGATCTCTACGAACACGCCGATCCGCGGCAGGGCGAGCACCAGGATTGGGGCACGCTGATTTTTAATTTTGGCCGCAACGAGGTCCGCAATTTCCTGATCGCGAACGCGCTTTTCTGGCTCGACAAGTATCACATCGATGGCCTGCGGGTGGATGCAGTCGCTTCGATGCTTTACCTCGATTACTCGCGCCAGCCGGGCCAGTGGGTTCCGAACGTTCACGGCGGACGAGAGAACCTCGACGCGGTTTATTTTCTCAAGCGGACAAATGAACTCTGCTATGAGCGTTTCCCGGGCGTCATGACGATCGCGGAGGAGTCGACCGCCTGGCCTGGCGTGTCACGACCGACCTACCTCGGCGGGCTCGGCTTCGGCTTCAAATGGAACATGGGTTGGATGCACGACTTCCTGAATTACATGGCGCTCGATCCGATCTACCGCCGTTTTCATCACAACAGCATCACCTTCTCGATCATGTATGCGTGGAGCGAACATTTCGTGCTCGTCCTCAGCCACGATGAGGTCGTCTATGGCAAACGTTCACTGCTCGAGAAGATGCCGGGTGACGACTGGCAGAAGTTTGCCAATCTGCGGATGTTCTACGCCTGGATGTATGGTCATCCGGGCAAGAAACTGCTCTTCATGGGCGGCGAATTCGGCCAGCGACGGGAATGGAACCATGATCGGGAGCTTGACTGGTTCTTGAATAAAGAGCCGCGGCACGACGGACTGCGCCGGCTCGTTCAGCATCTTAATTACACTTACAAAAACGAGCCGGCGATGTGGGAGCTGGATGACAGCCACGAAGGGTTCGAGTGGATCGACTTTCACGACGCCGATAACAGCTGCGTTTCCTTTATGCGGAAATCGCGCGCCGGCGACGCCATCGTATTTGTCGTCAATGCGACGCCGATCGTGCGGCATGGCTATCGACTCGGTGTGCCCGGCGCGGGC
>JBJMWX010000047.1:0-17432 GCA_045809925.1 Chthoniobacterales bacterium
CAGACCGCCGGTGGCGAGGATCACGGCTTTCGCGCGAAAAATGCGGAAACGTCCGCGTTCGCGGTCGTAGGCAAGCAGACCTGCGATGCGGTCGCCTTCTTTCAGCAACGTCACGACCGTGTATTCCATATGGACGTCGATGCCTTGATGGACCCCGTGATCCTGCAGCGTCCGAATCATTTCGAGCCCCGTGCGGTCGCCCACGTGGGCTAGCCGCGGATAGCGATGGCCGCCGAAGTTTCGCTGCAGAATCCGGCCATCCTTCGTCCGATCGAAGACCGCGCCCCACGCTTCAAGTTCGCGCACGCGCTCCGGTGCTTCCTTGGCGTGCAACTCCGCCATCCGCCAATTGTTGACATATTGGCCGCCGCGCATCGTGTCCGCGAAATGGACGCGCCAGTTGTCACGATCGTCGACATTCGCGAGCGCGGCTGCGATCCCGCCTTCAGCCATCACGGTGTGCGCTTTCCCGAGGAGGGATTTGCAGACGATGCCAACCCGCACACCCGCGGTCGACGCTTCGATCGCAGCGCGCAAACCTGCTCCTCCCGCACCGACGACAAGCACGTCGTGCGTGAAAGTTTCATATTCAGGCATACGGCTGGCGATCTAGAGCAGCCGGAAATCGTGCCACACGCCCATCGAGCAAAGCCGGACGTAGAGATCCGAAAACCCAACCCAAAAGAGACTCATCCAAGCCCAGAGCATGTGTCGCTGATTTAAACAAGTAACACAGGCGTAGGCGTTATAGCGCGGACGCGAGCGCGTCAGCTGATCGGCGAACCCGCCTGCGAGATGTCGGAGCGAATGGCACCCGAAGGTGTAACCGCCGAGAAGAATCACATTAATGACAAGAACGATGGTGCCGACTCCGATCCCGAAACCGTCACCGAAGTGGGTCGCCTTCCATGCGTCGTAGGCGAGGATCAGGATGAAGATGAGCGCGAGATACATGAAGTAGCGGTGCACGTTTTGGAGGATGAGCGGGAATGACCGCTCGCCGAGATATGTTTTCCGCGGCTCACCGACGGCGCAGGCCGGCGGGTCGGCCCAAAACGACTTGTAGTACGCGCCGCGATAGTAGTAGCACGTGAGCCGAAATCCGCCCGGCGCCCAGAGAATGAGGAGTGCGGGCGAAAAAAGCAGCCAGCCCGGCCACCAGCCAGGCTTCGGACCCAACCAGCTATGCGGAGAAGCGCCAAAAATCTCCGGCGAATAAAACGGCGAGATGTAGTTGCCGAAAAAATAATGGCGGCCCTGAAACGCTGCCCAAGTCGAGTAAACCACGAACGCGCCCAGGCCGAGAAAGACAACGAGTGGCTGGGTCCACCAGAGATCGGGCCGCATCGTCTGACCGAAGGCCCGCGGCGGAAGTTCGCCTTTCGAAGGGATTCGCCCTGTGCCGAGGGTTTGTGTTTGAGCCATGCGCGAGATCGGGCGAGCCGCCGCTTCTCATACAAAGCGGCTGTGGGCGGTTCAAGTCAATCCACGATCACCGGTGAAAAGGCTTGAAGGGACGACCGCTGTGTCGTCCGTGATCTCGGTTGCCAGGACCGGGCGTGCTACGATTGCGCCGGCGACGTGATCAACTGCGGGTGGCGGCCATTCCGCGCCAGCAGCGGATAGGCGAACCAAAGTCCGTAAAAGAGCGCGAGCACCGCCGTCGCGATGCCGATCGAAACCCCGGGCGCGTGTGTCACTTTGTTCAGGACGACGTAGAAGTCGATCACGATCCCGAGCGCGAGCGGGATCATCGCGCTGATCACGAACCGGTTTGCCACCTTGAGAAAACGTTGCGTTTCCTCGCCTTTTTCAACGATCCGGTGGTAGGCCGGAGGTGTCATGAGCAGGATCGCGGCAATGGCGACGCAGCTGAGTGCCGCGAGATGGAGCAGCTGTGATCCGCGCGGCAGCTTCTCGAACGCGTCGGTGAAGAACCCGCTCAGCTGGAACCCAAGGAGTGCCTGCGCCCCTGGCAGCACGATGCGCCCCTCAGTCAGGATCTGTTTAATTTTGTCCGACAATGAAGTCTCTTCCGATTCATCGTTACCCATAGTGTGCTCCTCTGGCTTTCGCCGTGCGATCATCTCGATGCCGTACCAAAAAAAAAGCGCCGCGCCTGCCGCTGCGCACCCGCCGGTGACGCCGCCAGCGAAGCCAAACAGCTTGTGGCTCACGACTGCGAGATCGATTCCAAGCGCGAGCGCGAATGGAAGCAGGGCGACCGACATCAGGGTGCTGATGACACGTCCCACATGCGCCGTGTTCTCGCCGTCTTCGGCAAGCCGGTGGTAGGAAGGGACCGTCAGGAGCAAACCGAGGGTGAGCAGCAGTAAGGTGCAGCCCACCAGTTTCAAGTACTGCGCTTCCTGCGGGAGCCGATCGAAACCCGCTTCAAAGACCCCGCGAAACTGGAACCCGATTAGCACCTGCACGACGAGCACCAGCATGCGGTCCTCGTCTAATGCCGTGCGGATCTTGTCCTTAAGGCTGGCCATTTTGCGTCTCATTACCAAATCGCGGCGCTGTGAATAACTGGCCGTTCTCCACCCCTGCAGGGCGGGGTCGCTGACCCGCCGGCTGACCGCCATTCTGGCCGCAACGATGACACCTTCGGACGGACGGCTGCCGCCGGCCCGCCGTAGTTGTGCGAAGCGGGTGCCGTCCTACCGAGAGCACGAGACGGAGCTCGTCCCTCGAGGAGCAACGGAGCCCTTCAACCGCCCCAGTTCGCCAGAGGAAGCTTCCAAAAATCGGCCTCAACAGTAAAATTCGCGACCGTTCAATGCAGCAGCGCAATTTCTTCGCCGAGCTGAAGCGGCGCAATGTCTACAAGGTTGCAGTCGCGTATGCCGTGGTCGCATGGCTGCTGATCCAGATCGCCACGGCGACGTTTCCAGTCCTGGAGATTCCGAACTGGGCCACCAAGCTCGTGATCGCGGTTGTGGCGATCGCGTTTCCCATCGCGCTTGTGCTCGCCTGGGCTTTCGAGCTCACACCCCAAGGAATCGTGCGAACCGACGAAACCGTTCAAACGCCCGGAAAGCATGGCCGCCATGTGTGGATCTACGTGGTATTGATCGCCGCCGCTTTATCGATCGGATTATTTTTCCTCGGCCGTTACACCGCTTCGACCCGAACCGCCGGCAGCGAAGCTCGCGACAAGTCGATCGCCGTTTTGCCCTTCGTTGATCTCAGCCAGAGCAGGGACCAGGAGTATTTTTGCGACGGCATCAGCGAGGAAATCCTCAACACCCTGGCAGAGGTGGGGGCATTGCGCGTCGTCGCGCGCACATCCTCATTTGCCTTCAAAGGCAAGGCAGCGGACGTGGCGGAGATCGCACGGAAGCTCGGGGTGGAGAACGTCCTGGAAGGCAGCCTGCAACGCGAGGGCAATCGCATCCGCATCAGCGCGCAGTTGATCGATGCTCGGAACGGCTTCCATCTCTGGTCGGAAACCTACGAGCGCGAGCTGAAGGATATGTTCGCGATGCAGGACGAAATCACCGCCTCGATCGTGAAGGCGCTCGAGATCAAGCTGGCGGTCGCACTCCCCGTGCAGAAAAAGCCGAACCCCGAAGCCTACGAACTGGATTTGAAAGGCCGATACTTCTTGAACCATAGGGACATGAAGAGAGCCATCGATTATTTCCAACAGGCTCTCGCCAAGGATCCGACGGACGCGGTGGCTTACGCCGGATTATCCGAGGTCTACGTTGTTTTGGCCGTTCGGGGAGGACTAGCTCCGCGAGAAGTAATGCCGAAAGCGAAGGAGGCTGCTTTACAGGCGCTCGCGATTGATGATGCCCGGAGCGAGGCTCACGCGGCGCTCGCTTACGTGACCTTCTTTTACGAGTGGGACTGGCCGGCTGCGGAAAGAGAGTTCAAGCGAGCCATCGAGCTGAATCCCAATAATGCCGACGCTCACCACTGGTATTCGCACCATCTGATGGCGCAGGGGCGGATCGAGGAATCTTTGAACGAGAGCAAGCGTGCCCTGGAACTGAGTCCGTTCGACTTCCTCATGAACATCCATCTTACGTGGCACTACCTCTACGCGCGCCAATACGATCAGGCCCTCGATCAAGCCCAAAAGGCCGCCGAGATGGATAAAAGAGCTGAAGGGGCATGGCTTGGGGAAATCCTTGAGCAAAAAGGCAGGTATGCCGAGGCCATTGCCCGGTTCCAAAAGAATTTGGAAAGGTCCTCTGGAGGAAGTGCGGCCACTAAAGCAGACCTCGCCCATGCCTATGCGGTCTCGGGAAACCGCGACGCGGCGCAAAAAATAATCGCCGAGTTACAGGAGCAATCTAAGAGCGCGTATGTGTCGTCATTCGACATCGCTCTGATCCATGCCGGGCTCGGCGAAAAAGATCAGGCGTTCGCGTGGTTTGAAAAAGCTTATGAAGAACGCTCACCCGATCTGGTGACGCTCACGACCGACCCAAGGTTCGATAACCTGCGCTCCGATCCGCGTTTCACACACCTGACGCGCCGGATCGGGCTGGTTCCGCAGAGGTGACACGACAGAAGCCCGATGAGCGAGCGCAACTTCTTCGCCGAACTGAAACGGCGCAATGTTTACAAGGTCGCGGTCGCGTACGCCGTGATTGGGTGGCTCCTGGTTCAGGCGGCGTCGATCCTGTTCCCGACCTTCGAAGCGCCGCCCTGGGTGATGAAAGTGTTCGTCGCCGTGGTCGCACTCGGATTTCCGGTCGCGCTTGTCATCGCCTGGGCGTTCGAAATGACTCCGGAAGGGATGAAGCGGACGGAGGACCTGTCACCGAACGAGCCCATTCCCCAATGGAGCAGACGAAAATTCGCGACGCTGATTGTCACCGTCGCGCTCATCGCGGCAGGGTTGCTCACCTATCAATTGTTCCGCGCCAAAGGCCCGGCCGTAGAACCTGCCCCCGTGGGGCCGCCGGCCACCGAGAAGTCGATCGCGGTCCTGCCTTTTGAAAATCTCAGTCGCGATCCGGACAATGCCTTTTTCGCGGACGGAATTCAGGATGAGATCCTCGCACGCTTATCCAAGATCACGGATCTGAAAGTCATCTCGCGCACTTCAACCCAGAAATACAGGAGCACGCCGAGCAATCTCCGCGAAATCGCGCAGCAACTCGGCGTCGCGAACATTCTTGAGGGAAGCGTGCAACACGCGGCCGACAAGGTGCGCGTAACGGTTCAATTGATTAACGCGGGAACCGATGCGCATCTCTGGGCCGAGACCTACGATCGCAAGCTGCTCGACACCTTTGAAGTCGAAAGCGATATCGCACAAAAGATCGCGAGCACCCTCGAGGCGAAACTAACCGGCAAAGAGAGAGCTGCCATTGCCGCGCGCGGAACGGACAATCCGCAAGCCTATGAAGCCTATTTGCGCGCGCTTGCCCTGAACAATTCGCAAGCGGGCGCTGACAGTGCGCGCGAACGCGATCTGTTTCGCGAAGCGGTCCGGCTCGACCCGAATTTCGCTGAAGCCTGGGCCTGGCTCGCCGCGACGGAAGCGTCGCGTTATTTCTTTCCCGAAGAAAACCAGGCCCAGAAGGAGCGCGCCCACACCGCGGCGGAGACGGCAGTGCGCCTCGCGCCGGAGTCACCCGACGCCCAGGGGTCGATGGGCTTATATTATTACTACGTCGAGAAAAACTACGACGAGGCCCTGCGTTGGCTGGAGCGAGCGCGCTCGGCTGTGCCTAACGACTGGAAGGTCATCAACGCGATTGGGCTGGTAAAACGGCGGCAGGGCAAACTCGATGAGACGATCGAACTACAAAAACGCGGAGCTGAGCTGAACCCGCTCGACGTGAACGTGTGGGTGGAACTCGCCTGGAGCTATCGGGGCCGGCGCGATCTGGTACAGGCGCGCACCACGCTCGATCGCGCACTCGCCCTCTCGCCTCACGATGCGAACGTCATCGCAGTCAAAGCCGAGACTTACCTTGCCGCGGGCGATTTGGAGAAGAGCTGGGAGATGTTGCGTGACCTGACATTTGGTCCCACCGATGATGGCCTGGGTCCTGTAATCAACGTCCTCCTGGCACGGCGAGATTGGGATGAATTGATTCGCCGGCTCGAGGCAATTCGAAACGACGAGCCGCCGCTGTTTCGCACGATCGACGGCGTCGCAGTGGCGATCGTAGAACGTTTCAGAGGCAACAAGGCCGCGGCCGAGCCGTTGCTCCGCGACGCCGAGCGCGAATTAAGGGAATTACGCAACCGGCACGAGGGCGGTGTCATCGTCCTCGAGTCCCTGGTTCGGGTGGAGGCATGCTTTGGCCGGCGCGATCAGGTCAACTCAATCGGAGAGGAACTTCGGGCGATACTCCGATTCGATAAATGGGCTTACCCGCGCGCGGATCTGAACATCGCGCTCGCTTACGCCATCATGGGGGACGCCGATGACGCGATTCCGTTACTCGAACGGGTGCTACACGAGAACTACGCGAGCGCGATCACGCCCGCCTATCTGCGGGTGGACCCGACCTACGACAGGATCCGCAACGATCCGCGCTTCCAGAACCTCTGCGAAGAAAAACCGAAGTGAAGATGGACAGCTTTTTCGCTGAGCTGAGACGGCGCAACGTTTATAAAGTCGCCGTCGCGTACGCTGTCGTCGGTTGGTTGCTCGTCCAAGTGGCGACGCAGGTCTTTCCATTCTTTGAGATCCCGAATTGGGCGGTCCGGCTGGTGGTGCTCTTGATTAGCATCGGTTTCCCGATTGCACTCGTGATCGCGTGGGCCTTTGAATTGACCCCACAGGGAATCAAACGCACGGAGACCGCGGATGCGATCCCGCAGCGTTCGCAGGGCAAGGCTTGGATTTACATCGTCCTTATCGGCGCAGCCTTCTCTGTAGGTTTGTATTTCCTCGGCCGTTACCTCGGTGGGAGCACGGCGACCGTCTCGAATCGCGTTGCCGATAAGTCGATCGCGGTGCTGCCGTTCGAGAATCTCAGCGAAGACAAGGGTAACGCTTATTTCGCATCGGGGATCGAAGATGAAATTCTGACCAAACTATCGGCAATAGGTGATCTAAAGGTCATCTCCCGCACTTCCACCGAGAAGTATCGCAGTCATCCCAGCGACCTGAGGACGATCGCCAACGAGTTAGGGGTAGCTACTCTGCTGGAAGGAAGTGTCCAGAAGTCCGGTGACGAGGCGCACATTAACGTGCAACTGATCGACGCGCGGACCGATACTCACCTCTGGGCCCAGAGTTACAATCGCGAACTTAAAAACGTCTTCGCAGTCGAAGCTGAGGTCGCCGAGCAAGTCGCGGCCGTCCTCAAATCAAAGCTATTGAACGTAGCCAAGGTTAAGTCCGAACCGCCGCCGACCCAGGACACGGAAGCATATGACCTCTACTTACGAGCGCGTTATGCCCATCGTGAATGGTTTCGAGGAACGGGTGATCCAGACGAAGCGATAAAGCTGCTTCGCGCGGCCGTCGCGCGCGATCCGAATTTTGCGCTGGCTTATGCAAACCTTTCGATTAATGAGACCCAAAAGTTCAACCAGGGCTTCGCTGACACTACAGACTTAGCCGAGGACGCAAGAGCTAATGCGCAAAAAGCCATGGTCCTGCAACCAGACCTGGCCGACTCGCTCGCCGCCATGAGTCTGATTTATCTGCGTATTGATCACGATTACCAAAAGGCGCTGGCGTATCTCCAAAGGGCACAGGAGAAAGAACCGGGCTCGGACCGTAACCTTATCCCACTCAGTATTTGTCATGGGCGCCTGGGGCATTGGAACGAAGCGATCGAGGTGATGAAGCGTGCGGTGCAGCTGGACCCGCGCGTCGCACGTTCGTTTCAGGTGCTCGGCTTTTGTTATGCCAGGACCCGCCAGTTTCAGAAGGCATTCGATGCCTTTGATCGAGCGCAGACGCTGGACCCTGACAATCCAGCGGTAATATACGCCGCCGCGGAATTACACATGCACGTGGGCGAACTCGAGGCGGCGCGCGCCGATCTCGCCCGCATTCCAAGTCAACTCGGCAGGACTCTTAGTGGTAGCGTGCCCCTTTTGCGCTGGCTCCTGGCCTTTCGTAGCCGCGATTATGCGAGTGCTTTACCGATCGCGCAGGCAATGCCGGCGTCGGCCGGCCCACGTGACGCCGGCGATAAGGAACTATTGCTAGGTCGAACCGAGCTAGCTCTGGGGCAGCGGGATAAAGCGATGCATGATTTGGATGAAGGTCGGAAGAAAGTCGAAGCCGTTTTAAATTTCCATCCGCCTGACATGCACGAACGGTTGGCACGGATTCATGCGGCTCGGGGCGATCGCGCGGCAGCAATCGCCGAAGCGGATAAAGCGATTCAACTATTACCGCTGGATAAGTTTCCCGAAGAAGGACTGACGGCATTGGAAGCCAAGGCGGAAGTTCATGCCCAGCTCGGCGATGCGAAGGAAGCCATTGCTTTGCTGCAACAACTCCTTGCCAGCGAAGGAAGTGGTATTCTTATCACTGAAGCTCTGCTGCGTCTCGATCCCACGTGGGATCCAATTCGCGGCGATCCGCGCTTCGAGAAGCTTTGCCAGGACAAGCCACAGTGAGCGCGCGCAATTTCTTCGCTATGGTAGGGACGCCGCGCTGCGGCGTCCGCTGCCTTTCACAGCTGGTCGAGATATATGCGGTAGTCGAAATACGGCGCGCCGAGGCGGATACCGCAGCGCGCTGTCCCTACCAATTGCCGAAATGAACCAGCGCAATTTCTTCGCCCAGCTGAAGCGGCGCAACGTCTACAAGGTTGCCGTCGCCTACGCAGTCGTGGCGTGGCTGCTCATCCAGATCGCGACCCAAACATTTCCATTCTTTGAAGTGCCGAATTGGAGCGTGCGGCTGGTCATCCTGCTCCTCATTATTGGCTTTCCCGTGGCGCTGATTGTTGCATGGGCGTTTGAGCTGACGCCCGGCGGCATCAAGCGCACCGACGACGGTATTGAAGGTTCTAAACACCGCGCTAGCGGAGTTTGGGCGTACGTCGTGCTCATCAGCGCCGCGTTCTCCGTCGGCCTGTTTTTCGTCGGGCGCTACACTGCCGGCAGCACCAGCGCGAACACGTCCGCCGTGCCCGAGAAGTCAATTGCCGTCGTGCCGCTGGTCAATCAGAGCGAGGACCCGAATCAGGAATATTTCTCCGATGGCTTGTCCGAGGAACTGATCAACGTCCTCGGCCAGATTCGCGAGCTGCGCGTGATCGGGCGGAATTCCTCCTTCCGCTTCAAAGGGAAGAGCGACGACTCGCGCGCGATCGGCCAGGCGCTGCGCGTCGCGAATGTGCTCGAGGGCAGCGTCCGCAAAGCGGGCGATCGCGTCCGCATTAGCGTGGAGCTGGTCAACACAGCGGATGATAGCCAGCGCTGGTCGCAGACGTACGATCGTGAGCTGAAGGACGTTTTCGCAGTGCAGGAGGAGATCGCGAAATCTGTCGCCGATCAACTCCGTGTCACACTTATGGGTGGCGCCGGCAACGCGCTCGCGCGCCCAAGCAATCAAAGCCTCGAGGCCTACAATGCGTATCTCCAGGGCCAGTTCTACCTGGGGCAGCGCAACGCACAGGGCTTTGCGAAGGCGCTTTCCTTCTGGGACGAGGCGATCCGCCTCGATCCGAATTACGCCGACGTATACGCTGGCAGGGCTCGAGTGCTTTCTTCAATGGCTTTCGGCGAGGGGATAAAGGGCAAGGAAACATTCGAGCAGGCACGACAGGCGGCAAAAACTGCGCTCGCACTAAAGCCAGGTTTGCCGCTCGCACATGCGACGCTCGGTTATGTCTATCTTATGGCCGATTGGGATACCGCCTCCGCTGAGAAGGAGGTGAGCAGAATCGAGACCGATAACCCCGTTGTGCTGAATACGCGTGCGCTGGTGCGAAAGGTCAGTGGCGATTTTGAGGGGGGAGCCGCGCTCCAAAGGAAGATGATCGATCTCGATCCGGAATTCGTCACCTGGCAAACGAACTTCGCCTCTACCTTGCTTCAGATCGGGCGCTACGACGAAGCGGAGTCGGCTCTGCGGAAAGCCATGCAGTTGCAGCCTGGCGCAAAATTGATCCATTTCTATTTATCACTCCTGGCGGTTCTGCGCGGCCAGGGGGACGTCGCTCTGCGCGAGGCGCAGCTCGAGCCGGACGCGATCTCGCAGTCAGTTGGCGTGGCGATCGCGGAATATGTCCGCGGCGATCGCGCGCGGGCCGATGCTGCGCTCAGCAATCTCATTTCGACGCATGGGGAGAATTTTCCGTCGCAGGTTGCATTCGTTTACGCAGGCCGGGGTGAGCCCGATAAGGTGTTCGAGTGGCTGAACCGCGCGTATCTCGCGCATCAGCCGACGCTGACGAATCGATTATTAGATCCACTTCTGAAGCCATACCGTTCCGACCCGCGGTTCGTGGAGCTGTGCAGAAAAACCAACTTGCCGGTACCCAAATGACCGAACGCAACTTCGTCGCCCCGAGCTGAACACGCGCGGTGGACGTAGTAGATTGGGCCGCCTCCTCGTCAAAGCTCCCGCTCGTGAACACACTGGAGTTCGGCGTGTTGCTTCCTTATTCGAAGGTTCCGAAGGCCCGCGCTGACAGTAAGATGCGCGCCGACCGGATTCGCCTGCCATTCATGAAGAGTAGGCCCGAATTCTCGAGCGACCCGCCGCCTGCGGTAGCGCTGCGAAGGTGAATGCGTCCTGGCTCAACGACGAGACGGCGCTCGTCCTCGAAGGCTCACTGATTCTGCCGTGCGCCGCGGATGCACGATGCTAGGTTCGTCAATGCGACATATTTTTTGCGGATTTCTTCTGGCCCTCGCCTCCCCTGCCCTCGCGCAGGTACCGCCTGTGGCCGATCGGGTGGCGAAGCAGAATGCGCTCTTCGATGAGTTTTATGAGGCGGGTCTGAAGAACGCGCCGGAGCGTGCCACGTCCTACGGCGACTACCGCTACAACGCGCAACTCAGCGAGTACTCACTGGCCGAGATCGCGCGCCAACACGCCGAAGCCGATGACTTCCTGCAACGGCTGAAATCCATTCCCACCGATGGGATGAGCGACACGGACCTGCTCAGCCATCAGATCATGGAGCGGCAGCTGGAACGCGACGACATCAGCTACGGGCTGAAGAACTACGAGATGCCAGTCAACCAGCAGAGAGGTGTCCACACCGGGCTGGCCGATCTACCACTGAGCGTGCCGTTGGATTCGGTGCCGCACTACCAGGATTACATTTCGAGGCTGCATCAGATCCCGCGCGTCATGGATCAGACAATCGAGGTAATGAAGCAGGGCGAAAAGGACGGCTTGATGCCGCCGAAGATGCTGCTCGAGAAACTGCCCGGCCAGTGCGACGGCATTATCGCCGCAAATCCCTTCCTTCTGCCGACCAGGAAGTTCCCGGCGGATTTTTCAGACACGGACAAGAAGCGGCTGACGGAAGAGATGACCAAGGCGATCAACGACGAAGTGTTTCCCGCCTACAAGAAATTCGCCGAGTTCCTGCGGACTGAGTACGACCCGAAAGGGCGCAAGGAGCTCTCGATCGAGAACCTGCGGGACGGGAAGCGACGTTATGTCGAAGCGGTAAAATTTAATACCACGATGGAGATCGCGCCGGCGGAAGTGCATGAGATCGGGCTCAAGGAAGTGGAGCGGATCACGGCCGAGATGACGAAGCTGGCCCAGGCGAATGGATATAAAGATCTGGCGAGCTTCCGCGCCGCGATTAACAACGATCCAAAATGGAAGCCGCAAAGCGAGCAGCAGATCGTCGACGATTTCGCAAAATACATCCACCAGATGGAGCCAAAGCTGGCTCAGCTCTTCGGGCTGCTGCCAAAATCACCGGTGACGGTGGAACCAATACCCGATTTCGCCAAGGCGGAGGCGACCCACTACGTGAACGGCACGCCGGACGGTAAACGGCCGGGGCGCGTCGTGGTCGCCGTGGCTGACCCGACCAAGCGCACACTCGTGACGGATGAAGCCGTTGCCTACCACGAAGGCGTGCCCGGACATCACATGCAGATCAGCATCGCCCAGACCTTGCCCGACCTGCCGAAGTTCCGGCTGCATGGCTTCTACTCCGCCTATGCCGAAGGTTGGGCGCTCTACGCCGAGGAACTGGGCAAGGAGATCGGCTTCTATCAGGATCCCGTGTCGAACTACGGCCGGCTTAACTCAGAGCTCTTTCGCGCTGTTCGGCTGGTGGTCGATACCGGCATTCACGACAAGAACTGGAGCCGACAGCAGGTCATCGATTACATGCACGCCAACGACCTGAACGACGCGCTCGCGCAGACGGAGACTGACCGGTACATCGCGTGGCCTGGGCAGGCGCTGGCCTACAAAATGGGACAACTCACCATTCGCAAGCTGCGCGAGCGGGCCAAGGCGGAGCTCGGGCCTAAGTTCGACATCAAGGCATTTCACGACGAGGTACTAAACGGCGGCGCGATGCCGCTCGATCTGCTCCAGGAACGCATCGAGCGCTGGGTCAAGGCACAAAAGTAATGGAGCGGCGCTCTGCCACCCCCGTTTCCGGCGCATAACACGGATTTCGCAGATGAGCAGACCGACTGGGACTAATCACGATTCACGCGGGTGCGAGCAGCGTAATCCGTGCAATCCGCGGTTGATTGCCTGATCGTTGTCGCCGCGGCGCTCGAGCCGCCGCCTTTTGGGTTCCAATGATATTCACAGTTATCGCGGCGGTGTGGTTGATCGCGGCGATCGCCATCGGCGCGTCAGGAGCATTGCAGGCGCTTCGGCCCCCGATTCCGCAGTTGATTCCGGCCGGACTAACGATCGCTCTCCTGGCCGCGTGGCGGCTCAGCTACGCATTACGGGCGTGGTCGGAGGCGATTGACCTGCGTGCGCTCATTGCGCTGCATGTGATGCGTTTCGTCGGCGGCTATTTCCTACTGTTGTGCGGCAGAGGCGAGCTACCCTGCAGCTTCGCCCTCCCCGCCGGCTGGGGCGATGTCGCTGTCGCAGTCACAGCTTCCGTGTTGCTCATATCCTGGAAGCAGCTCGGTTCAAGAAGCGTGCTGCTTGCGGTCTGGAATTCTTTGGGCCTTCTCGATATCCTCTTTGTCGTCGTGAATGCCGCTCGACACGGAATGGCTGACCCAGGGTCGATGGCGGCAATGCTTAGGCTTCCGCTCATTCTCTTACCTACCTTTCTCGTTCCGCTGATCATCGCCAGCCACGCGGTGATCTTTAGCCGCCTCCGGTCGAGGGGGCGCCTCGCGCAGGCGTCGGTCGACGTCCAGTAAAGGTGAAGTGACCACAACGGACTTGAGAACCCCATTGGATTCGGAGGCAAACGTCGAACAGACGAGCCAGCTAACCTCGCGCCGCTCCGAGTTTTTGCTTTACCGCGACTTTCATAGACTTAGTTGCAATAAAGCTCGCATCTCGCCCTCGCGGCCGGACTTGTGGTCGGTAACCCTGCATCTGTTCCTGTGACCTGGACGCAAGTTTACGATCCCTTCGGACATTGGTGGCTTTCGACACTGATTGCCGCTTTGCCTATCGTCGTTTTGTTGGGACTACTCGCCGGACTGAAAGTGCGGGCCCATCTCTGCGCCATGGCAGGCGCAGCGACCGCCATTCTCATAGCCATCGTGGCTTTCAAAATGCCGGCTTTGCTGGCCGTCAGCAGCTTCGTTTACGGCGCCGCCTTCGGCCTTCTCAAGATTGTCTGGATCGTGATCGCGGCCGTCTTTCTTTACAACATTTCCGTCGAGACGGGCCAGTTCGAGATCATGAAACAGTCCGTCGCTGCCATTACTCCGGATCGTCGGCTGCAACTCTTGCTCGTCGCGTTCTGCTTCGGCGCTTTTATCGAAGGCTGCGCCGGGTTCGGCGCGCCGGTAGCCATCGCCGGCGCGTTTATGATCGGGCTAGGATTCAAGCCGTTCCAGGCTGCGGCCCTTAACCTGATTGCCAACACCTCGCCAGTCGCGTGGGGCGCAATTGGCACGCCTGTTCACACTCTCGCCGCCGTTACTTCGCTAAGTGAAAGCGATCTAAGTGCGATGATAGGACGTATCCTGCCGATTACAGCGGTGATCGTTCCCTTCTGGCTGGTCCGGGCGATGGTGAGTTGGAAAGAAACGGTTGAGGTGCTTCCTGCGCTCGTGGTCGTCGGCGGTTCTTTCGCTGTAACGCAATGGTTCTGGTCCAATCATATGGACAGCAATCTGGTCGATATTTCAGCCGGTATCGTCTCGCTCGTTGTGACGGTGTTGTTTCTGCGACTCTGGCAGCCGAAGAGAATCTGGCGTTTTGCAGACGAGACTTCCGTCGACCCACTCTCAGCGCGAGAGTCCATCCAAAACTACAGCGCCGGACAAATCGCCAAGGCGTGGATGCCATTTGCGATCCTTTCAATGTTCGTGCTCTGCTGGGGACTTCCTTCCGTTAAGGCTGCGCTGAACCGGGCGACGACTCCTTCCTTTAAAGTCGTCATGGCCGACAGCAAACCGCGCCCCGGTCCACCGGGTTGGGACTGGCCCTACCTTCACGGAAAGGTCTTACGAACGATGCCTGTCGTCGCAAAGCCAACCGCTGAAGCCGCGCGCTTTGATTTCAACTGGCTGACTGCTACCGGAACCGGCTGCTTTCTGGCTGCGGTCATTGCCGGCCTTCTGCTGCGCCTCAGCTTGCCTCGGATCTTCGGCATTTTCGGCAAGACATTGGTGCGATTGCGATTCGCCATTATCGCCATGACTTGCATGCTTGGTATAGGCTTCGTGACGCGCTACTCCGGGATGGATGCCGTCTTGGGGCTGGCGTTCACCCGGACTGGCTGGCTCTTTCCGTTTTTCGGCACCTACATTGGCTGGCTTGGGGTCGCGCTCACCGGCAGCGATACGTCTTCAAATGCGCTTTTCGGGAGTTTGCAAAAAATCACCGCCCAACAGCTCAATCTCAGCCCCATTCTCATGTGCGCGACGAACAGCGCCGGCGGTGTGATGGGCAAAATGGTTGACGCCCAGTCGATTTGCATCGCTACCGCGGCGACCAATCAGGTGGGGAACGAAGGCTCCATCTTCCGGTTCGTCTTCTGGCATTCAGTGGGGCTCGCCGCAATCGTCGGAGTCATCGTCATGATCTATGCCTACGTTTTGCCGCATTATGTTCCGAGCGGCTTGAACTTCATCCATTGATGGCTGGGACGGGCAGAGTCGGATGGCTCGTGTCCCTCCCTACGAGGAAACGAGGACGACACTTGTTTACGGTGCCGGCAGGTCGATCGTCTGCCCTACAGTCATCAACTGCAGGTGGGAGTCGATGTCGGGCCGTTCCAGCGCCGAGCGAAAGGCATCCACAGTACCGTTCAAGGCTGGAAAGGTGCCGAAGTGCATCGGCACTACCATGCGCGGTTTGACGAGCTTCACCGCCTCCGCCGCGCGTCTCGGTCCCATGGTGAAATGATCGCCGATGCATGCCAGCATCACGTCGACCTGGTGGAACTGCGAGACGAGCGCCATGTCGGCGAAGACATCGGTGTCGCCGGTGTGATAGATCGCCGGGCCACCGCGAATGGTAACCAGAAAGCCACCGGGATTGCCGGCGGCGAGAGGCTCGGATTTCGAGTCCTCTCCGATTGCCGAGCTGTGCACGGCGGGGATAAAGGCGACCTTCACTTCGCCGTCGAGCAAAGTCAGCTCGCCGCCGAAATTGCCCGCGGTCTCCATCGTTGCCTGTTCCTTCGGATAGCCCAGCTTCTGCACGATGACGGTGCGGAGGTCGAATGTGCTCACGAGCTTCGCCTTTGTCCGTTTCGCGATCTCAATCGCATCACCTATGTGATCGAAGTGACCGTGCGTAATGAGGATGAGGTCAACCTTGTCGAGCTTCGCCAGATCGTCTTTGGCATTCTTGTTCAGCGGATTCGAAATCCACGGGTCGATCAGCAGTACCCGGCCATTTGGCGTCGTGATCTTGAACGCCGCGTGGCCGTACCAGGTCAGCTGCGCCGGAGCGGCTTCGACGATGCTTAGAGCTGCGAACAGAATGCATAAGGAGACTAGCAACTTCTTCATGCGAGCGAAGCTAGCCGATCAATCGCTTCGCTTCCACGCGCTGATCCGACACGAAAGTCGTACGTCTGTTTCCACGCGTCAGGCTTTAATCCTAAGCGCGTTCGATTTTGAAGGTAAAGCAACCGCGAGTGACACTGCGAACCTGGAGAAAAGCCGTCTCCGGCCTGGCAAGTAATCTCGCGATTATTGCCTCAGGTTCTTCGCCGTTCACGACTACGGCATCGACCATGTTTTCACCCACATCGTAGGCGCGGACGACGCGCCCATTGCGAAAATCCACCGGGTAGTCGTAGGTAGCGCTGTAGGCCTGGCAGGGCTGTTCATGCACAAAGATCGGTCCGCTTTCCGCATAAGGACGGCCCGGCCCGATAGACGCATAAGTAAACAAGATCACGCGCTCGCCCGGCTGTGCCCAACGCAGGCAGTGGCGACACGGATACGCGTTCGGCAGGTCGACGTCGACAATCGCGTGGCCGGGCGCTCCGCGCCAGATCGCGTCGCGCGCAGCGTCCGCAACATCGGTCGGCAAAGGCACGATACGAAAGTTGGATGTTGTCATGCGATCAGACATATCTGGGACGTCGCCAACACGCATCATCGAAAATCAGGCACCGAATTCCAGGGATTCGCGTTATCGACCGAACTCGCGGGCAAAATTGCGCAGCTCGTCTCCGGAAATTTCCGAGACGGCCCAATAGCTCATTCCTTTGCTCCGCCAATGCACCACATTATAGCCACGCTGCGGTTTCTCGGCGGCTATGCTCTGGTTGCCGCTTTCCGGCCAGATGAAGAGGTTGATGAAGTGCTGGCGGCGCTGGTAGACGAGCGCGGCCACGGCGCGACCGCTGATATACTCGACACGCCCACCGACTAAGGGGAAGCCGTCCGCGCCCAGGTCCTCCACGGGCGGAGCGAAGTCGAGCTTGCCTTCAAACCATGGGCGGACCGTGTGCTGGTCGGAGGTCGCCACATCGGTGAGGTGAGTCCCGATGAGAGAGCGAATGTGGCTGTCGGTGAGTTGACCGAGCAACGCGCGACTGGCTGATGGTCGGCCGAACATCTGCGAGAGGAAAAATCCGAACGCGATTGCGGCGGCAAGCGACAGGCCATGGAGGAGCCAACTGGTGGGGCGCGGTGGGTGGTATTCACGCGTCGCCGGCTTCACTTCACGAAGGGCCGCCAGAATGTTTGCTCGCAGGTCGTCGGGAGGGGAGAAATGAGCGCGTTGTGCGGCTTGACTGAGGGTGCGCAGGTCGTCGAGCGCCGCGCGGCAGGCGTCGCACGTTCGCAGATGTTGCTCGATCTGGAGCACACGGGCTGCGCCCAGCTCGCCGTCGTGATAGGCCGCGATTAACGGCCGCACATCAGCGCAACTCATG
>JBJMWX010000048.1:0-16628 GCA_045809925.1 Chthoniobacterales bacterium
GGCGCGCACAGCATCACGCGCCACCGCCGCCGCCGCCGGCCGGTCGCCAAGCGTTAGAAGGGCGTCGGCGCGGGACCGGCCGGAGCGAGCTCCCTCGGGTCGGTCGGTTCGACGTGAGTATCGAATGACGTCGGCCTGGGCGTCGGCGTAGCATCGGTCACAACCGCACGCTCGCCGCGCCGGCTATGGCCACCCTGATTGTATCCGGAATGGTAGTAAGGATCTGGTTCACAGGCTGCCAGTGCGACGAGCAGCACTACGACAAAAGAAACGAATCGGGCGCGAGACATATACGTGGTCGGCGGTTTCATCTGTTTCGTGTGTTCTGAGGCGCGAGCATCTTCTTTTTGCATAACGGCGGGAGCGGGCTTGGTCCCGAACACTTTTTATGCGCAAAACCCGCCGTCCGCAATCGGCTCCCACGGGCGCGGTGTGACTTTGCGAATGCCGGGCGCGCAATGTCGTGGTAAGCATTCGGCTTTCCGGGGCGTAGCTTAGCTTGGTAGAGCGCCTGGTTTGGGACCAGGAGGTCGCAGGTTCGAATCCTGTCGCCCCGATTACCTTTCATTGTGCAGAGCGGTCGCCGCCGCGACAGGTCGCAGTTCAAATTCTCTCGTGCCGGCGGGCTTGATTTGCGTAGCGCCGCAGCGACAGGTCAAATCTTCGCGGGTTTGTTTGTGAACTCATCAGGGATGAAACGGCTCCTCTTAATTTGCTGCGCGCTCGTTCTGTGCGCAGCGCGCTGTTTTGCGCAGGAGCCGGCGCTACCTTCGAATTCACCGGCGCCGCCGGAGCCGAGTCCGGCGGAATCGCCGCCGTCAATCATTCCTGCGGCGCCCGTCGCTCCGGTCTTGCCATCCGCACCACCCACGCCCGACATCTCGCAACTCGACGCTGCCTTTAAACAGACCCCGCTCGGTAAGGCCGCTGACGAATATCGCCTACACGTCGAATGGCGCGATCTTCAGAACCGCGCGTCACGTGATCCGGAGGTGATCGCCGCGAAGAAGGTGATCAACGGCGCCCGGACTGATTTGGAAAAGCGAAAGCGCTTTCGCCATTATTACGAGCTCTATTACGGACGGATGACCAAGCTCGCGAGCACACCTGAGGTGAAGGCCTTCGTTGCCCAGCAAAAAGCGGCGCATGTCGGCACGACGGCGCAGGATCGGGTGCGGCCGAGTCCGTCACCGCGAGCCAGGGCGAGCGTCTCGTCGACGCCGATCCCGACGGCAACGCCGGCTCCTTCGCCGCCCGTGTTGCCCTGACAATCGAAGGCGCTTGCTGCCGCGAGGGCGAGCACCTAGATTCCGCTCCCGCGACGAGCCGCGTTCGTCTAGTGGTTAGGACACAGCCCTCTCAAGGCTGGTGCACGGGTTCGACTCCCGTACGCGGTGCCACGGTTTTTCTGCCGCGGTTCAGCCGACGTTGAGAATCGCCATGTTGGTGCGAAAAATCTGACGTGCCGGCAGGAAGCACGCAGCCAGGGCGGCGGCGATTGTGCAGGTCGCAGCCAGCGTGCCGCAGGCATACGCGTAATCTCGATGCAGCCCGAGAACGGTTGAGAGCACGCGATTGGTGACGAAGCTCAGCGGAATCCCGACCGCGAGTCCTGCCAGGACCGACCGCAAAATCGGACCGCAGGTTGCGGTAACGATTTGCCGGCGCGAACAACCTAACGCGAGTCGAATACAACGATCGCGGCTCTGGCCGACAATGGCGTACTTGCTCGCACCATAAGTTCCGGCTATCGCGAGCGCGAACGCTACTGTTCCGAAAAACCCAATTAAGAGGAGCCAGCCACGGCGGGGATTCAAGTAAAGCGACACACGCTCCCTCGCAGTTTCAGCAACAGGCAGAGGATTGTCCCCTGCGAGTGCCGACACCTTTGCCGCTACCTGCTCTGCGACGGCCGCGGCATCACGCTGCTGATCAACTCGAAACACAACGTGAGCGCCAGCAGCAATGCGATCGCCAAGCAGGCCAGCTACCTGTGCGAATGCAAGGTAGATTTGCGGCTCTTTGTACTCGGAGGTGCTTGGGCCGTAGTGGCTGATATGGCGAACGACACCTACGACGCGCGCGACAACAACTCCGCGAGCCAGCCTGACGACGAGCCGCTGTCCAACAGGATTTCCCCACTTCGGATCGATGAATGACTCATCGACAGCAGCAACGGGCGCACTGTTATTTGTGTCGGTGGGTTGAATGAAGCGGCCACCGACCAATTGAACGCCGAGCAATTCAAGAAAACCGGGGGCAGCGGCACACACGGTCGCGAAACTCGCCCACTTCACGTTCTGCGGGGCCTGCGGTTCGAAACTAAACATTACCGGATCCAGGTAAAACATCGGCGCGCCAACGGAAAAGACGGCGCCGTCCACACCGGGCGTTCCTTTGACCGCCTGTTCAAACTCTGAATAGGCTGTATCGGGCTGGTGCAGGAGCTCTTTGGTCGCTGGCAAGCGCATGAAGAACAGATTCTTTGGCTCGAACCCCAGGCTCGCTTCGGTCAGAACAACGAAGTCACGCAGGAGCAGGAATGCGGCGCTGAGCAGAACGAAGCTCAAGACAGCCTGCGTAGCTATAATTGCGGACCGGCTTGTGTTAGTTGGTCCCAGTAATGCCGCCTGGTAGCTGGTTGCAGAGGTCGCGGTCCCGCCGGCGGCGCGCCTGATCGTCTTTCTCGAGGCAATGGCGCCAGAGCCATGAACCAGGATCACGGCTACCAGTCCGCTTGCCAGGACAAGTCCATTCAGGCCGAGATCCACTCCCGGATGCAGCGCGCTGTATGGAATCGTTTTCATCGCCCGCAGAATGGCGGCGGCCATACTCAGGCCAAGAACGCCGCCGATAAAACCGATCGGCAAATCTTCCGTGAGTAGCTGGAGAGTGATACGCCGGGCGCTGGCGCCCAGCGCAACGCGCAACGAAAGCTCGCGCCATCTCAGTGACAAACGCGCCAATGACAAGTTGGCAGCAGTCAGACACGCCGCCAGGAGGACGACTGCCGCTGCTAACACGACGACGAGCAGATGTAGACGGATCCTGTCCGAGAATGCCGACGTCAGTGGCAGCACGTTAACCCCGGCAATCTTCAGGCCGGAAGCACGCGCGAGCCGACGCGCAATCCCTCCGAGTTCGGACTCCATCGCCGCGCGCGACTGAGTTGATTTAAGTCTGGCAACGGAGGTCAGCAGAGGCGCCGTGCTGGCCGGTTCAGCGTATCTTTCGACCGGCAGGAGAATATCGGTGTTACCGACGAAGTGGAAGTGCTGCGGTAGAACTCCCGCGACCCTGCACACAGAGTCGTTTACGATGAGCTGCTGACCAACAGCGGCACGCGCACTTGCGAAATGGCTCGCCGCAAATTCGTAAACCAGCAGGCAGACTCCGGGAGCGTCTTGCCGTCCGTCCTGTTCGACAAAATCTCGTCCATAGAGGAGCGGCGTGCCGATAACCGATAGAAAATCGTTTGTTACGAATCGTGTGTCGGCCGTCTCGGTGCCTTTGCTGCTTCGTATGACCGCCGGTTGCCAACCCTGTGCGGCGATTGTCGTGATATCGGCTGCTGCTGCCTTGAACTGCGAGAAATCGGAAACGGAAAATGGTATCCCTTGTCCGGAGTCAGTCCGTTGCTGGATAATGGCGACGTTCTTCGCGTCCATGCAGGGCAGCCATGGCCGAAGAAACGTCGCGTCAGCGATAGCTATGCCGGTGCAGGTCGCCGCGACAGCCAGGGCTGCCGTCGCCAGACTGACCAAGCTGAGCAGCGGCTGTTTACCAAGCACGCGCAGCCCCATCCGGCAGTCGCCGGCTATCTGTTCAATAAGCCCGCCGCCGCGGATCTCGCGACACCTTTCCCGCAGCGATTCAAAGCCGCCGAACTCTAACCGCGCCTCGCGTTGCGCGGCGGCAGGCGACAACCCATCTCGAATTTTCTCTTCGGTCAGCTGCTCCAGATGCCACCGCAGCTCATTGGCAATTTCAGCTTCAACCGCGTCTTTTCGAACTAGTCCGAGCCAGCGGTCCCTGAGTAACCCAAATCCGCGCATCGACTGAAACTCCGCCTACCTGTGTTGGTTCATGCGATCGGCTCGCGCATGTCGGGCATCGAAAGAGCTTAGACTGATTGTAAAACGCGCACGATGCCGGCTGAGAGGCGATCCCAGTTCTCAGTTTCGCGTTCAAGCTGTTTTCGGCCGGTCGTGGTCAAGGTGTAGAAGCGCGCCGACTGCTTGTTGTCCGATACATCCCACTCGCTCTTGATGTAGCCCTGCTGGTTCAGTCGAAACAATGCCGGATAGAGGGAACCGGCTTCTACGGTGAGCGCATCGTAGGAAAGTTGTCGTATCCGGCGGGCAATGCCGTAGCCGTGCATGCGGCCGTGGCAAAGCGCCTTCAGCACGAGCATCTCGAGGGTCCCGGGCAGTAGTTTGTCTTTTGACCGCGCCACCGATCGCTTTTCTGCATCCGTCCGCGTGCCACTGTCAAGCTCGGGGCGCACGAGGAAGAAAAAATCGTTGACTCGATCTGATACGATATAGATAATCTATATCATGCGTTCCACACGTCTCTTCTCCGCCAAACCAGTTCTCGCCGCCCGGCGAGGTGCCCGTCTTGTGCTCGTTCTCGGCTGCGCGATGTTCGCCGCGACCGGACTGCAAGCCGCCAGCGCGCAATCCGTCCTTCAAGGTAACGTTAAAGGCGTGGATGGCCGCGCGGCCAAGGGCGCCGAGGTCCGGATTGAGCGGCAGGACAGAAAAGGAAGCCCCGTTTTGGTGCGGACCGACAGCACGGGAAACTTCATCGCTAAAAACCTGGGGACCGGCCGGTACCTTGTAACGGCGAAGGGGGCCGGAGGGGTGACTTCGCCAGTCGAAACGGTGAACCTCGGCGCCGATCGACCCGTGATGATCTCGTTTGATTTGCGCGGAACAGTGGCGGGCAAGAGTGCGACGGGCGGCAAAAAGAAAAAGAAGTACGTCTGGGTGCCGGAGGAAACCGGGTCACATCTGGGCGGACGGTACGTCGAGGTGGACGATGACAGCGACACCGTTCCAAGCGCGCAGAACGTCCAACGAGCAAACACGAAATCCCTGGAGAGGATCCAGAACTCCGGCGCCAATCAAAGCATGGGTAGCGGCTCGCGTTAACGGGGCGTGACGTTTCTCTACCCTGCGGCCGCGACGAAGCCTTCGTCGCAAGGCTTCAGCCGGCTCCGGCGCGCGTTTCGCTAATCTTGCCACATCGAACGCCGGCCCGTATTCTGCCCGCCGGTGATCACGCGCTGCGCGAAATTTTTTCTCATTGCGGCAGCGGTGTTCGCGCTGTGCCAGACGAGTGACGCAGCACACCGGGCCGCGACCGAGGGCGGTCGCGTCGTGATCGTCCGCTCCCCGACGTTCGGAACGCGGGTTATCCTCCAGCTCTTTATTGACGGCCATTACGCGGCGAGGGCTGCGACCGGTCACAACATCGACATACCAGTCGGTCCCGGAACTCACGAGGTCATCGCGACGTACTCGCCGAACCGGCTCAACATTCCGCCGCTCGCCATGCATTTGCACGTGCGCTCCGGCCAGGTCTACGCCTTCACTGCTACGTGGGACGACCAAAACCGCGTCGTTCTCAGACCACGCGGCACCGACTAGTCATAGCTGGATTTTGCCAGGCCTGCGGCGCGTTCGCACTTTAGAGGTATCGCGGCAGCGCATACGTCAATGACGTAGTCCGTCAGTGACGGACAGGAACTCAGTAGCCGAGATTGGGCGCGAGCCATCTCTCGACGTGCTCGACGCTCACGTTTTTCCGCGCGGCGTAGTCGCGCACCTGATCGGCGCCAATCTTTCCTACACCGAAATATTTGGCCGACGGATGCGAAAAATAAAGCCCGCTCACGCTCGCTCCCGGATGCATGGCAAAGGACTCGGTCAGCTCGATCCCGGTATTTTTCTCGGCGCCGAGCAGGTCAAAGAGCGCGCGTTTTTCAGTGTGATCGGGGGAAGCCGGGTAGCCCGCGGCGGGCCGTATGCCGCGATATTTTTCGCGAATCATTTCGTCGCGTGACAGGTTCTCGGCCGCGCCGAACCCCCATGCGATGCGCGCTTTCTCGTGCAGATACTCCGCGAAAGCCTCGGCCAGACGGTCGGCGAGGGCCTTGGCGATGATCGCGCTGTAATCGTCATGCTCTGCGGCGAATTGCTTCGCGAGCTCGTCGGCGCCGTGGATCGTGACCGCAAATCCGCCGATGTGATCTCGTTTGCCCGCGCTCTTCGGCGCCACGTAATCAGCCAGGCATAGGTTCCGCTGATCGGCCGGCTTCTGCATTTGTTGCCGGAGGAAATGAAGCGTCGTGCCGTCCGACAGTTGCACATCGTCGCCCACCACGCTGGCTTCCCACAATCCGAATACTCCACGCGCCCTGAACAGCTCTTGGCCAACAATCCGATCGAGAATCTGCCGTGCGTCGTCGAACAACTCCCGGGCCTGCTGGCCGACTGTCGGATCGTCGAAAATCGCCGGATAACGGCCGCGCAACTCCCACGTGTGAAAGAAGGGGGACCAGTCAATGTAATCGACTAGTGTGGCGACCGAAGGCTCGTCCGTCCGCACGCCGGTGAATTCCGGGGTCGGCGGATCGTAGCTCGACCAGTCGGTCGGAAATGCGTTGGCCCGCGCTGATTCGATGGGCAGCAACGTTTTGTCCCGTGATTTAGCCGCGTACTCTTCCCTAAGCCGGGCATACGCGGCCCGCGTGTCCGCGTCGAAGCCGGCCCGCAACTCGCGATTAAGGAGGTTACTGACCACGCCAACGGCGCGCGATGCGTCGAGTACGTGCACCGTGCTGCCGCGGTAATGCTGCGCAATCTTTACCGCCGTGTGGGCGCGGCTTGTGGTTGCGCCACCGATAAGTAGCGGCACCTCGAATCCTTCCCGCTCCATTTCCTGCGCGACGTGCACCATCTCGTCGAGCGATGGCGTGATCAGTCCGCTCAGCCCGATAACGTCAGCTTTTTTTTCGCGCGCCGCTTCGAGAATCTTCGGCGCCGGGACCATGACGCCGAGATCGATGACTTCGTAATTGTTACACTGAAGCACGACACCAACGATATTTTTGCCGATGTCGTGCACGTCGCCTTTGACTGTCGCCATCACGATGCGCGCCTGCGGTTTCGCGTCGGCGCTCTTCTCTGCCTCCATGAACGGCATGAGATAGGCAACAGCGCGTTTCATCACTCGCGCGCTCTTTACCACCTGGGGCAGAAACATTTTGCCGGCGCCGAACAAATCGCCGACCACGCTCATGCCCGCCATCAGCGGACCTTCGATGACCTCGAGGGGCCGCGGATACTTCCGTCGTGCCTCCTCGGTGTCGGTCTCGATATAGTCGACAATTCCTTTCACCAGTGCGTGCGAGAGACGCTCTTCGACGGGCGCGTGTCGCCACGCCTCTTTTTCCGCCGGCGTCTTGTCCTTGGCTTTAACGGTCTCCGCGAAATCTACCAGCCGCTCGGTCGCGTCCGAACGGCGATTCAAGAGCACGTCTTCCACGCGCTCGCGCAGCTCCGGCTCGATCTCCTGGTAAACCGCGAGCTGGCCCGCGTTGACGATTCCCATGTCGAGCCCTGCGCCGATGGCGTGATATAGAAACGCGGCATGCATCGCCTCGCGCACGGCGTTGTTCCCACGGAAAGAGAACGAAACATTGCTGATTCCGCCGCTCGTCCGCGCACCCGGCAGGTTTGCCTTTATCCAGCGCACGGCCTCGATGAAATCGACACCGTAGTTGCGATGTTCCTCGAGCCCGGTCGCGACCGTGAGCACGTTCGGGTCGAAGATGATGTCGTCCGGCAAAACGCCCGCGCGCTCAATTAGCAGCCCGTAAGCGCGCGTGCAGACATCGATTCGCCGCTGCAACGAGTCTGCCTGCCCCTGCTCGTCAAACGCCATCACGATCATCGCCGCGCCGTAACGCCTTACCAGCCGCGCTTCGCGAAGGAACTCCTCTTCCCCATTTTTCAGGCTGATTGAATTCACGACCGCCTTGCCTTGCACGCACCTGAGGCCCGCCTCGATCACACTCCACTTCGAGCTGTCAATCATCATCGGGATCCGAGAGATCTCGGGTTCGCTCCCGATCAGGTTGAGAAAGCGCGTCATCGCTGCCTCGGAGTCGATCATCCCTTCGTCCATGTTGACGTCGAGAATGTTGGCGCCTCCGCTGACCTGCTGGCGCGCGACTGCGAGTGCTCCATCGAAATCGCCGCCGAGGATCAACTTCGAGAATTTCGGCGAACCGGTGATGTTTGTTCTCTCGCCGACGATGATAAAGCCGCTCTCGGCTGTGATGTTGAGCGGCTCGAGTCCGGAAAGTTGCAGGACAAGCCCTCCCGCTTGCCGTCCATTGCAGTCGGCAGGCGAACTGCCTGCCCCGCGATTCATTACGCGTGGCGCACAATCCCGCACCGCTTCGGCAATCTTTCGAATGTGCGCCGGGGTCGTACCGCAACAGCCCCCGACCATGTTCAGCCAGCCATTCTGCGCCCAGTGCTGCAGCTTTGGCGCGAGCGACTCCGGCGTCTCCGGAAATCCGGTTTCGGACAACGGATCGGGCAGGCCGGCATTCGGATACGCGCTGACGAATGTCGGCGCGACATGGGCCAGTTCCTCGATGAACGGCTCCATCTCATCAGGGCCAAGCGCGCAGTTCAAGCCCACCACAAGCGGCTCGACGTGCGCAATCGAAGTGAGAAAAGCTTCCACCGTCTGGCCACTCAACGTGCGGCCGGACCGGTCGGTCACTGTTCCCGAAACGAGCAGGGGCACCCTGCGTCCGGCGCTTTCAAAAGCTTCCGCAATCGCGAAGAGCGCTGCTTTTGCGTTCAGCGTGTCGAATATCGTTTCGACGAGCAGTAGATCGACTCCGCCTTCCATGAATGCGTCGGCTTCGTCACGATACGTTTGACGCAGTTGCTCGAAGGTGACGGCGCGAAAACCCGGATCGTTTACGTCCGGCGAAAGTGAGCCGGTGACCGGCAGGGGTCCGAACGCTCCGGCAACAAAGCGGCGGCGGCCGGTTTCGTTTGCGATTTGGTCCGCAACCCGGCGGGCCAGCTGCGCGGCGGTCAAGTTGATCTCCTGCGACAGCTGCCGGAGCTCCGGATCGTCGACCACGCGCTGGAAGAACTCGGGATCTTTGCGGCCATCGCGGGCTCTTTCCGTGTAGAAGAATTCGTGCAGTCCGATGGTCGTGGCGCTGAACGTGTTTGTTTCGATCACGTCCGCGCCCGCTTGGAGGTACTCACGATGCACGGTTTCGACCGCGTCCGGACGGGTGAGGAGCAGGACCTCATGTGCGCCTTTCAGGTCCTTGCCGTGCCAGTTGCGGAATCGCTCGCCGCGATAATCCGCTTCGTTCAGCCCGAGGCGCTGCAGGGTAGTGCCCATGGCGCCGTCGAGAACGACGATGCGCTCGCGAAGAAGCTGCTCGAAGGGATGCTGCATGGTGGCCGACATCTAGCGGCACTTAAGAGCCGCTGCTGTCCCAACACAAGTAACAAATCTACGCATCATGATACGTAGATATGTAGTTCGTAGCTGGCGGCGGGCTCGTCATGCCCTCTGCCCCCAGAACGGCGGCGGCTACAATCAACTCTTGAGGCTTTCCAGAAACGAGACGCCGCTCTGCTTTAGCTTCGCTTCCAGTTTCGCCGTGCAATCGCAGTCGCAGCACGCCCAGGCTTCGCTCCCGTTCTCGTGGCGACAATTCCGCCGCGCATGCGCGTCCTTGATGCTCAGCAGGTCGAAATATCGTTCCCAGTAGGGCCGTTCCTCGTCGAGTGGCGTGTCGCAAAAGCAGGTCTCCACCCACTGCGCCGTGCCGTCGGCGCCTAGTCGTGCCTGCTCCATGTCGTAAACGTACTCGTCCCCCGCGATTGAACCGCGGCCGAGGGAACCGTTCTCGATCGCTTCGAGGAGCGCGTTTTCGCGCCCGGTTTTCACTCGGGCTTTGACCAGATAACGCATCGCGCAACTTACGCGGCACTTCCCCGATTGTCATTCGGAGCGGGCCATCGCACGAGGGAGATATTTCGACTGTCGCTCGACATGACACGTGCGCGCGTGGCGGACTAGATGCTGTAGCGGCGGTCTCTGACCGTCGTGACCCTGGCCGCCGCCTGTGATAGTCGGGCGGCGAAAGTCCGGCGCAGCCGGGCCTGCCGGCGCAATTGACGTTTTCGGCGGCCAAAAACCGCCGCTAGAGTTGGCGCTCATGGAAGCAGTCCGGCTTTTCCGCTCGTTGAACCGCGACCAGCGAAACACCTTTCTCGCCTGTTTTCTCGGTTGGTCGCTGGACGCCTTCGATTTCTTCCTGCTCACGTTCGTCATTCCGCCGTTGGCCCACGACTTCGGCCGCAGCGTCGCGGAGATCGGATACGCGATCACCCTCACGCTCGCGATGCGGCCGCTCGGCGCATTCATCTTCGGTTTGCTCGGCGATCGGTTCGGGCGGCGGATGCCGCTCATGATCGACATCATCTTCTATTCGGTCATGGAATTGCTGACCGCTTTTTCGCCCAACTACACCTGGCTGCTCATCTTCCGCGCGCTTTACGGGATCGGGATGGGCGGTGAATGGGGACTCGGTGCGTCGCTCGCCATGGAGTCGCTGCCGGTCGAATCACGCGGGCTGTTCTCCGGCATCCTGCAACAGGGTTATGCGTTTGGTTATCTGCTCGCCGCGGTCGTCTACTGGATTGTGTTTCCATTCTTTGGCTGGCGCGGCTTGTTCGTGACCGGGGCCCTGCCGGCGGTGCTCGTCATCTACATTCGGGCAAAGGTGCCGGAATCGCCGACGTGGCTGCGCGAGAAAAGCATCGCGGCCGATTTCTGGACGAACGCGAGCGCGATTGTTCGCCAACACTGGCTGCTCTTTCTCTACGTCATTCTGCTCATGACGGCGTTTAACGCCATGTCGCACGGCACGCAGGATATGTATCAGACATTCCTGAGCGAGCAGCGCGGGCTCGGCGTCACAGCGAAGGCCACGATTGGTGTGATCTACGCGATCGGGGCGATCTGCGGCGGCACTCTGGTCGGGCATCTCTCGCAGAAATACGGACGACGTCGGGCGATCGTCGGCTGTACGTTACTCGGCGCTCTCCTTATTCCGGCGTGGGTTTTCTCGCCGTCGCTCTCGCTCCTCGTGCTCGGCGGATTCGGGATGCAATTCATGGTGCAGGGCGCTTGGGGCGTGGTGCCGGTCCATTTGAATGAGCTCTCGCCGGCCGGCCTGCGCGGCACGTTTCCGGGGTTCGCCTATCAACTCGGCAATCTGCTCGCTGCCAACACGGCGGTGATTGAGGCGCGGCTAGGCCAGTATTTCCGCAGCGCCAACGGTCGGCCCGATTACGGGAAGGGAATGGCCCTCTTCGCCTGCGTCATTTTCATCGCGCTCGCGGTGATCGCGGGACTCGGTCGCGAAGAACGCGGGAAGAAGTTCTAAGGCTCCGCCGTTGATCCGCCGCTCTGGTCGCCCGCTTGAGCAGCACCAGTGTAGACGCCGCGCCCGTAGCGTTCGTCGACGATCGCTTCCGCGATTCGGTCTGCGAGCATCTCACGATAGCTCGCGCTCGCCGCTTCCGAGCCTTCCGTGCGGTTGCTGAGAAATCCGCACTCGACGAGCACGGCCGGATACGCCGCCTTGCGCAGGACGCGGAAGTTTGCGTGATGGACGCCGCGATTCACCGCCCCGCGGATCGTGAGCAAACGATTCATGACGCGTTGCGCGAGCGGGAAGGCGACCGGCGAATGATAATAGACTTCGAAGCCATGAATGCCGCGCCGGCGGGTGTCATTGAAATGCACACTGACAAAGATCGAGTTTTTCTGCGCGCGACCAATGGCGGCGCGTTCTTCGAGCGGGATGAACACGTCGGTCGAACGCGTCGTAACCACGCGAAACTGAGATTCGCGAAGTTTGGTGGCGAGGCGCATCGCTACGTCAAGATTTGCATTCTTTTCGGCGGGTCCATACCGACGAAAGGCGCCGTTGTCTTTTCCGCCGTGCCCGGCATCGACCACAACGGTCTTAAACGTGCGCGACGTATTCTTCACCGCCGGCGTCGAAACCGTGCTGCAACTCGCGAGCGCGACGAGGGCCGAGGCGGCAAGCGCGGTTTGCAGAAGGCGAATCATTCGCACTCTCATACGCCAAAGCTCTTTCCCTGCCAGCGAAAATGGAAATGCAGGCGGCGCAAAGTCGCACTCTGCCCAATCCGAAAAACCGCTTGTCTTTTCAACACTCACCGGTAGCCGTAACGCTACTTTTATGCTGACCCGATTTGCGCTTCTTCCCTGTCTGCTCGCCCTCAGTCTGCCGATGTGCAAGAAGACGGCCACGACTGCGCCGAATGCGACAAGCGCCAGTCCTTCAGCAAGCGCAGGCGCGTCGCCCGGCGCGAGCGCCGCCTCGGCGGCGTCACCAGCCCAGAGCGTTTCGCCTCTGGCCGCGCCGCCAGCACGGCCGGCGATCGACCAAAACGCCGAGGTCGTCATCTTTGGCTATCACCGCTTCGTTAATCAGGTGCACCGGCCGGACACGGAGATCACGCCGCAGGATTTCGAGAAACAAATGGCAGAGCTGAAGGCAAAAAATATCCCGGTGATTCCGATGCAGGATTTCATGGCGTGGAAACGGGGCGAGAAAGCGATTCCGCCGCGCGCTGCCGTGATCACCCTCGATGATGGCTGGAAATCCCAGCACGATGTCGCCTGGCCGATCATGAAGAAATACGGTTATCCATTCACATTGTTCATCTACACGGAAGGCATCCGGCCGGGACATTTCAGCGGCGGCGAATCGATGACGTGGGAGATGCTGGCCGAAATGCGGGATGCCGGAGTCGATGTCCAGGCGCATTCCGCGACGCATCAGGATTTGCGCCGGCCATACGACAAGATCGCGAAGAAGAAACTCAGTCCGCCGGAGTACGAGCAGTGGCTGAACAACGAGCTGATCGGCGCAAAGCAGATGATCGAGCAGAAGCTCGGCGTGAAATGCAACTGCTTCGCCGTGCCCTACGGCTTCTACAACGGACACGTAAAAGACGTCGCGATGAAGGCTGGCTACGAAGCGATGTTTACGGTTTACGGGCAGCCCGTCACCTATCGCACGCCGAATGACTCGATCGGCCGCTATGTGATCGAGGCGAACAAGCCGAAGGTGTTTGAAGATGCCGTCGCGTCTGTGGCGAATGTCGCCGCCGGACCTGCGGTAGCCGAGGTTTCGAACAGCGCGCTGACCACGAGCCCGGCGAACGGCGAGACCGTGCGCACCCCAATGCCGCTCATCCGCGCGAACATCAGTTCGTTCGGTCAGATCGATCCGAACAGTTTGCAGATGCGCATCAGTGGCGTCGGCCTGGTGAAGCCGAGTTACGATCCGAAAACGCAGACTGTTTCGTATCAGGCGACGCAGAAGTTGAGCGGGCCGGTGACAGTGATTATCGGCGCGAACGTTGGCGGGAAGAAGACGGAGTCGACCTTCGGCTTCAAGGTGGATGAAAACGCTGCCGCGGCCGCTCCGAGTGCGTCGGCCGCGCCGGCGGCATCGCCTTCCGCGACGAAGAAATAGATGCGAGATTCGCACCTGACGATTCCTCAGCGCATTTGGATTTTCCGCTGAGGCAGCGGACGCTACAGCAGGTTCATCCATGTTCTCGCAGTTAGGCGACAAGCTTCAGGACATCTTCAAGGACCTGCGCGGTCACGGCTCGATCAGCGAGTCGAACATCAACGATGCGCTGCGCCAGGTGCGCCTGGCACTGCTCGAAGCCGATGTTGACTTCAAGGTCGCGAAGCAATTCATCGCGCGGGTGAGAGAAAAGGCGCTCGGCGAAGACGTGGTGCGCAGCGTTACGCCCGGGCAGCAGATAGTCAAAATTTTCCACGACGAGCTGACGACGCTGCTCGGTGGCGACGCAGCTCCGATCAACCTGCAAAAGCCCGCGCGGATTCTGATGGTCGGGCTAAACGGCGCGGGCAAGACGACCTCGTCGGCGAAGCTCGCCCAGCTCCTGAAGAAGCAGGGACGGCACCCGGTTTTGATCGCGTGCGACTTGCAGCGACCCGCCGCAATCGAGCAGCTCGCGACCCTCGCCCGCCAGGTCGATGTGCCGGTCTACACACCTCCGGCGGAGGAGAAGGATGTCGTCCGCTCCGCCAAGGCAAGTCTCGCGTGGGCAGAGTCACAGAACGGCAACGTGGAAATTTTCGACACCGCGGGCCGGCAGGAAATCGACGAACCGCTGGTGGAAGAACTGAAACGCCTGCGCGATTTCCTTCAGCCGCAGGAAATTCTGCTCGTGGCCGACGCGGCCACAGGTCAACAGGCGGTTAGCGTTGCAACGCACTTTAACGACGCGCTGCAAATCACCGGGATCGTGCTGACGAAGCTCGACGGAGACGCGCGCGGTGGCGCTGCGCTCTCCATGCGCGAGGTGACGAACCGGCCGATCAAGTTCGCCGGCGTGGGCGAGAAGCTCGATCAGTTCGAAATCTTCGTCCCGGACCGGCTGGCGGGCCGCATTCTCGGGATGGGCGACATTGTCGGCCTGGTGGAGAAGGCCGCCGAGGCCTTCGATGAAGAGGAAGCCAAACGGATGGAGCGCAAGCTGCGCACCGCCTCCTTCGACTTCAACGATTTCCTGGCGCAGTTCAAGATGATGAAGCGGATGGGCCCGCTGGAAAACATCCTTGGCATGTTGCCCGGGATGAGTAACGTCCCCAACCTCTCGGTCGACGAGAAGCAGATCAAACGCACCGAAGCGATCGTGCTCTCGATGACGAACGAGGAGCGTGCGCGGCCCGACATTCTAAATGCGCGGCGGCGTCAGCGGATTGCTCGGGGGAGCGGCAGCACGGTCACAGAGGTGAACGAGTTGCTCCGGCGCTTCGATCAAATGCGAAAAATGATGAAGAACGCCGGGAAAATGAAGAAGATGATGGCGCAGATGGCGCGGATGCAGAGGTAACCACACATGGCAGTTTCAATTCGATTACGCAGAGAAGGCACGACCAACCGCCCGTACTACAAGGTAGTAGTGACGGACAGTCGCAGCCCGCGCGATGGCAAGTTCATCGAAATCATCGGCAACTACGATCCAAAGAAGCCGGGGGATAACAGCAAGATCGACGTCGCCCGTGCGGAGTACTGGATCGGCAAAGGCGCGCAGCCGAGCGATACGGTCCGCAGTTTGCTCAAGAGAAATCGCAAGCAAGCGGCGGCCGCAGCCGTACCGGAAGCGTCCGCTCCCGCACCCGCGGCGAGCTAGCGCCGTTTAGTGCCGGCTGATCCGCTGGCGATCACAACGGCCTCGGCATCTCATTCGGCGAGGTGATCGTCGGCGATGACAAGCCGCGCCAATCAGTTACAATCCTGCGCATGAAAGAATTTCTCGAGTTCGTCATTCGACAGCTCGTCGAATTTCCCGACGAAGTGATGCTGACGGAAGTTCCCGGAGGCAAAACGACTGTCTTTCGCGTGCAGATGCGCCAGACCGATGTCGGCAAAATCATTGGGCGCAATGGCCAGACGATTCAGGCGATCCGTGCCCTGCTTTCCAGCGCCGCCTCGCGGCATAATCAGCGCGCTACACTCGAGATCATCGAGTAGCTCCCGGATGAATCGCAGCCTTCGCGGTGCAACGCGCACGAGCTTGCCGCCGCGATGAGCGACCGACTCCTTTCCGTTCTGCTGATCGTTGCGGCCCTCGCCGGGGTGCTGGTGGCAATCATTCGGACCGGCGGCCAAAACCAGACCGAGATGGCGCGCTTGCGTCACGACCTCGAGATACTTCGCGATGCCCAGGATGGGACGCGATCCGATGTCGCGAAGGTCTTGCGCCGGCAAAGCATGACGGCTCAGACAAATATTCCACAGCGCGAGATCGCCCTTTCCCTGGAAGACGCTCCGTTCAGAGGTGCCGGCAATGCGCCGGTGACGCTGGTGGAATTCACCGAGTTTGAATCCCCGGCCTGCGCGCGTTATGCGCGCGAGACGCTCCCGCAGCTGGAGCGTGATTATATTTCGATGGGCAAGCTGAGATACGTCATTCGCGGTTTTCCGGTGGACCCTGCCCATACTCTTGCGTTCCGTGCCCACGAAGCGGCTCAGTGCGCGGCCGAGCAGGGCAAGTTCTGGCAGATGCACGACCTCCTCTTCGCCAGCAACGGCAGGCTGTCGGGCGGGGATATGCTCGCACACGCGCAGGCGCTCGGGCTCGATCGGGGGAAGTTCCTCACCTGCTTTGACGGCGGGCTGCACGCTCCGAATATTCGTCGGGACGTTTTGGAGGGGCAGAAGAACGGCGTGACATCCACGCCGACGTTTTTTATCGGCCCGTCACCGACGATGGGCGCGCCGTTAAAAGCGCTGCGCGTCATGACCGGCGCACAGGCCTACGCCAGTTTTAAGGAAGTGATCGACGATGTGCTGGAAGCGGTCCCGACATCATAGTTTGAAATCCAATGCGGATTGATATCCTCACTCTTTTCCCGGAGATCTGCCGCGCGCCGCTGAGTGAGAGTATGATGAAACGCGCCCAGGAATGCGGCGCGCTCCA
>JBJMWX010000049.1:0-19941 GCA_045809925.1 Chthoniobacterales bacterium
AATCAACATCGATCGTGACACCACCGCGACGCACCAGGTCGAGCAAAAGGTCGCAGCGGCGGCGCAAGCGCTGACCGGCGCCGGATTACCGATCAATGACGAACAGGCGATGACGCTCGTGAAAGCCGGTTTTACGAATTTGGAAGGTTTGCGTGATGCAGCGGTAGAAGACCTGGTGGAGATCCTGAGCGTCGATGAAGCGAAGGCGCAGGAGATCCACGAGGCCGTAAACCGCGAAGCAGTCGCGCACTGATCATGGCCACGATTTAACCCGCCGGCCATGGCGAACATTTTAGCAACAACGAATGGCAACAAAAACGACGTCCAAGACCGGAGCGCGGAAAGCGCCGACCGCCGCTGCTGCCGTCCGCAAGCCGGTCAAGGCCGCGTCGGATAAGCCCGCGGCAAAAGCCGAGCCGCTAAAAACCGCGCCCCGCGCCCGCAGCTCCACTCCGGCGGCGAAATCTCGCGCGGCTGTCGAAAAGGCCTCGAAACCGGAAAACGCGCCTGCAGCGCCGACCCCGAAACCAGTGGTCGAGACCGTCTCGTTGATCGACGCGCCGAAACCCAAGGCAAAGCGCACCGAAGACGGCGACAAGCCGAAACGGTCTGTCCTTCCACCGATCTCGCGCATTTTGCCGTCTGCGGTAACGGAGCCTCCGAAACCGGTTGCACCTGCTCCGGTTGCTCCTCCACCAGAACCTGCACCGGCTCCCGTGGCCGAAGCTCCGCCAGCAGAGGGTGCGGAAGCCGCCGAGCCGGAGGTTGATGACAGGAAAATCATTCACATCAAGCCGCCGATCATCGTCAAGGATCTGGCGACGCAGCTCGGGCTGAAAAATTTCCAGCTCATCAAGGAGCTGATGACCGACTATCAGATCTTTGCCAATCCGGCGCTGACGGTTGAGCCGGATGTCGCGGCCAAGGTGTGCGAGAAACACGGCTTCGTTCTCGAGATGGAGAGGCGCGAAAAGGGCGCCGGTGTCCACAAGGTTGTCGAAGTTGTCGCTGCGCCTCCCCCACCCGAGCCGGCAAAGGAAGAGGAACTCAAGGCGCGGCCGCCCATCATCACGTTCATGGGTCACGTCGACCACGGCAAGACGTCCCTGATGGACGCAATCCGCAAGACGCGTGTCGCCGCCGCTGAGGCAGGCGGAATCACGCAGCATATCGGCGCCTACACTGTGGAGCACAAAGGGCAGCCGATGACATTTCTAGATACCCCGGGCCACGCCGCTTTCACTGCGATGCGCGCGCGCGGCGCGAACGTAACGGATATTGTCGTGCTCGTCGTCGCGGCGGACGACGGCCTCATGCCCCAGACAATCGAGGCGATCAATCACGCCAAGGCTGCTCCGCACGTAACGATCATCGTCGCAATCAACAAGATCGATCTGGCGAGCGCGAACATCGATCGCGTGAAGAAACAGCTTCAGGAGCGCGAGCTCACGCCGGAAGACTGGGGTGGCGAGACGATCACGGTCCCGGTGTCAGCGACGAAAGGGACCAACATCGACCAGCTGCTTGAGATGATTGCGCTGCAGGCCGAAGTGATGGAGCTGAAGGCTTCCCCAACGGCAACACCGCGCGGCACCGTGATTGAAGCGCAGGTCGAAGCCGGCCGCGGCCCTACGGCAACTGTGATCGTGCAGATGGGCACCTTGAAACCGGGCCAGCCGTTCATCTGCGGCAACTACTCGGGCAAGGTGAAGTCACTGATGGACGATCGCGGCGACCAGGTGAAGACAGCCGGTCCCTCGGTGCCGGTGAAAGTGCTCGGGTTTACCGGACTACCCCAGGCCGGCGATGAATTTCTCGTCATGGATTCGGAGCGCTCGGCGAAGGCGTTGAGCGAAGAGAGGCTGCAGGACAAGCGCACGGAAAAGCTTTCCGCGCCGACACGCGCCACGCTCGAGACACTGCTCGAGGCCGAGGATGGCAAGAAACACCTGCGGATCGTGCTGAAGTGCGACGTGCAGGGTTCGCTCGAGGCACTAACGGGCGCGTTGACTCAGATCGAGAGCAAAAAAGTCGATCTCGAGCTCATCCACTCGGGCGTCGGGCCGATTTCCGAAAACGATATCCTGCTCGCCAGTGCCTCCAACGCGGTCGTGGTCGGATTCAACGTCAAGGTCGAGGCGATGGCGGTAAACGCCGCCAAACGCGAAGGCGTCCAGGTCAAACTCTACTCCATCATTTACGAACTGATCGACCAGATGAAAGAAGCGATGGCCGGGTTGCTCGATCCGGAGCACCGCGAGACGGTCATCGGGCACGCCGAGGTCAAGCAGGTCTTCAAGCTGAGCAAGGGCATCGTCGCCGGCTGTCTGGTCACCGATGGCCGCATCTCGCGGACTGCTCGTGCCCGCGTTCTGCGTCGGCGTCAGCCGGTTTACGACGGCGGTCTCTCGACGCTGCGCCGCTTCCAGGACGACGTGAAGGAAGTGAGGTCCGGACTCGAATGCGGCATTAAGCTCGGCGACTTCAGCGAATACCAGGTGGCCGACATCATCGAGTGCTACGTCCTCGAGCAGGTCGCGCAGAAGCTCTGAGAATTTGAGAGTTGAGACAGTCGCGCGGCCGGACGGCGGCTCTCGGTATTGAGTCTCAACTCTCGAGGTTCTGCCATGAAACATCGATTACTTCGCGTTAACGAACTTCTGAAGCGCGAACTGAGCGCCATCATCACGCGCGAGATTGTGTTCGATAACGCGCTCGTCACCGTCAATCACGTCGATGCCACCCCTGACCTGAAGAATGCCCACGTCTACGTGAGCGTCCTCGCCGTTGAAGCGGCCCCCGCCGCGATCGCAAAGCTTGAGGAGAATCGCGTTCTTTTGCAGACGCAGCTAGCGCGTCACGTCGTTCTGAAATACACGCCGCACCTGAGTTTCCATCTCGACAAGTCGGTCGAGCGCGGTGCGCGCGTGATTCAAATTCTGCAGGAGATCGAGCCGGACACCGAATGACCGGACTCGCGGAAATTGGTCGCGCTCTGCGAGAACACCAGCGCTTCGTCGTCTTGAGTCACGTGCGACCGGATGGGGACGCCCTCGGCAGCCAGTTGGCCCTCGGTTTATCGCTCGAACAGCTGGGAAAAAGCGTCGCGATCTGGAACGAGGACGGCATGCTCGAGAAATACAGCTTTATGTCGGGCAGCGAGCGGGTCGCGAAACCGCCCGGCGAGCCGCAGGATTTCGATGTGGCGATCGCACTCGACACCGCGACCGAAAACCGGCTCGGCACAGCGGCCGCCGCGGTCCGCAGCGCGAAGCTCTGGATCAACATCGATCATCATCCAAGCAACCCTGAATACGGCGATCTCGTCTTCATTGATTCGCATGCGCCCGCCACCGGGCAGATTTTGTTCGAGCTGATGTGCACCGCCGAGATGCCGATCGACGTCCCAATTGCTGAAAATCTATTCGTCGCGATTTCGACCGATACCGGCTCGTTCCAATACCCGAACACTACTGCGCGTACTTTTGAGATTGGCGCAGAGTTGATCCGGCGTGGCGTAAACGTCGGCCGGCTGAGTCAGCTCTTGTACGAGAGCTACCCTCTGCGCCGCGTAGAGCTGCTTCGGGAATTACTCGGCACGATGCGAATCGAAAAGGACGGAGAGGTAGCCAGTTTCAGCCTCAGTCTTGAGGCCGCGGCCAGACTCGGAGTCAAAGCCGAGGACAACGAAGGTTTGATCGACCACCTGCGCGCGATCGACGGCGTCATCGTGGCGGTGTTTTTCGAGGAGTTGCTCGAGGGCAAAGTGCGCGTGAGCATGCGTTCAAAATCCGAATCGGCTGACGTGTGTGCAATCGCGCAGAAGTTTGGCGGCGGCGGACACAAGCTGGCCGCCGGCGCGCGTGTGCGCGGAGCGCTCGCCGAAGTCGAGCAACGTGTGCTGACTGAAGTTTGCAATGTCATTGACTGCCACTCCTGACGGCGTTCTCCTCGTCGATAAAGCGCCGGGCATGACGTCCCACGATGTCGTCGCGCTTGTCCGGCGACGGCTCCAGATCAAGAAAGTCGGCCATTGCGGCACCCTCGACCCAATTGCCACCGGGTTGTTGCTCATCACGATCGGCCGCGGCACCAAAGTGCAGGACCTCCTCATGAGCGAGGACAAGGAATACTCCGGCACGATGTTGCTCGGCAAAAGCACCGATACGCAGGACAGCGCCGGGATTGTTCTGGAGGAACGGCCGCTACCGCCGCTCGACGACGCGATAATCAGCGGCGTGTTCGACAGATATTGCGGCGACTTCTACCAGACGCCGCCGATGGTTTCGGCAATCAAGCAGGGTGGCGTGCCGCTCTACAAGCTGGCCCGCGAAGGCAAGACGGTGGAGCGCGAGCCGCGTCTCGTGCACGTCTATCGCTACAGCATCGACCGGATCGCCCTGCCGGAAATCGATTTCACCGTGCTCTGCAGCAAAGGTTTCTACGTCCGCACGTACGCGCACGATATTGGCGAAGCGCTCGGCTGCGGCGCGCATTTGAAAAACCTGCGCCGGACAAGGTCAGGGCGGTTCAGCGTGAATGGGGCGATCACGGTCGACGAGTTGCAAAACAACGAGCCCGTGGAAATTCTCGATCGCATCCTGACCCTGCCTGAAGTGTCGCGAATGCGCGGCGCGTGAAGAAAATGACGAAGCCCGAATGATGGACGTTCTTCGCTCCATCGCGGAGCTCAGTCGATTACGCGGACCGATCTTCGCCGCGATTGGAGTTTTCGATGGTGTCCATCGAGGCCACCAGGCGGTCATCTCGACGTCGGCGGAGCACGCACGGGCCAACAGCGGCACGCCGCTCGTCATTACGTTCGATCCCCATCCGGCAAAAGTTCTTCGACCCCAGGATGCGCCGCATCTGCTCACCGCAACCGCCCACAAAGTTCAGTTGATTCGAGAGCTCGGGGTTGAGCATCTGCTCATCATCCGTTTCGATCGCGAGTTTGCGGCGACCCCTCCTGAGGAATTTATCCGGCAGCTTGTCGAGGGCTCACAGCCGTTGCGTGAGATTTGCGTGGGACACGAATGGTCGTTCGGCAAAGGCCGCGCCGGAAATCTTGAGCTGTTAAAGCGGCTCGGCGCGGAACACGGTTTTAACGTAGTCGGAATTCCGCCGGTGACGGTGAACGGCGAATCCGTGAGCAGCACGGCGATCCGCCGCGCCGTGGAGCATGGCGACTTCACGCGGGCGGCGGCGATGCTGGGGCGCGACTACACGATTCTGGGTACGGTCAAACGTGGTGAGCAGCTCGGCCGCAAAATTGGATTTCCGACGGCAAACCTCAGCGCGCACAACGAGCAGTTCCCGCCAAATGGCGTCTACGCGGCGGAAGCGAAGCTCGACGGCACGATCTTGCGCGGCGTGGCCAATGTCGGCACGCGGCCGACAATTGCCACTGACAAGCCGGAGCGGCTCGTCGAGCTGCATCTCTTTGACCTCGATCGCGAAATTTACGGCCGGGATCTCGAGATCCGGTTCGTGAAATACCTCAGGCCCGAGCAGAAATTTGAAAGCGTCGACGCACTGGCGAAACAGATTTCGCGCGACGTGGAAGCGGCGCGCGGAGTGCGCGCCTAAAGCGTGTCCGATCTGCGCAGCGCGGCAAAACCCGCAGCGCAGGTAAGCGTGAAGGCGATTCCCACCCCGACGATCAGAATTGTCAGGGGCGAAAAGAGTTCGGCCCTGGCGAACGCTTCGAAGATGAAGCGTCCTCCGCCGGAGAGAAAGTACGCAGTACCCGAGGCAAAGATGGCGGCGAGGAGCAGGATCCAGGCGCGCACCGCTCGTGTCGCGCGCTGTGCAGGCAGCTTTCGCATCACGCCGGCGGTGAAACCGGCGTCATCGATGTAGGGCGCTTCCTCGCGCAGCTTCTGGTCCAGCCAATCCAGCTCGACGTCTGCCCCGGTTGTTAGTTCGTCTCCCATGCGGCCAGTAACTTCTTCAGCTTTTCGCGTCCGCGCAACACATTCGTTTTGACCGTGCCGAGCGGAATCTCGAGCACGCGTGAGGCTTCGTCGTGCGATAAGCCGTTTTGGCAACAAAGCACGATCGCGGTGCGTTCGTGGAGCGGAAGGGTTTGCAATGCATCGGCAAGATCATGCCGTAATGCAGCATCAACCGTGCTTGGATCCCGTTGCCCTTCGAGCTGGCTTTCGTCGATCCCGACCAGCTCCTTGCGCCGGCGCGCTTCCTCGCGGAAAACATTGTAGCCGATTCGGTAAAGCCAGGTGGAAAACTTCGCCTCACCGCGAAAGCTCCGGATGTTCTTGTAAGCACGAATGAACGTTTCCTGCGCCAGATCATCCGCAAGCGTGACATCGCTGCGGACGAGCTGACGGAGCAGACCCCGGACGGTCGACTGATGGCGCCGGAGAAGTTCGGCGAACGCGTGGTGGTCATCGTCGACGAGGACTCTGGCAACGAGGTCGGCATCGGTAAGCAACACGCCGCCAGCTTACGAAACTGGCGGGTTGTCCCTCAATGTGTTGTTAGCGTTGTTCCTTGGTCCTTCCAGTTTCCAAACAAGGAGGTAGCCGGCGCCGATCATGAGCGGGATCATGCCGATCGCCCACTCGCCGCCCGCGAAGCCGCCATTCACGCCGGCGAGGAAGAAGATGAGGCCGCCGCCGATGCAGCTGAGGACGATGCCGCGACGCAGATCTGAGCGCGCTTTCATCTTGGTACCCGGGGCGGCAAACATTTCCGGCGGGACCGGCTGACCCTTCGCCACCATTTCGCGAACGGTGCGATGCAGCGAGCGCGACTTGAGATAGCTGAAGAACATCACTGCGGCGACGATCAAAACCGGCGCGCCGAACACCATGCTGAAAATCACCGCGATGATCGCTACGGCAATGCCGCCGGCCGTTTCGCCGTCGAGGCCGTTGAGGTCAAAATCTTTCCGCGGGCCGCTCATCTGCACACCCATGTGGCGTCTGACCTTGCTGCGGACGGAACGTGCAATGTCGGAGTCCTCGTCCCCTGGAGTGGCGGAAATCGTGGCGCTGGCAGAGACGCTCGGCGAAGCGGTGGCCGTCGCGCTGGCACTCGGCGAGGGCGATTGGCCGAACGCCGTCAGGGCGAGAGCGATCGAACAGAGATACGTAAGAAGGCTGGTTTTCATTAATTGGTCTTTGGCAGTGAGATGCACCTTCGGGCGCGTTTAGATTCAAGAATGTTGCCGCGCGCGGCACCAAACTCGCAACGAAATATGTTGCGCGGCGGAGCGTGGTGGACATTATTTCCACCCTTCGCCGAGGCCAGGGTTGCAGGACCGCCTTGGCCGTAAGGACGGCGCCAGGTTGGCTTTCCGAGCAGCGAAGCGGGCCGGGTATCAATGCGGGTGTAGCTCAGTGGTAGAGCACCTCCTTGCCAAGGAGGACGTCGCGAGTTCGAGTCTCGTCACCCGCTCCAGCCCCGAAAGCCTTCGGGGCTGGAGCGAGCGCGCCGAAGCCCTGGCGAAGGCGAACCGCCCCAAGCTGCGGCTGCACGCAGACCCTCCGCCCCGCGCACCTCGCGGGTCCCTACATCCATCATTTTCGGTCCGCGCGTATTTCTGGGACGCACCATGGCACGACGGGCTCTGTTTCTGCAGGAATCTGCTGCAGTGATGCCGTTTCCAGACTGCGACGGCGGGACGGCGACGAGCGCCTGATCGCAACCGTAAATCGATCTCGTATTCCCCCAATTTTTACAGAAACAATTTGTGCTCCGCGCGATGAATCATACCACCGAAGTGGCCAGCCGCTCGCAGGGAGCTGAGCTAATCGCCAACGGCATTGTCCGTTATCGCACATGGTCCGAGCACCAGCGCGTCGACGTGCTCGTGCTCGATCACTCGCGAACGATCTTGCGCACGATCCGGATGGAGCCGGAGGGCGATGGCTATTTCGAAGCCTATGACGAAACCGGCCGGGCCGGCGATCTGTACCGCTACCGGTTAAACGACGCCGCCGACTGGCCTGACCCGGCATCGCGCTTTCAACCATTCGGCGTGCATGGCCCATCAATGGTCGTCGATGCGGCCAGCTTTGAATGGACTGACTACGAGCGGGAGCGGCCGGCTTTCGACCGACTCGTGATTTACGAACTGCACATCGGGACGTTCACGCCGGCGGGAACATTTCGTGCCGCAATCGAAAAGCTGCCGCATCTCGCCCAGTTGGGCGTGACCGCAATCGAGATCATGCCGCTGGGGGATTTTCCAGGCGAACGCAACTGGGGCTATGACGGCGTCATGCCCTATGCGCCGGCGCGGGTCTACGGCACGCCGGACGATCTGCGCGCGCTGGTTGATGCAGCGCACGCGCACCGCTTCGCCGTTATTCTCGACGTGGTCTACAACCATTTCGGTCCGGACGGGAACTACACTTCGTTGTTTCATGGCGGTTACTTGACCTCGAAGCATAAAACGCCATGGGGCGACGCCTTCGATCTGGAATGCGAACCGGTTCGCGCTTTCTTCGCCGAGAACCCGCCGTATTGGATGCGTGAGTTTCACATCGACGGATTTCGCCTTGATGCAACGCACGAAATTTACGATCCGACCGAGGGTCACCTGCTGTGTGAGATCGCGGAGCGCGTGCACGAGCTCGGTGGCTTTGTCGTCGCGGAGGATGATCGCAACGATCCGCAACTATTGACCCCGCGGGCAGACGGTGGACTCGGTTTCGACGGGGCGTGGGCGGACGATTTTCATCACGTAGTCCGCGTTATGTTGACCGGCGACAACGAGGGGTACTTCAAAAACTTTCGCGGCACGGTCGACGAGCTGGCCCAAACGTTGAGCCACGGCTGGCTTTATCGTGGTCAGGCGACGCTCGCCGGAAATGAGCCACGCGGGGGCAGCCCGGCTGCATTGCATCCGCGACAATTCATCTACTGCATCTCGAACCACGACCAGGTCGGGAACCGTGCCTTCGGCGAGCGCCTAAGCACAGTTGTCTTGCCTGCGGCCTATCGCGCCGCTTCGGCCTTGCTCTGTCTCGTGCCGGAAACCCCAATGCTTTTCATGGGGCAGGAGTGGGCGGCTTCGACGCCATTTCAATACTTCACCGACCACAACGAGGAGCTCGGCCGTGCCATTACCAAAGGACGCCGCCATGAGTTTCGTCATTTCAGCGCCTTCCAGGATCCCGCCGCGCGCGAGAAAATTCCGGACCCGCAGGCGGAGAGTACTTTTCTCAATTCCAAACTGCAGTGGGCCGGCATCACGACCGACGATCACGCCAAGGTGCTCCAGCTCTACCGTGAACTTTTGGAGCTACGTCGCACCCACCCTGCGTTTCGAACTCGGTCGCGGGAGAACTGGATCGTTGCACAGCTCGACGACATGATCGCAATCATGTTCGGCACGCCGGGCGAATACAGCTTCGGTCTCGTCGTCGATCTCGTCGGTGGCCATCCGATGCCGAACCTCGATGACGCGCGGATCGCGCCCGGCGGCGGACGCGATTGGCAGCCGCTCTTCTCGAGTAACGAGACGCGGTTCGGTGGAGATGGCGCGCCGCTCTTCAGCGTTCCGACAACGCTGGTTCTCGAAGCGGTGTGAGATGCCGTCGATCAGCACCGATGGCTGATATTGTCGTGGCGAGCTTATCGAGACATCTCCGACGATTGATGCTCTTCCCCCCACGAGCACCCTTTTGGCTGGTGTCCACGTCGACCGCCCCCCGCGGGCTCGCTCCTCGCCGTCGCTCGGAATGACGCCCCAGGAGCGTGAGCGAACGATGGCCGCGCGATCGCGAAGGAGCAACCCTCCTGCCGTCTCATTTCGAGCGAAGCGCGGCGCAGCCGAGAAATCTCCGGGATGACGAAGATGTTTCGACCTCGCTCGACATCACGCAGTGTGCCCAAGTGAAAGCGCAATTTCCCGAAGAGCAAAGCGAGACGGGGGAGTTCCAGCGGCAGGAAGATGAGTTCCGGGATTGGGTGTCCCAGGACGGATCGACTGAATATCCGGCGGTCGTTGGCCGTTATCATCTCTACATCTCGCTCGCCTGTCCATGGGCCAGCCGCACGTTCATCGTCAGAAAGGTAAAGGGCCTGGAGGAGGCAATCGGGATGACCGTGGTCGATCCGGTGCGCGACGAACGCGGCTGGGCGTTCCGCGATCCTGAAGGGACGATCGATAGCTCGTCCTTGAGGGACGACGCGACGCGGCGCGTCCCTGCATCAACCGATCCGGTGAACGGCTTCGCGTTCCTGAGCGAAGCATACACCGCGAGCGACCGAAACTTTCGCGGTCGCGTCACCGTGCCGGTGCTTTGGGACAAACAAGGCCACCGCATCGTGAACAACTCGGAGGATGACATCTGCCGAATGTTCAACGATGCGTTTGAGTCGTTAGGCCGGCGCGAGGTCAATCTTTTCCCCGATGACATTGCCGACGAGCAGGAAAAACTCTCGAACTTCGTTTACGAGAACATCAACAACGGCGTCTACCGTGCTGGTTTCGCGACGAAACAGGCGGCCTACGAGCGCGCCTGTCGCCGACTCTTCAAAGCGTTTGATGAGATTGAGCAGCGCCTGACGACCAGCCGCTATCTTTTCGGTCCTCGCATCGTCGAAACCGACTGGCGGCTCTTTTGCACACTCGTCAGGTTCGACGCGGTCTACTACAGCCACTTCAAATGTAACCTGCGGCGCATCGTCGATTACCCAAACCTGCATGGCTACTTGCTCGACCTTTACCAGCAGCCCGGTATCGCCGAGACGGTCAATCTCGATCACATCAAGCGGCACTACTACATCACGCATGCGGAGATCAACCCGACTCGGATTGTTCCCCTCGGTCCCCTGCTCGATTTCACTCAGCGCCACGGACGCGAAAAACTGAGTTCGTAGCTGCGCGCTGCCGTCCGCGGCGCAGATCCGCGGACGCCTCGGAGAGGCATCCCTACCGGTACCTATCCTGCAGGTTTCGGTTTCGCCGAGTCCGGCGCGACGTCGTATTCCGGCTTGGAGGCGCCCATCAGCCATTTGTCGAACCAGCCGACAATGTGCTGAAGTCGCTCGACACGGTGCCATGGCTGGCCGGAGCGCGAGAGCTCGTGCGATTCCCCGGGGAACTTCACCATCACCGCTGGCACCTTGAGGAACTTCAGTGCGCGAAACATTTCTTCGCCACCCGCTCCCGGCGGCGTGCGCGTATCGGTTTCGCCAAGGACGAACATCATCGGTGTCTTCACGTTCTTGATGTAGGTGATGGGTGAGCGGGACTGGAAATCTTCGCGCTGATCGAACGGCGGCCCTTTGAACCAGCTCGGCTGAAACAGAGTGAAGTCGGCGGTGTACCACCAATGCTCCCAGCTTGCGATGTCGCGTTGGGCGACCCCGGCGGCGAAGCGCTGTGTGTGGGTCACGACCCAGTTCGTAAGCAGCCCGCCGCCGCTTCCACCGGTGACACCTAGTTTCTTCTCGTCCGCATAGCCGCGCTTGATCACTTCATCTACACCGGTCATCAAGTCCTGAAAATCGTCGCCCGGATAGTGATACTGAATCACGTTTCCGAATTCCTGACCGTAGGTCGTGCTGCCGCGCGGATTCGGATACAAAACGACGTAACCCTTCGCGGCCATCCACTGGAATTCGTGTTCGAATATGTAGCCGTAAGCAGCGTGGGGGCCGCCGTGGATGTTCAGGATGAGTGGGTATTTCTGTCCGGGTTTGAAACCGGGCGGCTTCTGCACCCAAGCCTGGATCTTCCGACCATCGAAGCTTTGGTAGGTAATCTCTTCCGGCTCGCTCAGACTGATCTGCGACCACAGTTGTTTATTGACGTCGGTGATCTGACGCTGCCCGCCGCTCTCATCGACGACGAATAAGTCTCCGAGTCGCGTTGGGGTCGAAACCAGACAAACAACCTTCGAGGCGTCAGGTGACGTCCGGAACGTGACGACCGCCTGATTTCCTTTCGTCAGTTCGGTGACCGCGCCCGTCGCGGCATCAAACCGGGCGAGCACTGTTCGGCCTTCTCGGCCGATCAACTGCAGAATCGATTTCCCGTCTGGGCTCCAAACCGGACGATTACCGCCGCCGGCGCGGGGCGGCGAGTTGTCGCCGAACACGCCCTGGCCAATATCGAAGTCGAATTTCTCGGTCAGGTTGCGCGGCTTCGCATTCGCGGCCACGTCCATCACCCAAAGATCAGGCTCGGTGTAGGAATTGACCGGCTGATTGACCGAGGCAATGAAAGCGAGCTGTTTGCCGTCCGGGCTGAGCGTGAAACCCTGCGCGCCCATTTCGATCGTGATCAGTTTGGTCGGCTCGCCGCCAGCTGCCGGCACTGAATAGATCTCCGTCTTGGGCAGCTCGTAATACCATTCGTCGACATGCAATGACGCGAACAGGATCTGCGAACCGTCCTTGGACCAGAGGACCTGGCCTTCGTCAAAGCGCCCGCTCGTGATCTGCTTCGGCTGGACTTTCTCGTCTGCGGTCCGCGGCGCTTGAACGGTCCAGATGTGATCGGGCCGCTTGTAATCAACGTTACCTTCATTGTCTTCGCGGTAGACCGCTCGCGTAACGACGAGGACGTCGCTCTCCCGCTCATCGTCGTTCTCAGCTTTCGACGGCGAGGCGCCTGGCTTCGGTGAAGCGCTCGGCGATGTGGTCGCAGATGGTGATGGAGCACCAGCGGCGGCGGCTTTCTTCGCTTCCTCTTCCTTCTGTTTTTTCTTCTGCTGCTTCGTTAGGTCGTCGGGATTGCTCGAGCTGGTGAACGCAATCGTCTTGCCGTCGGGCGACCAGCGAGGACCGCCCGCGCCTTTCGGCAAATCGGTGAAACTCCACGCATCGCCGCCATTCATCGGCAGCAGGGCGAGCTGCGGCGGCTCCGGTTTACCATCCTTCTCGGTCGCGCGGACGAACGCGAGGAACTTGCCGTCCGGCGACCAGCGCGGCGAGTTGTCATGATTACCGTTGGAGAGACGGTGCGGCGGCTCGTTCCCGTCCATGCCGACCGTCCAAATGGATGTGTCGTAGCCGGTCTTCTTCTCGTTCACCGTCACGCGAACGAACGCGACGCGAGATCCATCCGGCGAAACTTGCGGATCGCCGATCCAGACGAAGTCGAACAGATCCTTCTCCGTAATGCCCCGCGTCTGAGCGACGCCGGGGTGCGGGAAGCTGACGAACGCGAAAGCACTGAGAACGACAAAGAAAAAACGGCAGAGCATCGGGGAAGGTGGCACTGCGGGCGCGCTGTGCAATTGCGCTGCGCGTTAATCGAGCGTGTAGATTTCGACGAGCCCGACGCCGGTCTGATCCTCGCTGCCAGCAAGAACCGCTGTGTACGAGCCGGGCGGCAGCGTAGCGACGATCGCCGCTTCCCTTCCTGCTCCCGGGGCAATTGTCGTCGCGACAATTTCGTCAGCCTGCGAGTCCTGCCAGTCGTCATTGAAGGCAATGAGCGCGCCGTCTGCATCGCGCAGCGTCAGCGTCGGATCGGACAGCGGCGTGGCGACGCCGGACTGCGCGAGTGACGGGCCGATCCCGCGCAGCAGCACCTTCGTGGGCCCACCGGCACCAAGGATGAACCCGGCGATCATTACGTTCTCACCGCTTCCAACGAATCCGCGGGTGCTTACGTTGACGAGTTCAGCCGGTGCGCCTGAATCGAGGTCGTAAATCTCAGCCAGTCCGACGCCGCTCGTTTCGCGTCTTCCTTTCAGCACCGCGGTGTAGGCGCCAGGCGCAAGCGACGTGCTTAGCGCCGCCTCGTGGTCATCGGCGGGCGCGAGTCCGGTCGATGCAATCTCCGCCTCCTGCGCATATTTCCAGTTGTTGTTGAACCTCAAAACCATGCCGTCCATTCCGCGTAGCGATAGCTCCGGGTCGACCAGCGCATCGGAAATGCCGGCACCGCGCAGGGACCCGCCGAGCCCGCGGACAACGACCCGCTTCGGCTGGGACCCTCGCAAAATGAACCCGGCGATCATCACGTTTTCGCCGGTGCCGACGAACAGGCGTGTCGACATGTTCAACGCATGCGACGGCGGTCCGGCTTCGCTTGGTAACAAAGCACGCTGGCCGTTCACGTCCCATGGCGCGCCCTGGCTCAGGTACGGTAGATCGCCTGCCTCCGGCTGCGTCGTCGCGTTCCAAAATTCCACCGGGCCAAAAATTTGCTCGAGCGTATAGTTCGCCGCCTGCTCGGCCGTCATCGGGTCGGCCCACGCTACCCGTCCGTCAGGCGTGCCGTCCTCGTCCCTGTCAGGTAACGGGTTGCCAGTCATGTCCATGCTGCCGAACTCTGCGAAACGACTCACCGCATCTGGATCCTGGGGGATATCGACCCCGGGCTCAGCAGCGTCGAGCCACGGGTCCCACCCTGTAAGGCTAATCTGCGGTCCCATCCGTGTGCGAATGAAGATCGCGCTCGGCATTTTGCCGGGATCCCACCAGTCCCATGGTCTGCTCAGGTCGACCGACCGATCACCGGCGCTCGACCCGTCCCCGCCAGCTTGATCCGCGTTTGAAGCGGAGACGAGTGCGCAATCGAGGAAGATCAATCCATTGGCGGTGCTGGCACTCGTGTTTGGCGCGCTGATCCAGCCACCGTCCGTGCTGCGGATCGTACAACGATCGAACACCGCCGTTGCGTCGCCGAAAATAAAGTCGGCGGACCCGGTGATAGAGCAGCCGAGCAGGTAGGCGCGGGACGCGCCATCGACTAAGAGCGTGTCCCAGAAGCCAAGGAACTGTACATCGACAAAGACAGCACGGTCCGCGCTGGAGTGGGCCGCGAGTGCCTGGATGTGATCGCGTTCGGGCGTGGAATTTTCCAGCGTTAGATTGCGCGCCATAAACGCGATACCCTCGGGCCGCACACCGAACGTTTCGCCCCAGCCGCCGTCAGGCGCGGATAATGGCGTGGCAGCAGCAGTGATTTTTACCGCGCCTGGCGATTCACCTGTGCCAATGAAACTCACGTAAGGCTTCGAGATGTACACCTGCTCATGATACAAGCCGGGCGAGATGAAAATGTTGGCCCGGTTCAACTCGGTCTGGCCGGTCACGGCATCGACCGCCGCCTGGAGAGTAGTAAAAGCGCCATTCGCTCCCGCAGGATTGACAAAGTAGTCCGTTGCGCCCGCAGTTATGGGCACACCAAGCAGAAGGAACAGCATCCACCGTCCGGATCGCACCGGGACATTCAAGCAAATCGAGGGCGCAATGTCGCGCTAAATCAGTCGGTCACCGATGTGTTAACTGAGCGGGGCGCCAACCAAAGCCGAGATCTCATGCCCTGCCCGCATTTCAGAGGGCGTCGAACCGGGCTGGAAAATCCGCGCCCCGGTAGATCCTCTTACCACGACAGAGCCATCCCGCACCACGAGCCAGGCTCCTTCGCGTAAACCAACGACAGGCGTCTGGTTTTCCTCCAGGAATTGGAGAATGCGTTCCTCACGTGTTTCGCCCATGTGCGTCGAAGCTGGCTCCGCGTCGAGGTAATGCGGATTGATCTGGAATGGGACCAGATTCAACGATGCGAATGAGCGAGGCTGAACGATCGGCATGTCGTTTGTGGTCCCGATCGTCGGCGCGGCGATGTTCGAGCCGGCGCTGCTCCCGATATACAACATGCCGGCGCGAACGCGTTCGCGTATCAGTTCGAGCAGCTCCAAATCCTGTAACGTTTTCAGCAATCGGAAGGTGTTGCCGCCACCCACAAAGATAACCTCCGCGCCGCGCAGAGCGGCGGCCGGGTCGGCCGCGGCGTGTAGCGAATGCACTCCGTAGCCCATGGCTCCGAACCGGCTTTGCGCTTTCGCTGCGTACGCGTCGCAGTCGTGCAACGCAAACGGTATGAATACGACGCTTTTAAAACCGCCCATAAGCGCGCGAATCTCATTTTCCACGTGGTCGAGGTAACCGCCGCCGTGCAGCGTCGAATTGCTGATTAAAAGGAGCGTCATGAACAGCCGGCGCACGTATCTTTAGCCGATGCAGCCAACGTTTGCCGAAGCATTCCGCTTCTGGCTCAAGCTGGGCTTGATCAGCTTCGGTGGACCGACCGGGCAGATTGCCATCATGCAGACCGAGTTGGTCGACAAACGGAGATGGCGCTGGGTTGATCGGCCTGATTGGCGGCGCGATTTCGGAGGACAAATTTAATTTCGCGACCCACGCGGGCACGAGCCGGCGTCAATCCTCGACGATGCATGCTTCTGCCCGGTCCCGAGGCGCAGCAGCTCGCGATCTACATTGGCTGGTTGCTGCATAAGACCTGGGGCGGCATCATCGCCGGCACGCTGGGCCACGTTCGTGCCGTGCTTCCTCTGGATCTTTGTCGGCGCTCCGCACATCGAACAGCTGCGCGGCCAGGCGCGGCTGACCTCAGCGCTGTCGGCGGTCACCGCGGCGATCGTCGGAGTGGTCCTCAATCTCGCCGTCTGGTTCGGTTTGCGCGTTTTCCATCCAGCGCCGGGGGTGATCGACTGGTTTGCGATTGCGCTCGCGACTGTTGCGCTGGTCGGAATGCTCCGCTCGAAGTGGGAGATCATTCCGGTCGTGCTCTGCTCCGGCGCGGCCGGGCTCTTGTGGCGACTTCTCTGAAAGAAAAAGAACACGACGGAGCGTGTCCCTCCAGTCAAGTCGCTGCGATTTTCATGCTGCCGCCACGCTCACCTCAGCAGCGGGTTCTATAATAGAGGATAGAAAATTCGCGCACTCGCACGCGCCGGGGCTCGGAGCGTATTCCAGAATCCGCTGACAGTTCGCAACCACCCTGCACCGGAGTTCGAACCGGAGTCACGCCTCGGACGCTTCCGCACGAGGCGGCTTTTCGCAGCCATGCGTATGTGCCTGTCATAAAGATGCCGAACCTTTTCCCGGAACGCGTCTGAACCGGGCCCTCTCTCCCTCGTGATTGGAACCCGGCCAGCTATTGCGGATCCGATCGGGTCAGGGTGAACCCAATCACGCGGTGTGCCCCGGCAAGACGCAGTTGGACATTGTAACCGGAGTGGGCCGTGGCCGAGCGTGCCACCGACTACTTCGATCTGCCGTCCGCGAATCGCTTTTTGGCAGCATTCACAAAACCGCTGGTCGTCGAGTGACGCCCAAGGACGAATGCTATCGAGGCGTCGGAGAACAATAAGCTTCTTTGATGGGGAGAGACGAATCGGAGCCGCAGGTTGCATCGGCCAGAGCATCGCCAAATCCGCGTCTACCCGACAATCGGGCGTCCGGCAAAGAGGAGAATAGGAGAAAATCCTAACCTCGAAGGAGCGGCGGATCTGCCGCCGCGGCTCACCAATGTGACCGCATCTGAACCGCTCGTGTCGCGCGTATCTCTGACGGCTGAGGTGGTGGAGTGCTGCGCGGCAGAGTGTGTCGGATAATTCCAACGAATAAACCGGCGCTCTCCGCGCAGCCGACCGCGCCTACTGCACGCACTCGGTCGCGTAGACCTTCACATCAAAGCCGTCGACAAAGCAGGTGTGCATCGGTGCGTCTTCGAGGCCGGTAAAACCGTCAAGTCGCGCCGGCACAGCGGAGCAGCCTGGCACCTCGGCATTACGATATCTGTAGCGTTCGTGCGAAACCTGTTCGCGGAGAAGCGAATCGCCGCGAACAGAAAAAAGGTAGTAGCGATCGAGGAGGAAAAATTCGAGCGAACCCGGCTCGGCCTCGCGCGCGCTGCCGAGGCCGCGGTAGCGATACTCGGCCGTTTGCGGCGTGTCGTCGCGGCGGCAGGTGTATTCGATGAACTCAGCGACGGTCGACGACATCTCGGCGTTGAAATAGGGCAGTCCGGTGAGCAGGCGAGCGCCAACCGCGGCGAGCGGCTGATTGCAGTTCAGCGAGTAAAACCAGATGCCCGGCGTCCCCTCACGATCAAACACATACGTGCGGACATTCAACTCCTGGAACTCGGAGAGCCATGGGATGGCTGGGACACCGACCGGACGCACGTCACGCATGAAAAACGGCGTGATACCGACGAACGCTTCCCCCTCAAAAGTGTCGACCGTTAATCCCTCGGGCAAGGTTTCCTGAATTTGCCTCGGCGGCAGCTGCCAATGCAGAAACAAGAGCGATTCCCAGCGGTGATGCATTACCTGGGGTCGGCGCCCATTTGGCTCGCAGGCAGCTAACCGCATCGCAGTATCGGGAAGCGCCATCGGCAGAGCAATCGTGCGACACTGCGCCGCAACGGGTCGAAAACTGCGATTCAGCTCAATTCACCAATTCGGCCAAGAGCATCCTCCAGATCGCCGAAGTCGACCGGTTTGATCAGGTGGTGGTCGAACCCGGCTTCTTTGCTGCGTCGGATGTCCTCTTCCATTCCAAACCCGCTCAGGGCAATGCCGCGCAAACCTTGTCGCTCCTTTGCCGCGCGCATCAGATCGCACCCCGTACCGTCCGGGAGGCCGATATCGCTGATCAACGCATCGAATCGCGCTCGGTCGAGCAACTGCAACGCCTGGCCCACAGAATCAGCCGTGGCAACCTTGTGGCCGCGTTTCCGCAGCAGCATCGAGAGGACGCGCAAGGTCTGCACGTGGTCCTCGACAAGAAGAAGATCGAGGCTCCGTGTTCGGGACCGCGTCGCGCGCACAGAATCCGCCGCAGCTCCCGCCGATTGCGCAGCCGGAAGTCGCACCGTGAACGCCGCGCCACGACCTTTGCCTTCGCTCCGCACAACGATTGTTCCGTCGTGCAGATCGAGAAGTTTTTTCGAAATACTCAGCCCCAATCCCAAGCCGCCGAACTGTCTGCTGCTGGTTTGTTCTCCTTGCTCAAACGCGGCAAAAATCCGTTCCTGCTGCGCCGCATCGATTCCAATTCCCGTATCGCTCACCTCGACGACAAGATTCGGCGCGTCGTTCCATGTCCGGACGGTAATCCGGCCGCCGCGAGGGGTGAACTTGACTGCGTTGCTGATCAAATTCCAAAAAACCTGCTGAAGACGAACCGGGTCGGCACGCACGTGATGCTCGCCGGCTCCGAGTTCAGTGACAACGTCGAGCTGCCGCAGCCGGACATCGTCGCGCACGATGTCGACAGCCTTCGTCAGGCACACCTGCGCGTCGACCATTTCGAAGTGCAGGTCTATTTTTCCGTGCGCGATCCTCGTCAGGTCGAGAAGATCATCGATGAGTCGCGCTTCCAGCTGGACGCTGGCACGAATCGCATTCGCCTCCTCGCGTAACTCCTCGTTGAGATCGCCGTGTTCGGCGAGGTAATCAGCGGCCGCCAGCGCGGGCGTGAGCGGCGTGCGTAATTCGTGGCTGAGCACCGCAAGAAAATCGTCCTTCGCTTTGCTCGCCTGCCGCAACTCGTCGTTCACCATCTTCAGCTCCGCCGTCCGTTGCGCAACGCGCTCTTCCAACGCGACGTTCACTTCCGCCACGTGGTCGACTGCCGCCCGCCGATCCATTTCGGACTGATAGAGCGCACGCGTCGCCCGCCAGATCGCGACGGTGAAGAATATGACAAACGCGGTGGCGAAGAGCGCAACGCCCACACGGCTCGAGTAGAGCCCGGCATTTTCCCCGATGAGTCGCAGCGCGCCGAGAGCGATCGGAAATAAGAATCCAAGCGGCAACAACAAGCGTGCGAGCAGGCCTGCCGCAGTGTCGCTAACAATGATTCGCATCGCTCCCATCTCGGTGCGGGCGAGCAGTATCGCGACGGCGAGCGAGATGAACGCGATCGTGCCGGGGAGCGACATCGGCTCATAGCTCTCCGTCCGGTAAAGCGTGATTAGCCCGTAGGAATAACCAAAGAGCGCGAGGAACGCGATAATGCCCGAGAGAGCGCTGAGGATCTCGGCCGGAGCGATGCCACGGCGAGTGTGAACTCCGAGACACAAGAGTGCGCCCGCGCTCAAGACCAGGTCAATCGCGGTTCGCACCGCCATACGGCTCGGGATCCTCGGCTCGCTGAGCCGGGCGGCAAACAACCATTGGTCGACTG
>JBJMWX010000050.1:0-49346 GCA_045809925.1 Chthoniobacterales bacterium
GCGATCGCGCGCTTTTCGCCGATCATGCGCGCGGTCACAAATGATGCGCGCGACGGGAAGCTGGTGCTCGGCACGTGCAATGGTTTTCAGATTCTATGCGAAGCGGGCCTGTTGCCTGGCGCATTGATTCGGAACCGCTCCCGGCATTTTGTCTGCGAAATCGTGAACACGCGAGTGGAAGTGCCTGATTCGCCGTTCACGCACGCCTGTGCGGAAGGGAGTGTACTGCGATTGCCGATCGCGCACGGGGAAGGTTGCTTCTTCGCCGACGACGCTACCCTCGCGGAGCTCAACGAACGGCGGCAGGTAATTCTACGCTACGTCGATTGCGACGGTGAGCCGACCGCAGCGGCGAACCCGAACGGCTCGCTGCAGAACATCGCGGGAATCTGCAATCGCGAGGGCAACGTATTCGGTTTGATGCCGCATCCCGACCGCGCCTGCGACGCGCGGCTTGGCAGTGCCGACGGCCGAGGCATTTTCGAGTCGATGATGCAGACGATCGCGGCGAGTCGGGCGCGTGCTGCCTGACCGGCCGGCCGGAGATTTTCCGGCTGATCCGTGTCAGCCGCGGTGTAAACGTTTCGAACACACCTGTCATGTACAGTGACACCGTTTTACCCGTCGACTGAGGCGCTTCCCTCGTAAGACCCCACTGGCACCTCCGCTGCTAAAGGGTTGGCATAACCTAACACCTATGTTGCTACAAAAGACTCTCCACATGAATCAGTCGCTCGATGAGTGTAAAACACGGCTCTCGAGCATTCAGTCCTACCGCCGGCAGTTTCTGATGGTCACCAAAGCCACCGTGACGTCGTCGAAGACGGTCGATTTCAGTTTTCGCGGGCCGTTCGGCTTTGAGGCTCACACCGTGTTGGTTGGGGTCGAGAGCGACTCGCCGACGCAATACATTTTCGAATCTTCAGGGGGCAATATCGACCTCATGGGGCTGGTCGACTTCACCGCAATCCGATCGAACTGCACCGAGGTGACACTCGCGGTCCACTACGAGATCAAGAACAGGATCTTCGCCTGGCTGGACCGGAAGTTCCGCTTCGTTGATGCGTTCCTCAATTCAGAGCTACGCAGCATTCGGTCGCACTTTGAGGGCATCGCTGCTCCGGTTCCGGAGCGCGCAGGGATGATGCCGGTACTCCGCACGGCGACAGCTTAACGGATCTGGCAGCAGAAGAGCACGAGAGCCGAGGTTCTCGTGCTCTTTTTGCGTACTGGTTACGAGATTCGGACGGCGTGCGTCTTGTCGAGACGCAGAATCTGGCCCGGCCGAAGCGACAGTTCCGCTTTCGGGTCCTGAATCTTTTGGCCGTCGAGCTGCACGCTGCCCTGGTCGATCAGGCGACGCGCATCGCCACGCGACTTCGGTTTTTCAAAACTCTCCACGTAGGCGGCGACGACGAGTGACACGACCTCACCGTTGCGCGCGGCAAACGCCGGCAGATCGGCGTCGCTCAGACGTTTTTCGCTGAATCGCGCATTCCAATCCTCCAGCACCTTCTGCGCGGCTGCGCGCGAGTGATACGTCTCGACGATTTCGGATGCGAGCTGCTTCTTAGCTTCAAGCGGGTGGGCGTCGCACGCGAGTTCACGGCCAAGCAGGAGCGGGTAATACCGGCCCATTAGCTCGTCGGAAATACTCATTAGCTTTCCGAAGATCTCCGCCGCCGGCTCCGTGATCCCGACGTAATTGCCGAGGCTCTTACTCATCTTCTTCTCCCCATCGAGTCCTTCGAGAAGTGGGGTGAGCAAGGCGACCTGCGGCGGCTGCCCTTCCTGTTTCTGCAGGTCGCGGCCAAGCAGGATGTTGAAGAGCTGGTCCGTCCCGCCGAGCTCTACGTCCGCGCGGACCATGACCGAGTCCCATCCCTGGTTGATCGGGTACTGGATTTCATGCGCGTGGATCGGCTGCGCATTGGAAACTCGTTCCCGGAAATCCTCGCGCGCGAGCATCTGCTGCAATGTGACTCGACTGTTCAGTCGTAGCACATCCTCGAAACTCATCTGGCGAAACCAGTCCCCATTGAAAACGAGCTCGGCGCGCTCAGGGTCGATGACTTTGAATGCCTGCTCCCGGTAAGTCGTGGCGTGCTCGAGCACTTCGTCACGCGTGAGCTGCGGGCGCGTTGCAGATCGCCCGCTTGGGTCTCCGATCGTGGCCGTGAAATCGCCGATGATCAGCACCGCGATGTGCCCTGCGTCCTGGAACTGACGCAGCTTGCGCAGCGTGATGGTGTGGCCGAGGTGCAGGTCCGAGCTCGTCGGGTCGACGCCCAGTTTTACGCGGAGGGGCCTCCCGAGCGCTAGTTTTTCCCGGAGCTCCGCTTCGGTAACGATTTGGGCAGCACCGCGTCGGACGAAATCGAAAGCCTCGTCGGGATGCATGCTCCTCGGGCGAGTCGGCGCGCAGCGCGCTACTTGTTGCGATTCAAGAGCTCGCGCACCTGGTCGACGGTGAGCGGCGGGTTCTGCTGATTCAAAAATTTCTGGCTCTTGCCACGCTCGACAAACGGATGGGTAACAGCGTAATCGCGCGACGCCACGAGCCTGCTTTGATCAGCGCTTTGCCGCGGCAGGCGTGAGTCTGGCGGATTGACGCTTCGCACGTTCGCTGCGGTGTCCGATCGCGTGCTCAGATCGGCTTTCGCGGCGGAATGCTGAAGAGAATGCGTGCCGAACACTCTGGCGAAGAAGCTCCGCCGCTCCGGGAATTGTTTCGGCTGCGTGTCTTCGCGGGTGTCGAAGGTTTTCACCCGGGCAGAGCTACTGGTCGTCTGACCGCGTTCGCTGTAGAAGTGCTTTGTCTGGTCCGCATTAGACAGGGTCATGTTAGGGCGCAGCAGCCGGTCGGCGAGTTTGTTCTCCTGTTCCTGGCCGAACACAAAAAGCGCCTGGCCGAAAATGAACACCGTTACCAATGCCTTGCGCACGTCGGCCACGGTGCCGAACACGCAGGAACATTGGCAAGCAAATTGTCCTGTCTCAGCGCAGCGCTGCGCGCAGATGACTGGCGCCCTGAGGCGGAACGGCTTCACCGCTTAGGATCTCCGCGGAGCTCACCGGACGCCCATAATATTTCATGTTCGAATCCTTCTGCGTGAAGATGATTGCGCCTTCGAGTGAGGCGCCGGCAAACAGACCGCGGCTGCGGCTATACGTGTAAACGGCGGCTGTAGGCATCACCCCCGCCTGCACATCGCGTCCCACCGGCCCGGCTGCGGCGCTCAAATCGGCGCCCAGATGAATATTATCGCTGCGCGAAAATGCCCGCACCGCGCGATTCGTGTTCAGCACGATGATGAAATCGGTCATCTGCGCTCCGATTTGTGCGCCCCAGCCTGCGCCACCTATGCCGATAAACGATGGCCCGGACCAGCCGTGCCCTGTCCGTGCCACGACCACTCCTTCGCCGCCTTTGCCACTGAAGACGAACCCGACCTTAAAGACTCTGATGATAGCAAAACCGCGTGCATCGCGCAGGATGCGCTGCGGAATACCGCGCTCTGGCATGGAGCGAAACTCGCGCACCATGTCCGCCGATTGGTCGACGATTTGCTGCTCGCTCGCCGCGTTCACGGTCGCAACCGACAGAGCCCAGACGATCGACACGGACAAGAGGTATCTCATACTGGTAAGTTCGGGCCCCCGTGTAGAGGCGGTTGTGCCAATGGCCTGTTAGGTTGCTCGAGCAAAATGGCCGCTGATACCGATTTTATGAGTGAAGCGCTGCGCCAGGCGCAGAAAGCTTACCAAGCCGAAGAGGTCCCGGTCGGTGCCGTGATCGTGCGCGAGGCGCGGGTGATCGCGCGCGCATTCAACCAGGTCGAGCTGTTGAAAGACGCCACGGCCCACGCGGAGATGCTCGCGATTACCGCTGCCGAAGCCGCGGTCGGTGATTGGCGACTGAACGACTGCGATCTGTATGTAACGAAAGAACCGTGTCCGATGTGTGCCGGCGCCATCGTCCACGCGCGGATTCGGCGCGTGATTTTCGGCTGCGCTGACGAGCGCGGTGGCGCTGCCGGCAGCATCGTCAACCTGCTGCAAATGCCGACCCTGAATCATCGATGCGAGATAACACCCGGTGTCTTGCGCGACGAATCCGCTGCGCTCCTGCAGAGTTTTTTTCGCGTCAGACGCATTCAAGGCTCGCAGTAAACCTGCGCGATCTTTGCCTATCGGCCGAGATGGGGGTGCTCCGCTTGCGAACTGGCTGCCTCGCTAGGACTCGAACCTAGACAAAGTGATTCAGAGTCACTTGTGCTACCATTACACCACGAGGCAATCGCGGGAGCGGAGACGTAACTCTAAACCGGTCATTTTCGCAACTCTCGCGGCCACGTGGGACGATCGAGTCCGTCCCCCGACTACCGGCTTCCAATCCAACCCAGCGGTTGATAGTCTCAGGAGCATGTACCTCCGAGCGTTCGTTTTGCTTCTTGCCTTACCCCTGACGGCGCAGGTGGGATTTGCCCAGAAGGATGTCGACTTTTCCAACTACGATGTGCCGCTCTACGATCAGATCGTAAATCGGATGAAAGCGAATATCGCTCCCCGACTCGGCGACGGTCCGCTGACGAGCGAGCGCTATTTCATGATTCCGTTCGCCTACCAGGACGACGGAAATCACCCGGAGTTCTCGCACTCGTTCATCACCGTTATTCGCGTGTTCGCGGACAACAAGCCGGCCGACCTAACGGCTGGACTGCCGACTCGAAAATACAAAGGCTGGGAATTCGAGGCCTTTACCATCAGCTGGTTGCCGAGCGATTTTCTCGAGAATCCCCACTTGTGCGTCTTTGATGGACCGGGAGCCCGCCTTTTTCCGACGAAGAATAAATGTCCGATATCGCCCGGCCGAAACTTCAGCCTCGCTCAAACGGTCCAGCTCGCGGTGGACGCGAAGAACGCGGTGGCGATGTGGGGTCCATACGAGATCCGCAAGGAAGGCTTCGATCTCGGCGTCGCGCGCAAACGGCTGCTCGATGAAGGAACGATCAAATACCGCGCCGATGATCGTATGTATCAGAAAGACAAGGTTGCGATCAGTTGTTTCCACGCCATGGCAGGTTTGGAGGAGCTTTTTCCGAAGGGCGGGCTGCTAGGCAGCGGACTGAAGATGTGGGGCTTCAACGGAACCGCTCGCGTGCTAATCGAGTACAATGAGAAAGCGCATTACAAAGGACTGCTTCTTCAGCCGGTGGATGTGAAAAAGGACCGGTCCGTCTTCGTTTATGCTCCCGCCGCGGGCGGGCCGGTGCCGTATAATCCCGGCAAATCCGCTGCCGCCTATCACCTGTAAGGCGACGCTGACGCGGTGAATCAGCTGCTGGTGAGCTGATCCGGATACCGACAAAGGGGCACCTTTTTGTTGGCGGTGGTGGCGCGGTGTTGTTTAGTGCGCGATGTTCCGATCGTTCAGCCTGTCGCTGCGGGTCGCGACATGTGTTGCTGGCACTCTCGTCCTGAACTGGTTGAGCGGATGCGCAATTCCAAACGCGCGGCCGCAAAGCCCTACAGTCGACCGCGCGTTCATCGAGTACTGGCCACCTTCGAACGACAGCAAGAAATTGCGGCTGGCGATCAAAGATCTGATCGACATGAAAGGGGTCGTCACCACCGCGGGTTCCGAATTCCTCGCCAAGCACGCCTCACCCGCAAAACGTGATGCAAAATGTTTGGACATTGCACGGCGCAGCGGAGTGCAATTCGTAGGGAAAACGAATCTATCGGAGCTGGCGGTGGCGGTTTCCGGCATGAACGCCTACTACGGCACGCCGCGCAATCCGCAGGATCACGGGCGAATTCCGGGTGGTTCCTCGAGCGGCTCAGCGGTGGCGGTGGCAAACAACGAGGCCGACGTGGCGTTCGGCACGGACACAGCAGGTTCAATTCGCGTGCCGGCGGCATGCTGTGGAGTTGTAGGCCTCAAGACAACCTTTGGTTTGGTGCCGATCGACGGGGTGTATCCGATTGCTCCCACCCAGCTAGATACCGTTGGACCACTGGCCAAAGACATCGCTGGCACCGTCCGAGGCATGGACTTGCTCCAGGCGGGATTCTCCGGGCGCTATCGCCAGGCCGTAGCTGGCAAACCTTCAGCGAAGGCGATTCGAGTCGGGCGTGTCTATATAGAGGGGACTAATTCAAACATAGATCGCGCGGTGGATGACGCGCTCGCAGCCGCTGGGTTTCAAGTCGTGAACCTCGGCAAGGATTTCACCGACAAGTGGATGCAGGCTCAAAAGGATGCAGCGACGGTGGCTGCGGTCGGCGCATGGATGTATGACCAAAAATTCGCAAACGAGTCGCAGGTCACTATTCGAACAAAGGCAGTCGTCGCTCTCGGCGGTCTACAGTACAAAACAGCTTATCCGCTGGCGTTGCGGAAACAGGCGGCGTGGAAGTCAGAATTGCGCCGCACGTTCGAACATGTGGATGTCATCGCTCTGCCGACCCTCAAGAACATACCGCTCCATCTTCCATTCTTTGGCGGTACCGTTGCGTTTGAGGCGCGAGCACTGGCTCTGCAGAATACGCAGGCCGTGAATTTCGGGGGTGTTCCCGCCCTGGCGATGCCGATCCCGGTCGCCCACGAATCTGTGCGACTCACCAGTTTGCAACTCGTCGGCCGGCAATTCGCCGAAGCGGACCTGCTGAATGCGGGAAGACTGGTAGAAGCCGCCTTCAAGACCCGTTAAACCGGGCCGCGCGCGAATTGTCTTCGCCGCGGCTCCGGAATAGCGGAGATAACGCGGCTAATCGCCGTCGTCGTCTTTGGCTTTTTCGGCTGCGCGCTCCGGGTGTTCGAGCGCTTCTTTGGCGGCTCTGCCAGGATGTTCTCGCTCCTCCTTGAGCGCGTGCTTTTCCTTATGGCTCAGCGGACGCGTTGTTGTTGTGGTCGTGGTTTGCTGTTCGCTGACGGCCGGGGCGGTCGTGACAGGAGCCGTTGTCACAGCCTCGGTTCTTGCTGGAGGGGTCGTCACGGCCTCGGTTCTCACTGGAGCAGTCGTCACGGCCTCAGTTCTCACTGGAGCAGTCGTCACGGCCTCAGTTCTCACTGGAGCAGTCGTCACCGCCTCAGTTCTCACTGGAGCAGTTGTTACGGCTTCAGTTCTCACTGGAGCAGTCGCCGTTACCGCGCGACGCACAACAACTCGAGACGCGACCAGACGGTCGCCTGAACCGGTGTACTGAATTGAGACCGGACTGCCGGGTGCAATACGTTCGATCGTAACTGGCGCGCCAGTCTCATCAACGATCGGCGTCTGCTTGCTTACGACATACCGCAACGGCGTCGTGCCGGTTTCGCCTCGGACGACCATCGTCTCGGAACCGGGAACGTATTCAGTGAATGCGCCGTTTGTCGTCGTTACCGTTGTCGCGGTCTGGGCAAAAGCCGGGCCTGACCAGAAGCAGCCCACGGCGAGCAAAGCTGCGCCCAGTAGTGTGATTTTTATCTTCATACAATGGATTCGCGCCGCGGAGCAGCCGCGGTCTCGCCTTCGGAACACCGAAGCCAAAGTTTCTCGGCGCGGCGGCAAGTCGCGGGATGCGCGCCGAATCGATCTTTGCATAGTGTCCCCTACGCCGTTCTGATGAAATCAACACTCCACCGCCTTTTTGCCGTCGCATCAACAGTGATGCTGTTGGTCAACCTCGCCTCCGCCGAGGAATCCGCCGATGCCCTTGTCGAAAAAGGCAAAGCCTTCGACCGAAAATTTCAGGCCAAAGAGGCATTGCCGCTTTATCTCTCGGCGGAAAAACTCGAGCCGAAGAATCCGGACCTGCTTGTCCGGATCGCCCGACAGTACCGCTACCTGATGACGGACGCGTCGGACAAGCAGGAGAAACTGCGGCTGGGTCACATCGCGCTGGATTATTCAACGCGCGCCGCAGCCTGCGGACCAAAGGATTGTGACGCTCAGCTCGCGCCGGCCATCACGCTTGGGAAAATGCTGCCCTATATGCCGACGAAAGAACAGGTCTCTGCCTCTCCCCGCATCAAGGAATCGGTGGACAAGGCGCTCGCGATCGATCCGCACAGCGACACGGCCTGGCATATTCTTGGGCGCTGGCATCGCGTCCTGGCAGAGATCAACTCGATGAAACGAATGGTGGCCGGATTGATTTACGGCCAGTTGCCGAAGGGATCCATCGAGGAGGCGGAGCAGGCAATGAAGAAAGCGATCGCGCTCAATCCGAACCGCCTGATGCACTATATCGAGCTCGGGCGGATTTACGCGCAGATGGGGCGCAAAGACGAGGCGCGTCAGTTCATCAACAAGGGTATCGCGATGCCAGACACCGAAAAAGACGATCCCGAAACGAAACAACGCGGTCGGGAAACGCTGGCGAAACTTTAGCTTTGTTACCGGGTGGCGATCGGTGCCGCGCCCGCGTCGACCTCAGCTGGCGTTGCCACCGCCGACCACTCAGGCAGGTCCGCCAGCCCGCCGCCCATGAAGAGATGATGCCACAGTTGCGTTCCTGCCACCGCCATCAGACCCATCTCGACCGAGAGCCGCGGCAGCGAGCCGGGGCGCATTTTACGAAAATCGGTCCGCCATCGAGCAACCGCAGCTGAGTCGAAATAGCCGGTCTTGCGCAGCGACTCCTCGCTCAGAAGCTGCGCGACAAACGGTGGCTCCGGCTCCATGTGAAAGCTGTCGAGCGGCGCCCGAAAGATAACCTTGTGCCGGCGCGCGACCGATTTTGGCACCCATCGTTCGGCTAACAGGCGCAACAGGTGTTTATCGCGAAACCCGCGGAGCCGCCACCGGGGGTGGAGCTTCGCCAAAAAGTCGAAGACATCCTCATCCAGGAAAGGATATCGCACTTCCACTGAGGAATGCATCGCAACGCGGTCCCCTTTGGCCTGGAGGAGATGACCGGCTAACAGAACGCGCGCGGCAATCCAGACACCACGATGCAGCGGATCCCATCGCCTGGCGCGTTCTGCCGGAAAATCCAATTCGGTCCACGGATTTGTCTGCCCGACGGCTTCGTGCATGGAATCGCTGTAAAAGCGCAGCTTCGAGATCGCGAGCATTCCGTAGGCGTCAATCCAGGCATTCGGACCACCGACCGAATTTTCAACCTCGCGTCTCCAGGCCCTCGGAAAATGCGGCACCTTGTTCATGCGCAGATAGGCGCTGCGCGCGACGTTGCTAAGACCGAGGCCGGGGATGAGGTCAAGGTACCCCATCAGCTTCGCCGCCTTGTACCACGGATAACCGACGAGCCATTCGTCCGCCCCCTCTCCGGTCAGCACTACTTTTTGCCCGCAACTGTGAACGCGCCCGGAGAGCTGGAGCAACGCCGCGCAAGCCGTGTCGATTACCGGCGCTTCCGCGGCGGTAATGAGCCGCGGGTAGGTCGCGAGCGCGTCTTCATCGCGGAAGTCCTGAACAATCGGCGGTTTCGCGCCGATGTGCCGGGCGGAGAGACTGGCTGCATCGAGTTCATCCAGCTCCGGCTCGTGCACCCGGACCGTGTAGGTGTTGATCGCCGGACCCTTCAAGCGGCAGGCCAATGCCAGGATCATGCTCGAGTCGACGCCCCCGGACAGATAAGCGCCCACGGGGACATCAGCACGCAACCGCTCCTCGACCGCTTGCAGCAAGAGATTCTCAAAGTCGGCAACCAGTCGCTTCGGATTTTCGCCTCGTTCCTCCGAACCCTGATCGGGAAAATCCATCTGCCAAAACGCACGGTCCTGCACGACCGCCCCCGCAGTGTTTCCGTTTCCGGGCGAGATAGTCAGGAAATGGCCGGGTGTGAGAAGTTGGACACCTTCAAAACAAGTCCGTGGGCCCGGGACGGCCGAAAAAGTGAAAACATGATCGATCCCCCGGCGATCGGGCCGCGCCGGGACCATGCCTGATGCGAGCAGGCCCTTGATTTCGGATGCAAAAAGGAGCCAGTCGTTTTGCCGTGTCCAGAAAAGCGGGGCGATACCGAAACGATCCCGCCCCAGCTGGAGTTGATGGCGCCGATCGTCCCATAGCGCGATGGCAAATTGGCCCCGCAGTCGTTCCCACATTCCCTCCCCATGGTCTTCCCACAGGTGGGGGATGATCTCGGTGTCGCAGTGCGTGACAAACCGGTGCCCCCGCGCCCTGAGCTCCTCCCGGCGTTCGACATAATCAAACAGCTCGCCGTTGAAGACGACCGAGACGCTACGGTCTTCGTTAAAGATTGGCTGCTGCCCGTCGGCTAACCCGACAATGCTTAGGCGGCGTGAAGCCAGCGCGAGCCCGGGCCGAACCAGAAAGCCCTCCTCGTCGGGGCCGCGGTGCAGCAGGGCCCTGGACATTCGTTGAATACTCCCCTCGGGCACGGGACGTTGTCCCGCCAGATCGATCATACCTGCGATGCCGCACATGAGGCTATTGTTCTAGTTCGAAGTTCCTCGGCTCGTTAATGGTTTCTCCACAATTGCATAGTTCGACTCGCATCGCTGGGTTCGGCTGCGCCGAATGATTTGCGAATAATTAATGGAATTTTTCCGTCTACGGGTTAACTGAATAAACATCGTGGGATCGGCTGCTAATGCGCCCGGCTCCTGCCAGCGGCTACATAAGATTTCCCGCTGGTTGCCATAGACATACGTTGTTTATCATCGGGCCCCCGGGAGACCGGCCTTTATGCACAAAGACCGCATCGCTATCATAGGAATCGGATGCCGCTTTCCCGGCGGGGTTAACGACGCCGAGTCTTTCTGGAAACTGCTGGTCGACCGGAGGGACGCGATCAGTGAGGTCCCGGCTGACCGGTGGAATGTGGAGCGGTATTATGATCCCGAGCCAGCTATCCCCGGGAAAACATTCGTAAAGCGTGGCGGGTTTCTCGAGCAGATCGACAAATTCGACCCGCAGTTTTTCGGCATTTCGCCCCGGGAAGCTCCTTACGTGGATCCCCAGCATCGGTTGCTACTCGAAACGGCGTGGGAAGCGATCGAGAGCGCCGGCCTCGTCCTGGACTTCGACAAAGGCACCGACATCGGCGTCTTCGTTGGCATTTCACACAACGATTATCAGGGAATCCAAAGCACGGCTTTCGACCATTTCGGCATCGCACCGCATACTGCCACCGGCAGTGCGCACTCGATTGCCGCGAACCGGATTTCCTATTGCCTGAATTTGCGCGGGCCAAGCGTCGCGATGGACACGGCGTGTTCGTCTGCGCTTACCGCCGTCCATACCGCATGCGAGCACATCTGGGCCGGCCGCGGCGACGCTGCATTAGCGGGCGGCGTGACGGTGATGATCACACCGGGCGGTTTCATCGGCTTTTCGCAGGCCTCAATGCTCTCGCCCGATGGGCGATGTGCTGCCTTCGACGCGACGGCGAATGGTTTCGTACGTGGCGAAGGCGCGGGCATGGTGCTGCTAAAGCGGCTGGCGCAAGCCATCGCGGATGGCGATCCCATCCAGGGGGTGATCGTCGGCACAGCAGTCAATCAGGACGGTCACACAAACGGTATCTCACTCCCGAGCGCGGAAGCGCAAACCCGGCTGGTCGAAGATGCGTGCAGAGATGCCGGTGTTTCGCCGGCGCAAATCGGATTCGTAGAGGCACACGGCACGGGTACCGCCGTGGGCGATCCGATCGAGGCGCACGCCCTCGCCGAGGCGCTGTGCAAGGATCGTTCAACTCCGCTCCCAATCGGGTCGGTGAAAACCAATGTCGGACATCTTGAAACCGCCGCGGGCGTCGCCGGACTGGTGAAAGCGATGATGGTTCTTCAGCGTCGGGAGATTCCCGGCAGCTTGCATTTCACTTCACCGAGCCCCCACATCGATTTCGATAAGCTGAAGCTGCGCGTGCCGACGACCACCGAGCCCTTCCCGGACACGGATGGTGAACGGCTGGCTGGTGTAAACTCCTTCGGTTTCGGAGGCGCAAACGCGCACGTCATTCTGGCCGAGCCGCCGCCTGTTCCGCACGCCGAGCACGCGGAGGTATGGGCCGAGCGCGCCTGGCCCATAATGCTGTCTGCCCGTTCCGAGAATGCGCTTCAAGGCTATGCCATGGCGCTCGCGTCGTGGCTGACGGGGCGACTTAACCTGAATGGCGATTCACCGGTTTTGCCGGACCTGGCATACACGCTTGGCCAGCGGCGTAATCATCATCCACATCGCCTGACGCTTGTAGCGCGCACGATCTCCGAGCTGATCGAGGAACTCGACGCCTTCGCGATCAAAGAGAACACCGTTAAGATCCGAACCTCGTTCACTCCGCGGCCTGAGACCGCGCCGCGGGTCGCTTTTATTATGAGCGGGCAAGGTCCGCAGTGGTGGGGGATGGGGCGTGAGTTAATGCAGCATGAGGCGGTCTTCCGCCAGGTCATCGAGCAGTGCGACGCGGCACTGCGCGGCGTCGCGAATTTTTCGCTTCTGGAAGAACTCGGCCGATCGGAGGAAGCCTCGCAGATGCATCGTACGGAAATCGCCCAGCCCGCCATTTTCGCGATGCAGGTCGGGTTGGCGGAACTGTGGAAATCATGGGGTGTGCAACCCGCCGCTGTTCTGGGCCATAGCGTCAGCGAGATCGCCGCAGCGTGCGTTGCCGGTCTGTTTTCGTTGGAGCAAGGGGCCCGAATCACCGCTCTGCGCGCACGCTTCATGGAAGGATGCGCGCGCGGCGAAGGGCGCATGCTCGCGGTGGGCCTCGGCGAAGAAGAAGCGCAGGCCCTCATCGACAGGCACGACCGGACTATTTCGATCGCGGCATTCAACGGCCCGCGCTCGCTCACGCTAGCCGGTCCGCGTCATTCGATCGAAGCGATGTTCGCGGAGCTCGAGACACAGGGCGTTTTCGCCCGGCTCGTCCGCGTCGATCATCCCTTTCACCACGCGATGATGCAGCCCGCTGCGGACGCGCTGGAAAATGCGCTCACCGATCTGGCCCCGCAGTCCGAAACGATCCCGCTCTTCAGCACGGTCACCGGAAACAGGCTGAACGGCAATGGTGGTGACGCGACCCATTGGGCTCGCGGAGTTCGGCAACCGGTGCAATTCGCGCCCGCCATCAATGCGATTGCCGACTTCGGCGTCGACATCTGGCTGGAGCTCGGCGCGCAGCCGGCCCTGGCGCATTCGATCCAGGAATGTCTCGCCATTCGTGGCGGAACGAAGCCGGTTGTAATCTCTTCTGTTCGCCGGGAACGCGAGCACGATTCTCTTCTGGAAGCGGCAATGGATCTGCATCGCGCAGGAGTCGCGCTCGACTTCAAAGCGATCACTCCTTCGCGCCGTCTCCTCCCGCTTCCGGCTTATGCATGGGATCGCAGCCGCTGGTGGAACGAAGCCGCTAACTGGCGCGAAAGCCGCCTCGGGCCCGGCGGTCGCGGGCTGCTCGACATGCGCCTGCCGAGCGCTAAACCGACCTGGACCGCCAGGCTCGATAGCCGGCACATGGCTTTCCTCAAAGATCACAAGGTCGAGAGCCACGTTATTTTTCCAGCTGCGGCATTTGTCGATCTCGTCCTCGAAGCCGGCCTGCAGCTGTTCGAAGGGCGGTCTTTTGTGGTGGAAGATTTCGAGATCCGCAAACCGCTCATCCTCGCGGACCCGGTCGCCGGTGTTCAACTCGAGGTCTCCTACGAGCCTGCCGATCGGACCTTCACCATACAAAGCCGCTTTGATCAGGGCGCTTCGTGGTCACTGCATGTGGTTGGCTCAATGCGGGGCGAGCGGACGGAATCAACATTTGCGGCATCGAGCTTTGAAACGGAAAGCAGTGACGCGCGGGACAGCCTGAAGCCGGTCGACGTCCACGCGTTTTATCGCTACATGAGCGATCTCGGCCTGCGTTACGGCGACGAGTTTCGTTCTGTCCGCGAGCTGTCGGCTGCGCAAGGTGCATCCGCCGGCCGGGTGGCGCTTTCCGAGACAATAGCGTCGCGCGCGGGCGAGTATCCGTTACACCCGGTGCTGCTCGACGGTGCGTTGCACGTGTTTTCTGCGGGACGCGCAACTGTCGAAGCGCGCGGGTCGCAGCTGAAGCTGCCGGTCCGCTTCGGCCGCATTCTTTTTCTGCGCTCTCCTGGAGCGTCCGCGCGGGTGCGCGCCAGCGTGCTGGAGTGCAACGCAGAATTCGTTGAAGGGCGTATCGGGCTCTACGACGAGGGCGGCAAACCCTGCGTCCTGATTGATGGTTTTCGAGCGATCAGCGTCGCCGGCGTACGTCGCGATATGCTCGGCGCCACGCGCGATGTCCTCTATCACATCGATTGGCAGAGGACGCCGGGTTCATCGAAACCGGCGCGATCAGAGCCGGTGCCGTTGCTTCGCCTGCGCGACGCGGCTCAACATGCGCTCAATGACGTAATCACGACACGCGGCGAGGCTCGCCTCACGGAGGCGGTAGCCGCTCAGGATGACCTGGCGGCAGCGCTGCTTTGCGCTGCTCTCGGCGAAATGGGTGCACAAGTCAGGACCACTTTCACCCCCGATACTCTGCGCATCGCTGCGCAAATGCGTCCGATCTTCGACCAGCTGATGTTGAAACTGGAGAGACGCGGCCTGCTTGAGCGAACCGAATCCGGCTATCGTCCAACGCCCGAGTTTGGGCACGCCGCCGGTTCTGCATGCGGAACCGAACGCGCGTTCATCGAGAAAAATCCCGGTCATCTTCCCGAAGCTCTGCTCGTTGCAGGAACCTGTGCAGAGCTCGGCCCGATTTTGCGGGGCGAAAAGGATGCAGTCCAGGTACTCTTTGCCGGCGCGGGTGCAGACCTGCTCGATCAGTTCTATGGCGACGGGTTGCTGACGAGCCACTGGCTCGCTGCCATCACCGCCGCCGTGCAGGAAGGCGCGGGGGTGCTCCCCGAAGGCCGCGGACTGCGCATTCTGGAAGTCGGCGCGGGGACCGGCGGTCTCGCCGCCCAGCTCCTGCCGGCTCTGGAACGCGGTCTCCACTCATACACTTTTAGCGACGTCTCAGCCGCTTTCTTTGCCGGGGCGATGCAAAAGCTCGCCGCCTTCCCTGAGGTCGAGACAAAAATCTTCGACCTCGAAAAACCTGCCATCGAACAGGGGTTTGAACCAGGCTCATTCGACTTCGTGGTCGGAACCAATGTCCTGCACGCCGTGGCCGACGTGCGCGCCGCGCTGCGCAACCTTCACGAGCTGCTTGCCCCGGGCGGCTCGCTCGTCTTCATGGATCTCGCCACGCCTCAGCTCTGGACCGAAGCAGTCTTTGGCCTGACAAGCGGTTGGTGGCGTTTCACTGACCGCGATCTGCGCAGCGTGCACCCCCTGCTCGGTCGCGCGCAATGGGAGAAACTCCTGCACGAGGTCGGGTTTGACGAGACAGCCTCGCTCCGTGGGCTGATGGGATCGTACGGCGAAGGTCAGATCGCCATTCTCGGACGCAAGAGTTACGTCGCACCCGCCGCAGTTGAGCCAGTCGTTCAAGTTCCGGAGGAAAAATCGTGGCTCATCTTTGCCGACGAGGGCGGAGTCGGGCACGCTTTAGCTTCGCGGCTACGCGCGAACGGGCTTCGTTGCCAGATCGTCCGACGCGGAACGGCTTTCGGCGTGCCGGATACCGACACGTTTACGGTTCGGCCGGAAGCGCCGGAGGATTGGCGGCAACTTCTGGCGGCAAACGCCGCCAGTGCCGAGCTCGAACGCATCGTCTATCTCTGGAACCTCGATACAGAGTTCGATTCTGACGCAGTCTTCGGGACGGACTCGCTGCTTCACCTGGCCCAAGCGCTCGAAGCTGTTCTGCCAAGGACGAAACTGCGGATCGACTCCGTGACACGCGGCGCGCAAGCGGTCGGCCGGAAAATCGAGCCAACCGCAGTCGCCCAGGCTCCTGCTCTCGGCCTGGTGCGCGTCATCCTGAACGAATACCCGAACTACGCCTGCCGATGCATCGATCTGCCGCCGACAGGCTCGGCAGCCGACATCGACCTCGTTTGGGCCGAACTCCTGCGGACCGAGCCGGAGCGAGAAGTGGCTCTGCGGGGCGAAGCGCGCTACGTGCAAAGGCTCGACCGAGGACGGCCGCGCATCGAAGGCAAGCTCGAGCCGGGTGTGCCACTGCGCCTCGAATCACGCGAGCGCGGCCACCTCGATAGTTTGAAATTTGTTCCGTTCACGCCGCCGCCGTGCGGTCCCGGCGAAGTCATCATCGATGTCAAAGCCGCGGCAATGAATTTCCGCGACGTGCTCAAGGCGCTTGCGCTTTATCCCGGCGAAGCACCTGATGCTCGAATTTTTGGAGACGAGGTCGGAGGCATAGTCGCCGCAGTGGGCTCGGATGTGCGGCATGTCAGACCCGGTGATCGCGTCTTCGGCTTGGCGGTGTTCGGCCTGGCAACGCGGACCATCGCGCGCGCGTGTGACATTCGGCGGATTCCGGACAGCCTTTCCTTCGAGGAAGCCGCGACCATTCCGGTGGTGTTCATGACCTCATGGCACGCGCTCAACAATGTCGCTCGGCTGCGCAAGGGTGAGCGCGTTCTCATACATGCGGGTGCCGGCGGGGTGGGCATGGCTGCGATCCAGATTGCGCATCATTTAGGCGCGGATGTCATCGCCAGCGCCGGGAGCCCGGTTAAACGCGCGCTCCTCGCGACGCTGGGCGTGAAACACGTCGTCGATTCGCGCCGCGGTGATTTTGCCGAAGCCGTCATGGAACTGACCGGGCGCCGTGGCGTCGATGTGGTGCTCAACGCGCTCGCCGGCGAAGCGATCCCAATGGGGCTCTCCTGCCTGGCCGAGTTCGGTCGATTCATCGAGATCGGTAAACGCGACATTTACCAGAACTCGCGCATTCCGCTCCGCCCGTTGCGGTGCAACGCATCATTCCATGTCGTCGCCATGGACGCCGTGTTTGCAGGCGACGAATCGCTTACTCGCGACATCCTGGCCGAAGTCTCCAACCTGGTGGAGCAGGGGGCTCTGCGCCCGCTGCCGTTCCGCGTCTTTCCGGCATCGAACGTCGATGCGGCGTTTCGACTAATGGCCGGTGGTAAGCACATCGGCAAAGTAATCGTCTCCTTCCCGCAACCGTTTCTGCCCCGGCGTGGCGAACCAATCGCACCCGACTTCGAGATCAAATCGGACGGCTGCTACCTCATCACCGGTGCGTTCGGCGGGTTCGGCAAAGTGCTCGCCAACTGGCTTGTACAATCGGGTGCCCGCCACCTCATCCTCTCCAGTCGCAGCGGTGCATCCACGCCTGAGGCCGAAGCCTTTGTCCAAGTCCTGCGCGATCGCGGAACTGAAGTGCAGATTGTGAAAGCCGATGCAGGGTCGGCGGAGGATATTTGCCGCGTCTTTGCTCGCATTCACGAAAGCGGGCAGCCGCTGCGTGGTGTCTTTCATCTCGCCATGGCGATCGATGATGCCGTGCTCTCGCAGCTCAACCGCGATCGAATGGCTACTGTGATCGGGCCCAAAGCGGTTGGCGCCTGGTTACTTCATGAAGCCACGCGCGACATGTCACTGGACTGCTTTGTCATGTTTTCGTCGATCTCTTCGATCTTCGGCAACCCGGCGCAGGGTAACTACGGTGCCGCCAACGCCTTTCTCGACTCGCTCGCACACCATCGACGCGCCTTGGGTCTGCCGGCCCTGACGATCAACTGGGGTGTCCTCGGCGGCGAAGGCTACGTCGCCCGTAACGAGCGCGTGGCGGAATTTTTGGCGAAGCAGGGCACGACGGAATTGTCTCCCGCCGAAGTGATTTCGATCCTCGAGTCATCGCTCCGCGCCGACAACGCACAGGTTGCTGCCATCCGCGTTGATTGGGCGAAATGGCGGACGTTCTTCCGGGGCATACAAGGCAACCCGCTGTTCGAGCGCATCTTTGCCGCGGTCGAAGGAGAACAAAGCGCGGGCGCGGGTGGCACAAGCGATTGGCGAAACCGCATCGAGGCGGCTGCGCCGGCAGAAAAAGAAAGCGTGATCGCGCAGGCGGTACGGGAAGCTGTCGGCTCTGTTCTCCGCGTGAAACCCGACACACTTCGCGACGATCAACCTCTTACTGATCTCGGCCTCGACTCTTTGATGGGCGTGGAGATAGAGAACGCACTCGAAGCGGCCATCGGTGTAGCGCTTCCGGCGACGAGCTTGATGCGCGCCCGCACGATCGGGCAGATCGCGGCTTTGATGATGGCACACATGGGGGGCGGTACGGCGCCGACCGTTCCGCCGTCAGCTGCCGCCCCGACGAGCACGGTCGAACCGGCCGCGGCTGCCAGCGAGATCGATTTCGACGCTCTTTCGAGCGAAGACGTCGGCCGCCTTGTCGGCGATGAGCAAGATCCTGTGCTCGAAGCAGCTCCGCATGTCTGACGCAAAGCAGGCCCGGTTCAAACAGTGGATTGCGAGCGGCGAAGCCCAGCTCCATCCAGTAACTTTCTCGCAGCGCGAGCTGTGGGAGGCGTCGCCCGCAGCGCCCTCGAATGTATCGAACCATATCTGTTGCGTTATTAACGTCCGCGGACAGATCTCGCCGGAGGATTGTGTAACCGCTTTGCAACGGGTGGTTGATCGGCAGGAGGTTTTGCGGCTTTCTTTGCTGCCGGGAAAGAACGGGCCGGTGCAGCTGATTCGGCGACGGGGCGAGCCGGTGATCCGGTTTCGCGACATCCCGCCGCAGACGCCGCCGGAGCAACTTGAAGAGCTTGCGCTGCAAACTTTTTCCGAGCCCTTCGATCTTGTGCAGGGTCCGCTCTACAGGGTGGAGGTTCTTCGCCGTGCCCCCGACGACCAGGTGATGGTCTTCGCGATTCACCATGCAATCGCTGATGGGTGGACACTCGGCGTGTTTGTTCAGGATCTAAGCGCGGCCTATGTCCAAAAACGCGTGGGCGGCCCTGACAGCCTGCCGCCTGTCGCGACATCTTATTCCGCCTGGGGTGCTGCTGAGAGGGCGTTCTGGCAACCTGCCGAGCTGGACCGCCGCATCGCTTATTGGAAATCCCGCCTGACGGGGGCGCCGCGTCTTTGGAGCATCCCGGACGATTCGGACGATGCCCTTCTGCCGCGGCGGCTGATCTCCCAATTATCGGCGGAGATCAGCGGACCGGTGCGGGAGGTGGCCCGACGGAGCGGTGCGACGCTCTTTAGCACCTTGCTCGCCGCTTTCCAAGTTACGCTCTCACGCTGGACCGGAGCACACGACATCGTGGTGGGAACGCCGGTCGCGAACCGCACCAAGCCGGATGTCCGCGAGACAATGGGATATTTCTCCGGCGTCGTGCCGCTGCGGGGCCAGGTTGAACGGGAGCGCCCATTCTCGGAACATTTGCGATCTGTGCACGAATCCACCGTCGATTCATTTGCGAACGCGATGCCGTTTGCCGAGCTTGTTCGGGCAACGGGCGAGCATCCGTCGCCGAAGCACAACCCGGTTTTTCAGGTGAGATTCGCTTTACAAAACCATCCGGTTCCCGACGTCGAAATTCGCGGCCTTTCCCTCAAGCTGAGGATGCGCTCGACTGGAACGTTCCGGTTTGATCTGGGCTGCGAGATTACCGAACAGGGCGACGCGCTTGAGGTGGTCTGGTTGTTCCGCGAAAATCTCTTTTCCCAACCTGAAATCGAAGAACTGGGGCGCTTGTTCAGGACAGTGCTGGAAAGCATTTGTCGCGTACCCGAAAAGCGAACTGCGGCGCTGACGAACTGAAGTGGTAAACATCGCGACAACGGCCGAAAGCCTTCCCGAGCTGCACGACGAGCACAGCGTGAGCAGTGTCGCGTTCGAGACTCTGGTCATCCTGCTAGGCGCAAGCGAGGCCGCGCTCTGGGCTGCAGTGTGGGCCGGATGGGTCTGGCTGGCAGTTCCGCTCGTGCTCGTGACGGCCCATCTGATGCACGGTTTGTTGATCGGCTTTCACGAGGCTTCCCACGGCCTGCTGCGGAAGAGTCGGCGATTAAACGAATTCGATGGAGTCCTGATCGGTATTTTTAGCTTTCTTCCATTCAGTCTTTATCGCGTCGTCCACCAAATGCATCACATGCATCTTGCCACCGAGCGCGACACGGAACTCTGGCCGTTCGTCCTGCCGCAGGCTCCTCGTTGGGCGCGTCGCACGGCCGCGTTTTTCGAACTGACCTTCGGCCTCTTCTATTCGCCGCTAATCTTTTTGCGCGTTTTCGTCCACCCACAGTCGATCGTTCGCAGCCGCAAGGTGAGACGCAGAATTTGGCTCGAGCTGGCGCTGTCTTTTGCAGCGTGGGCGGGCATTCTCGCCGCGGTCAGCTTCTGGGGCGTTTGGAAGTATTTCCTTTGGCTCTACCTCGCGCCGGCGCTGATTGCGGCAAATCTCCAGACCTGGCGCAAATACGTCGAACATCTCGGACTAACCGGAAACACGGTGAATAGCTCGACGCGCAGCATTGTGCCGAAAAGCTGGCTCGGGCACGTGTTCGCCTACACGCTGCTGCACGAACCATATCATGGCGTCCATCATCAAAATGCAGGATTGCCGCACCGGGTGCTGCCCCAATTCACATCAATCCTGACGCCAAAAAATCCAGGTGAACTGGTTCCCTTCATGAGTTATCGGCAGGCGCTTCCGGATCTGATTCGCAGCCTGCGCGATCCGCGCATCGGTGCCCAGTGGCGCGATTCCTCCTCGAATGCACAGCCACTCGATGATCGTCGAAAAGAGGAGTCATCAGTCAATTTTGTCTGACCTGTGTGCCTGCCGGCTTGATCGGCGCGCATAACAACCAGTGAGCCGCGCGGCCTTCGCGTTGTCTTTGCGATCATGAACTCGAAATCATCGGAAACCGAGCGAACAGCCGCCTCACCGCTCGTGTTCGAAGCGGCCGGGCTCAAAAAGGACTACGATGATGGCCAGGTGCACGCCTTGCGCGGCGTGGATTTCCAGATCGGCGAGGGCGAATTCGTCGCAATTGTCGGGCCGAGTGGCAGCGGGAAGACAACATTGCTGCAAATGCTGGGCGCACTCGACGTCCCCAGTGAGGGAACGTTGTCCTACCGGGGCAAATCGCTCGCCGATCTCGACGACGCGGCTTCCTACCGCGCGCACGAGATCGGGTTCATTTTCCAGGCCTTTCATCTCCTGCCGACGTTTACCGCCATCGAGAACGTCGAGATTCCAATGTTCGAGGATCGTCAATCTCGCGCCGGCCGATCGGCGCGAGCTCGCGACCTACTGAAGGCTGTCGGGCTCGAGCAGCGAGTCGATCATTTCCCGGCCAAACTTTCCGGCGGAGAACGCCAGCGCGTCGCCATCGCGCGGAGTCTCGCCAATTCGCCGTCGGTCCTTCTGGCTGATGAACCAACTGGGAACCTGGATAGCGAGAACGCAGGGATCGTCCTCGACCTTCTGATCAATCTTCATCAGCAGCGGCGGATGACCCTTGTCCTTATCACTCACGACATGAACGTTGCCGCACGAGCGTCGCGTGCCATTCAGATGAGGGACGGCCGCGTCGTTTTCGACGGCGAGCCGTCGAAGCTTTCCGCGGTTTCATGAAATGACTTTTCTGAACGTAGTCACGCGTGGCCTCCAGCGCAGGCCAGTCCGCACCGGATTGACTCTCCTTGGAATTGCCGTGGGCATTGCCGCCGTGGTCGCGTTGATCGGCTTGTCTCGTGGCCTCATCACAAGCTGGACCGCAGGGATGAAGTCGCGCGGCACCGATATCGTGGTTCACAACATGCGAGGCTCTCTGACCCCGAAGCCGTTTCCTGCATCCACGCGCGAGCGGATCGCGCATCTGCCGGGGCTCGCCGCGACGTGCGGCATCCTGGTGGATTTGATGAGCATCGAGAACGCCGAGTTGATGGTTGTGTCAGGGCGCGAATGGGGCTGTTTTGCGTGGGAAAATCTCAAGCTCGTTTCCGGACGAATGCCGAAGGATGAGAACGAGCGGGCCGTGGTTCTCGGCACCACCGCGGCGGATGTCTTGAAGAAGAAAATCGGCGATACTGTTCAAATCGAGACCGAGGAACTTACCGTCGTTGGTATCGCCGAAGGCGGCGCATTTGTTGAGAACGGTTCGATCGTTCTTTCGCTGCCGCTGCTGCAGCAGATCACCGGAAATCAGGGGCAGATCAGCGCGATCGATGTGCGGGCTGCTCCCGGGACTGACGACGCTGGAATCCGGCGACTTTGCGAAGAAATGTCGCGTCTTATCCCTGAAGCTCATGCCGAACCCGCGGGCGAGCACCTGGTCAATACCGAAGGGTACCGCGTGATCAATGCAATGAGCTGGGGCACGTCCCTGCTGGCTGTGCTCGTCGGTGTGCTCGGCGTCACAAACACGATGCTCATGAGCGTTTTCGAGCGAAAACAGGAGATCGCCGTCTTGCTCGCGCTCGGCTGGAAGCGCAGCCGGATCGTGCGCATGATTCTGTTGGAGTCGGCAATGCTCGGATTACTCGGCGGAATCATCGGCGTGGGACTAGGCGTTATTGGTGTTCACCTGATGCAAAACGCGCCGGCCATTCACGGGCTGCTCGAACCGGATCTCAGCTTGAATCTCACTCTCATGGCCATTGCCATTGCTGTTTGTGTCGGCGTGTTGAGCGGCTTCTATCCCGCGTGGCGGAGTTCGCGTTTGTCGCCGAGCCTTGCTTTACATGGCTGAAGAAAGCGCAAGACGCATCGTCGAATTACTTATGAATCTTCACTCTGCCGCTGGAAGATGTTTTCTCGGCGTCCTCTGTCTTGCCCTTGCTCTGCCGCGTATCTTGTCAGCCGCCGATCCCGGTTCTGAGCTGGCCGCGAAACTCCGGGCCAAGGAGACCGGTTCCACGCTGGTCCGGATTCGGATGCAGGTCGGAGGGGGCGACAACCAGACCCTTCAGCTCCAGATCAAGTCTCGCACCTCCGACGGCGGCGGCGATATCGTCTACCAGGTACTTTTCCCGAAAGAGCGCAAAGGCGAGTCCGTCTTGCTTCACCGTTCGGGACACAAGTTCACCGGCACATCATTCACGCCACCGAATAATCTGAAACAGATTGGGGCGGCAGAGATGAATCAGCCGCTCTTTGGGAGCGAGCTTTCCTACGAGGACATTATCGACAGTCCTTTTGCCTGGAGCCAGCAGGCAATCGTCGGGACGGAAACCGTCGATCGCTTTCCCTGCCAGGTTCTCGAGTCGAAACCGGGCAAAGACCACAGCTCGTCTTACGCGAGCGTGAAAACCTGGGTGGATGCGGGCCGGATGGTGCCGCTGAAGATCGAAAAATACGACGCCTCAGGCAAGGTCGTCCGGCGCATCAATGTTACCCGCATGATGCTGAACGGAGGCGACTCGCTTCCGGCTGATCTCCAGGTTCACGGCCCCCGCGGCTCGGTCACGCAAATAACCGGGTCAAGCATCAAGCGAAACGTGAACTACGCGGAAACCGAGTTCACTCCGGACGGTCTCAAACAGCTGAACGTCCCTCCGGGTAGCCCCGAGTAACGAGCCGCAGCTACTTGCCGCCGAGCCAGATCTCGGCGCCCTCGCGCGCGGCTTCCACCTCGAGGGATTTGCCGCTTTCGACCACGAGATGGCGCGCGCTTTCGAGCATTTCGTCGATCGTGGCATCGTCATGATTCGGATCGTGATGGAATAGCACTAGCTTGCCGACATTGGCATCGAGCGCGAGGGAGACGACGCTGCTGAGGGAGCCATGGCCCCAGCCGACGTGTTTCAGGTATTCCTCGTCGTTGTATTGCGTGTCGAGCAAGAGCAGGTCGCAATCAGCCAGGAATTCGACAAGCTTCTGGCGTTCAGCCGCCGCGTAATTCCGAGCATCCTCGGGATCTACCTGCTCACGCTCGGCGGCCTGTAATTTCAATACCTCATACGGCTCGTTGTCCGGTAGAAACGCGATCGAGCCGCTGCTCGTAAACAGCCGATACCCTACGCATACGCCAGGGTGATTGAGGAACTTTGCCTGCACCCGCACTTTGCGGATCGAGAATTCCATCTCGCGCAATTCTTCGATCGCAATGTTGCCCGGCACATCACTCAGCGTGATCGGGAAAAAGGGCGTTTCCATCTGGCCGGCGAGAATCGCGCCCAGCCCGGCCCGCGCGCCTTCATAACCGAGCACGCGCACCTGGTTTTTCTTGTGATAGGCCGGTAGAAAAAATGGCAGCCCTTGGATGTGGTCCCAATGCGAGTGGGTGATGAGCAACGTCAGCTTCATCGGGCGGTCGCCAAACTCCTTGTCGAGCGCGAGCCCCAACGGGCGAATGCCGGACCCGGCGTCGAGCACGATAATTTCGCCGTCGGCGCGAACCTCAACACACGTCGTGTTGCCGCCGTAACGCACGGTGGATGGACCCGGCACCGGAATCGAGCCGCGTACGCCCCAAAACTTTACCCGTGTCGCAGGCGGGAAAAACTGCGGCGCAAACACGCTGTCGCTCGGCCGTCGTGCGACTTCCGGCAAAATCCGGTCGATTGTTTCGGAGAGCGCCTTCCACATCAGTGGCTTGATCAAATATTCATCCGCTCCCGCCTCCAGCGCCGTGTCGCGGTCGACCCCGTAATCACGTCCCGAGAAGACGATGATCTTGACCGGCTGGAGCTGGCGGCGAACGGCGCGGCAAACTTGAAAGCCGTTCGTCTTCGGCATCAGCAGATCACACAGGATCACATCAGGCCGTTGTTGCAGCGCGAGACGAATACCTTCGTCGCCATCGCCCGCTTCCAGCACCCTCCAGTTTGCATCGGCAAACTGAGCGGCCGTCGCACGACGGCTTTCGGCATCATCTTCAATCAACAGCACCGTCGCCATGCAATCGCCGCGGATTGTGACACGGCCCGCAATCGACACAAGTGTTTTGGATGCAGGACGGTTGTGCCAACCGCCTCTACGTTAGAGTAGGGTTCGTCCGAACGCTCCCGGTCCGCGTTTCCAGCGCAGCTCCGGATCGAGATTTATGTCGTGTGCCGGCACCTCGAATCCCGCCGCCCGCAGCAGATAGGCGACGCCTTCGCGGCTATCCATCGTTTCTTTCAAACTGCGGGCGAAGAGCTCGATGTATTCCTTGTAGGACTCGAGAGATAACTTTCCCTCCGCGAAATGTTCGGCCAGCGCTTCGTCATGAAAATCGATCAGTTCGAAAAGCGCCCGCCTCAGCTTGGCGCGCATTTCCGGATCGATCACGACTTTGAACGGATTCGCCCCCGGATCCGGCCTGCCCGGGGCCGGCGGCATCGCGATCGGCTTCGGCGTGGCGACAAGGTGAAAATCGCGATCGTCGGAATCCATGCAAACCAGAGTACGCGCGCCGCCGCTTGTTTTCAAAGCGCAATGGCACCGCACCTCTCTGGTCGAAGGCCCGCCGTGGCGAAAACGACGTGTTTATAGAAATGAGAGGCACGAAGCTACGCGATTGATGCACTCGGCCCGGTTGTCATGCCGAGGCAAGCCGAGACATCTCCGTCCACCAGTCGTCGCCGGCTCCGCCGAGGCGGCGGGAGAGAGACGAGCTGTGTCTAGAAGAAAATCGGGATGATCAAAATCGCGACGATGTTCACGACCTTGATCATCGGATTGATCGCCGGGCCCGCGGTGTCCTTGTAGGGATCGCCCACCGTGTCGCCGGTCACCGCAGCGGCATGAGCAGCCGAGCCTTTGCCGCCGAAGTTTCCTTCTTCGATGAACTTCTTCGCGTTATCCCACGCCCCGCCGCTGGAAGTCATCGCGATGGCCACAAATAAGCCGGTCACGATCGTGCCGACGAGCACGCCACCCAGGACGACAGGGCCAAGCTGCGGAATTACCGCTACGAGAACGACAACCAGGACCGGCAACAACGCCGGGATGATCATCTCGCGTAACGCTGCTTTCGTCACAATGTCGACACAGGTGCCGTATTCGGGTGTGTCTTCGCCGCGCAGAATCCCCGGCTTGGCCGTTAATTGACGGCGCACTTCCCGCACGACAGCACCGGCGGCTTTGCCAACGGCGTCCATGCTAAAGGCGGTGAAGATGAACGGCAGTAAACCGCCGATGAAGAGACCGATTATGACCTTCGGATCCGTCAGTGTGAACGCGAAATTGTAGGTACGATGACTGGCAGCGTAATGGGCTTTCAGTTCCTCCACGTACGAGCCGAACAGGACCAGCGCCGCCAGACCTGCGGAGGCAATTGCGTAACCCTTCGTAACCGCTTTCATTGTATTGCCGACCGCGTCCAGTTCGTCGGTCACGCCGCGCACTTCTTTCGGGAGATTGCTCATCACGGCGATGCCGCCGGCGTTGTCGGTGATCGGCCCGAAGGCGTCGAGCGAGATGATGATTCCGGCCATGGACAACATGCTCATGACCGCCACGGCGATGCCGTAAAGACCGGCGAAATGGTTGCTGAGGAGGATCGCGATGCCGATGAAGCCGACCGGGAGGGCAGTGGCATGCTGGCCAATCGCCAGCCCGGCGATGATGTTGGTAGCGTGACCAGTCTCCGACGCGCGGGCAATCTTGCGCACCGGGCCGTAACTCATCGAGGTGTAGTAGTTCGTGATCGCGACCACAACCGCGGTCATGAGGAGACCAATCAGCGACGCGAAGTAAAGCTGCGTCGCGGTGTGGCCGATGCCGTTGACCGTGAAGCCGCCGGGAAACAGCGCATGCGTGGCAGGCCAGAAGAGCACAGCCGACACAATGCCGCTCGTCACCACTGCGCCCATCAACGTGGCGGTAGGCTTTCGGCCGGTCAGGTTGACGAAGAGGATGCCGATGATCGCTCCGAGAACAGAAATTCCGCCGAGAACGAATGGATAAACCACCGCCGCACGCGCCAGGTCCGGCGTTGCGCCGCCGAGCGTGAGCGTGCCGATGAGGATCGCGCCGATCAGGCTGACGGCATAGGTCTCGAACACGTCCGCCGCCATTCCGGCGCAATCACCCACGTTGTCGCCAACGTTGTCTGCGATCGTCGCCGGATTACGCGGGTCGTCTTCCTCCAGGCCGGCTTCGATCTTCCCGACGAGATCCGCGCCGACGTCGGCCGCCTTGGTGTAAATACCGCCCCCGAGTCGTGCGAAAACGCTGATCAGGCTCGCGCCCAGCGCGACGCCGACGAGGCTGCCGACTTCGTGCCCCGGCACCCAGCGGCGCGCGATGTAATAAAAAACACCGACCGAGAGCAGTGCCAGACCGACAACGAGCAAGCCGGTGACTGCGCCACCATTAAACGCAACCCGGAGTGCCGCTCCGCACGAGGTCGTCGCCGCCTGCGTGACCCGCGCGTTGGCGACCACGGCAATACGCATGCCGATATACCCTGCGGCAAGAGAGCAGAAAGCGCCGAGGACGAAACCAGCTGCCGTCGCGTGATCCTTGAAAATGAAGAGCAGGATGAAAATCACCACCGCGATCGCGCTGATCGTGATGACCTGCCGGTTGAGATAAGCCTTCGCGCCTTCCTGCACCGCGCCGGAGATCTGGCGCATCCGCTCGTTGCCCGGAGAAGCGGCGAGAATTCGCTGAATGAGGAGAAATGCGAAACCGAGGCCGGCGACAGCGCAGATCATCGAGATCCACACGCCAGACTTGAGCAACGAAACTGCGAGGCAATTCATAGGTCGGTCCCGGTTCGGGAACGCCGGATTGTAGGGAGATTTGCCCCTCCCGCAACCGGCTATTTGGACGTGTGCGGCGGTCCGCGACGTGCACCGCTACCAGGGATAAATAAAGTCCGGCGCCACGCACAAAATGAGCGTGCGCCTCTCCGACGTTCGGTCGCAGCCGCTCTAAAGCTCGAAAACAGCCTTCAGCCGGCTTAGGAATGACGCGCGGTATTCGCCCTCTTTCGCCAGGTCACGCGGGTCGCTCGCATCTCGGACGATCCCTTCGGTTTCAAGACGACGCTGCGCCAGGACCTCGCTCAGCTGGTTCAGGCACTCGGGTGCGTCGTGAAAAATCTGCGACATCGCATCCTTCTCGATCTCAAGCACTTCGCAGTCCGCGTCCGCACGGACAGTGGCGGAGCGACGCTCGCCTGTCAGCATCGACATCTCGCCGAAACAATCACCGGTCCGGAGAACGCCAACACGAATCGCGCTCTCGTTTTTCGTCACCGAAACGTGCGCTGTCCCGCGAATCAGGACGAACATGCTGTTCCCATCGCCGCCCTCCTCGATCACGCGTTCGCCGCGTCCGAAGCGATCGAGCCGTGCCGACGCGACCAGCCGGTTCAGTTGATCGTCCTCGAGACAGCGAAAGAGCGGCTCGTTTCGCATGATGGCGCGCGCTTCGTCGCGCGCGTCGGCTGCGCCCTCGGTGTGCTTCCGCTGGAGTTGGACGGTGCGAATGGGGAAGGGGATCGTCAGCTGCTGGCGTTTGAATTCGTACCAGATGTTAGTCCGGAGCGCGTCCGAGACTTCATTGTAGTGCGCGTGATTGCCCATCGAGTATTTCACTTCGTAAACCACCGCTGACTCGGCGAAATCGACCACGAAGACTCTTGGCTTCGGATCGGACAGCACCCCCTCGGCATTGATCGCCGCGCGGAAGAGCGCGTCCTTCACCTTGTTCGGCGGCGTGTTGTAATCGACTCCCACACGTAGCCGCATCGCGTGCACCTGGGTGGGGTAATGCAGGTTGATGATCGTCTGCCGGACAATCTCATTGTTCGGAATGTCCAGGTAGATGTGGTCGTTGGTCCGCAGTCGCGTGGAGCGCCAGTTGATCTCCATCACTTCCCCGAAGCGGTCGTTCACCTGGAGCCAGTCCCCGACCTTGTAGGGCCGGCTGATTTGCAACGAAGCGCCGGCGATGATTGAGCCGAGCACGTTTTGTGCGGCAACGCCGATCACGATCACGGCCACGCCGGAGCCGGCGAGCAACCCGGTCAGCTGCGCCTGCGCGTGATAGCCGACACTGAGGATGAGGAGAAGCGCGACGAGAAAAATCACCAGCGCCGCGACCTGGCGAACGATATGCGGTATGGGTGTCTGTCGCTTCCGCTCGAAATAGCCGGTCCAGATATAGCGGTCGATCAGGGCGAGAAGGACGCCACTGCTCAGCAGCACGAGCAGAGCGCCGACGTGATTCCGCCAGTCGGCGTGCAGGCCATAGAACCCCGAGGCGGCATAAAACGCCAGGGTAAGGCAGAAGAGTTGGAAGAAAACGCCGATCTGGACGCCGGCGCGGCGCTTCAGTAGGCGGCCAATCGCGAGCGTGACGAAGTAGGTCGCGATGAAAATGATCACCGCGATTAGATCGTGTTCTGTCTCGATCAGCGAAGCCATCTCGGGCGCAGATTAGCAGCCGGACTGGCAGCCGGACAAGCGCCGCCGCAGTATCGGCGGAAATCAGGGAAGCCGCTCGGCTATTGCAATGGCTTCACGACCAGCCACGCCCAACCCGCGAGAAAGCAGAGGCCACCGATCGGGGTGATTGCACCGAGCCACCGCAAATTCGTTAGCGCCATGAGGTAGAGGCTGCCGCTGAAGAGGAGAATCCCTGAGCTGAAGAACCAAGTGGGTGCACGCGAGGTTCCGCCATGCAGTCCGAGGATGAAGATCGCAAGCGCGTGCACAAAGTGGTAGAGCACGGCCGTTTTCCAGATCTCTGCAGTAGCATTTAGCTCAAGACGGCCTTTCAGCGCATGCGCGCCGAACGCGCCCAGCGCGACGGCAAGGAAACAAAGCGAGGCCCCGATCCGGAAGAGCGCAATGTTCATGCGTCTACAACGAACGGCTTGGTGACCCCAGGCGTCAAGCCGGTCGCGGTGCTTCGCTCCGGACGGCTACAATACTCCTTCCCTCACAAAACCACTCGTGCGCCCGCGCACGAGCAGCTAGCGTTCGCCCATGCAATTCGCCTCGCATCTAACTCGAGCACTCCCTGTTTTTCTTGCGCTCACGTTCGCCACCGCGGCAGCGCCGTCGCCGGTCCAGGAACGAGCGGACCGCTTTCTCAGTCTTGCTAACCAGGGTTTCCGGGCACTCGTCACCGTTAACCAGGAAGCACAGTGGCTCGCCGTCACGGACGTAACCCCGGAGCACGATGCTGCCGCCGAAGTCGCCGGTAAAGCAAGCGCGGCCTTCAATGGCAACCCTGCTCTGATCAAAGAAGCGCAGGACCTCTTAACACACAGCAGTGAGCTGACGGATATCACGGTCCGGCAGCTCAAGCAGTTGCTGCTTAATGCCGCCGAAGGTCCCATGACGAACCCGGACCTCGTCAAGCAGCGGGTGCAAGCGGAGACGAAGCAGGCGTCAATCCTGAACAGCTTCGAGTTCAAGCTGGATGGAAAGCCAATCACGGCCAACGACATCGACGTAAAGCTGGAAAAGAGCACCGATCTCAACGAGCGCCGCGCCGTCTGGGAAGCATCCAAGCAATCCGGCCCGGCCCTCAAGCCGAACCTGGTCAAGCTCCGCGACCTGCGCAACGGCGTTGCTCACGAAATGAAGTATCCCGACTACTTCGCCCTTCAGGTTTCGAACTACGGCATGACGACAGACGAGATGCTGAAAATGCTGGACGACTGGCAGACGACGCTCCGTCCGCTCTATCTGCAGCTACATACCTGGACCAAGTACAAGCTGGCCGAGAAATATCATCAGCCTGTGCCGAAGAAGATACCGGCGCACTGGATTAACAACCGCTGGTCGCAGGAATGGACCGGCTTGGTTGACGCAGCGAATCTCGACAAATTTTTCGAGAACAAGAAACCCGACTGGATCATTCATACCGCGGATGATTTTTATCGCGGGCTCGGCTTTTCGCCTTTGCTGGAAACCTTCTGGGCGAAGTCCGATTTGTATCCCGTTCCAGCCGGCGATAAGCGCAAAAAGAATACTCATGCCTCCTGCTGGCATATCGACCTGGAGAGCGACATTCGTTCCTTGCAGAGCATCCTGCCGAACGCGGATTGGTTCTTCACTGCTCACCATGAGCTGGGCCACGGCTACTACTTCAAGGCTTACAGCCGCCCTGAGATTCCTTACCTGCTCAGGACTGGTGCTGCGCCAGGTTTCCACGAAGGCATGGGTGAGCTCATCTCGCTTGCCTCGAGTCAGGTCCCTTACCTCCAGGCACGTGGTGTCTTACCCGCCGATTTCAAAGCCGACGCAACTCAGTTCCTGCTCGAGGATGCGCTCGCACGTTCCATTCCGTTTATCTACTTCTCGGCCGGCGTCATGCCGCACTGGGAGGCGGATGTCTACGCGAAAAGCCTGCCGCCGGACCAATGGAACGCACGCTGGTGGAAATACGTCGGCGAACTGCAGGGTGTTGAGGCACCTGGTCCGCGCGGTGAGGAGTTCTGCGACGCGGCAACCAAGACCCACATCAACGACACCCCCGCCTACTATTACAACTACGCCTTCGCGACAGTCTTTAAGTTCCAGTTGCACGACTACATCGCGCGTCAAATTCTCCACCAGCCGCCGCAATCCTGTAACTATGCCAACAACAAGGAAGTGGGCGCTTTTCTCGACAAGATCATGCGCAAAGGCAGCACGGAAGACTGGCGCAAGGTCCTGAAAGAAGCTACCGGCGAGGACCTTTCCACCCGTGCCATGCTTGATTACTTCAAGCCGCTGCAAGCGTGGCTGGAAGAGCAGAACAAAGGCCGTCAGATCGGCTGGGAGTAAAATCCTGTAGCGTCGGTCTATGGCTGCGGACATAACGGACTTCGACGGCCCAGAAGCGGTAGCTACAATTAACAAGAATGAGTGAACCCGACGCATCGCGGATCGAGCTTTCGCGCGAGCAGATGCGCGAGCTTGGCTATCGCGTGGTCGACCTACTGACAGAACACTTCGCCGCGATGAGCGACTCGCCGGTTGGGGCGAAGGCGAATGCGAACGAAATCTGGGACCGTTTTGCGGCTGAACCTGGCGACGATCCGCGCAATCCGCTGGAGCTACTTGATCAGATTGAGAAAGAGGTCCTCCCGAACAACCTGCATGTCGATCACCCGCGCTTCTTCGCCTTCGTGCCCGGACCTAATAACTTCGTCAGCGCGATGGCGGACGCTCTCGCTGCGGGATTCAATGTTTTCAACGGCACCTGGCTGGGCGGCTCGGCCGCAGCGGCCGTGGAGATGAGTGTGATCGGCTGGTTCTGCCGCTGGTGTAATCTGCCCGAAAGAGCCGGAGGTTTGTTCGTTAGCGGTGGCTCGGCCGCCAATGAAACGGCACTTGTTGCGGCGCGGCATGCAATCCTTGAAGACCGCTCGCACGGCGCGGTAGTCTACTTCTCCGACCAGACCCACTCATCCGTCGAGCGCGCATTGCGCGTTATCGGCTTCACGCCTGATCAGCTCCGGATTGTTCCGTGTGACGACAAGTTTCAGCTCCCGATCGATCGTTTGCACACATTGATCGAGGTGGATCGCGCGGCGGGTCTGGTACCGTTTTGCGTGGTCGCGAACGCGGGGACAACGAACACTGGCGCAGTTGATCCGCTAAGCGGGATCGCCGACCTCTGCGCGTCGGAAAAGATGTGGATGCACGTCGATGGTGCGTACGGCGCGGCGACAATGCTGTCCGAGCGCGGCCGTTCCGCCCTCGCTGGTCTGGAGCGCGCGGATTCTCTGTCCCTCGACCCGCATAAATGGATGTTCCAATCGTTCGAATGTGGCTGCGTGCTCCTGCGTGATCGCGACCTGCTCAAGGCGGCGTTCCGCATCACACCGGATTACCTGCGCGATGTGCACCGCCACGTCGCGGAGGTGAATTTCTGCGACTACGGGATTCAACTCACCCGCAGTTTTCGCTCGCTGAAGGTGTGGCTCTCATTTCAGACATTCGGCCTCCGGGCATTTCGCGAGGCCATCACGCGTGGATTCCAGCTGGCTGAATTTGCAGAGGCTGAGCTACGGAAACGCAGGAAGTGCGAGGTTCTTTCACCCGCGCAAATGGGCATCGTTTGCTTCCGGTTCGGTCAGAAGGACGTGACGCAAAGTGAGATCGTGGAGCGGATGCTGCGCGATAAATTCGCCTTTCTCACCTCCACATCGCTGCGCGGCGTAACCGCGCTGCGGCTCTGCACGATCAACCCGCGGACCACCAGAGACGATATCGTCGCAACGATCGATCGCGTGGAGCGGTTCGCACGCGAGCTGACGTCCGACCTGTAGGGGAAGCGGTTAGGTTCCCAACGATCAGGCGACCACGCAGCGGGAAGCCGGCAGCTTCCCCTGCAGATACGCGAACACTACTTTACGATCCGGACGTGGATTGTTTCCTCGAGCGCGTCATTGATGTAAAACTCGACGCGGTATTTTCCTTCCGCCCAGCCGTCTTCCGGCCGCCCGAGAGTAAAACGAGCACTTGAATCAGGCGCGGGCGCGACGGTCTCGGTTTGATCGACGACAAAGTTCGGCTCGACGATGTCACCGACATCTTCGGCTACCCACGCGATCCGCACCCTCGCCTTCTCCGGCAATCCGCGGCCATGCCAGCGCACGTAAATATTGGTGACGTCCGAGTGGAACTCTGTTTTCTGCCCGCCTGCTGGATCATCGGAAACATCGACGACCAATCGCTTGCCGTCTGGCGGCGCGGGGATTTCGGGCGAAGGCGCCGATGATTCAACGCCGCTCTCGTCAGACTTGTGCTCAGAAGGGGTGGGGTGGGGGGTGCCCGAGGGCATCGGCTGTGGCGTGGCGGTCGGTGTCGGCGTAGGTGCCGGCGTCGGCAGGGGGACAACCTCCGGCCGGGCCTGCAGCTCCACGGTTGTCCGTTGCAGCAACGCACCGCCAGGGCCGCGCATCGTCGCCACATCTTTGACGAAGCCCACTCCTGGAACGAACCACCGGTCGACCGCAACAGCCATCAGCGCGTTACCTTCGCTATGCAGCCGGAACGCGTGGAATCTGCCTGCCGGCACATACACATCCTCCTCCGCGGCAACAGTGAAATGCTGATGAAGCCGTATGTCGTTCACCAACCCTTCGGTTTCCCAGGCTTTGCCGACTTTGAGATCGGCTGGAAGAAAGGTTTCCGGCGGATCGACTTTGGCGAGTAACTCGTTGCGCACGCCGCGCGCGTAACACACGACGCCGTGTTCCCCTATCTCGAGCAGCTCGGTCTTCGCAATTGCGTCACCATTCAGCGTCTCGAACATCAGCAATCGTTTACCTTCCCAACCGTGCGTGCCGGCGATTCGCACGGTGACGACCCTGTTTTCGTTCGGCGCAGCTCCGTCCGTCTGGTCGACCACGGCATAGCGCCACGTCGTGCCCTCAGTGGCCGGTAGTAGTGGCTCAGCCGCAGTCGCGCCGCGAGAGAGCGCGATTGCCGCAAACACCGCCAGGCTGCCCAGAACCGGTTTCAACTTTGGAATACCCAGCGGCCGCCGACCATCGTCCGCTCGATCGGAATATCAATCAGTGACGAGGTTGGCTCACGTAGCGGATCGCGCCCGAGCACAACCAGGTCGGCGAACTTCTCGCGCGTGATCGAGCCTTTTATCCGCTCTTCAAACGAAGCATAGGCACCGTGTAATGTCTGCACGCGTAGCGCCTGCTCGACGGTGATCCGTTGCTCCGGACCCCACACATTCCCTTTCATGTCGGTCCGCGTGACGGCAGACTGGAGCGCCATCATCGGTTCGAACGGTCCGGGCGGATAATCGGAGCCGGGCGCGACCGGGATTCCGGCATCGAGAAAACTCCGAAGTGCGAACATGTGATTTAATCGTTCGCCGCCGTACTCGCGCATCTTCTCGCCGTGGTAGTAAGGGTAGGTCGCGAACGGCGTCGGAATCGCGCCGAGATTCTTGATCCGCTGGACAAGTGAGTCATTGATTACGGTGCAATGTTCGAGCCGGAATCGCGGGTCGCGCCGCGGCCGCTCGCGCTGTAATCGCTCATACACGCGCAGGACGGTATCGATCGCCACGTCACCGTTGGCGTGCACCCCAATTTGCCAGTCGGATTCGTGCGCCTTCTTCGCGTTTGTGTAGAGCTCGTCTTCCGTCATGACCTCGATGCCGAAATCGTTCGGCCGCCCGACATAGGGCTGCGACAAACGCGCGGTGCGCTCCGAGATCGATCCATCGGCTGTCATCTTCATCGCGCCGACGCGCACCCACTCGTCGCCGAAGCCGGTCCGGATTCCTGCCGCCAGCATGCGATCGATTTCGCGATAACCAATCAGACAGTAGACCCGTACCGATAGCTCACCGGCGTCCCGCGCGTCCTGGTACGCGCGGAGGTCATCATGCGAGCCATAGGCATCGTGCACCGACGTGATGCCCACGCGCGAGAGCATCCGCGCGATCAACTTCACGCCCTCGCGGTAATCTTCGCGCGAGTAATTCTCAGGAATCAGCTTGTCGAACACCTCCGTCGCGCGCTCAGCGACGCGGCCGGTCAGCCGCTTCGTGGCCGGATCGCGGTCGAACTTTCCGCCCTGCGGATCAGGAGTGTCGTAGCTCACTCCGGCCAGTTTAAAAGCGAGGGAATTGGCGTAGGCGGTGTGGCCGCCGCGATGCTGAATGTAAACCGGGTGATTCGGACCCCCGGCGTCCAGGTCCTCGGTCGTTAACGGTCGTCCGTCGCTCGTTTTTGTATCGTCGTATTTGAAACCCAGCACCCATTCGCCAGGCGCGCTTTTCGCTGCGCGCTCCCGAATTGCAGATTGGATCGCTCCGATCGTGCGCAGATCACAATCCACCTGCCGCAAGTGCATCCGACCGGCAATCGCCGGGTGCGAATGCGCGTCGATGAATCCCGGGACAATGGTCTTGCCGCCGACGTCCATCTTTTTTGTCCGCGCAGTCCCGAGCGACAGCACCTGCTCGTTAGTGCCCACGGCGAGGAATTTTCCGTCGGCGATCGCAACCGCCTGCGCGCGCGGCATCCGATCGTCAATCGTGACAACGTTCGCGTTGTGAAGGATCAGCTCCGGTTCGCTTCGATCAATCGTCAGGCTGGGAGCAGCGGCGAAAGCGGCGAGACGGCCGAGAAACTCACGTCGCGATTGGTCAGACATGCGCGGGCACGGAGCCTACACGCGACTGCAGCAGCTTGTCACATCGCGAGCAGTCCAGTGTGCGAAGGTGCTGCTCTTAGTAGACCGACCTCTGCCAGCGTGGTCAGATCGCGTCGGATGTCGCGATCCACCTTTTCGGGCGCGGCGCCCCGTGATTTGTTTGGTTGACGACCTGAAGTCGCGGCAAGAACAGGTCTGATCCGCGATGAAAGCTGTGCGACTCATTGCCCCAGGTCAGCCGCTCGAAGACGCAGAGCTTCCGGTCCCGGAGATCGGACCATCCGATGTGCTCGTGCAGGTTGCCGCCTGCGGGATCTGTCACTCAGACGCCCATTACCGCGCCGGCGTTTCGCAGATCGACCGCCTGCCGGTTGCACTGGGCCATGAAGTCGCGGGCCACATTGGTGCTGTCGGCGATCGCGTTACGAACTGTTCAGTCGGAGACCGGGTCTGCATTCACTATCTCGTCACCTGTGGCTCGTGCGAATTCTGCCGGCGCGGCGATGAACAGTTTTGCCGCTCAGTCGAGATGATCGGAAAACACCGCGACGGCGGTTATGCGGAATTCATCAAAGTTCCGGGCCGCAACATATTCCTCCTTCCGGATGAGATCCCGTTCGAGCATGGCGCGATCATGATGTGCTCCGCGTCGACGGCACTGCACGCATTGCGCAAGGCGCGTCAGCAGTCGGGCGAATCCGTTGCCATCTTCGGGTTCGGCGGCCTCGGTTTTTCCGCGCTGCAGCTGGCGAAAGCGCTCGGCGCCGACACAGTCGTGGTTGTCGACATCAACCCCGCGAAATTAGCCACGGCGGCGGCATGCGGCGGCGTTGCGGTGGATGGAACTAGCGGCAATCCTGTGGATCAGATTCGCGACCTGACTGGCGGCAAAGGAGTGGACGTCGCCATCGATCTCGTCGGCTCAGCCGGGACAATGCGGCAGGCCGTTCAATGCCTCGGCGTGCGGGGGCGCGCTGCCATGGTCGCATTGACGCGCGAATCGATTTCGCTCTTTCCCTATTCCGAGCTGATCAACAAGGAAGCCGAGATCATCGGCGTTTCAGATCACCTTGCCACCGAAATACCGATGCTGATCGAGTTCGCGCGCACCGGTAAACTCGCGTTCCCGGACGACGCGTTGCGCGCAGTCGCGCTGACGGCAGGTGAGATTAACGCCGCGCTCGATGCGCTAAACAAGTCGACCGATCACATCAGGACCGTGATTGTTCCCACGCACTAGGGCGAATCTGCGAGCGGGATCCGGCGTAGCGCTGCGACTATCGGCTCTGCCCCGATTTAATCCGAGCAGAGCCGCGGAAGAAGGAGAGCTAGCGTTTCTCTCCCTTTTCGCCTTTTTCCTTGGCCTCGTCGTGCTTGCCTTTCATCCTGCCGCTGCCGTCGAAAGTATATCCCCATTGCTTCCCGTCCTTTTCGATCACGGCTTCGTATCCGGCGCCTTCTTTCTCCCAGCGTACAATCTTGCCGCCCTTGGCTTCCTTCTCTGCGGCTTTCTGCACTGCGGCTGGAACATCGGAGCTCTTAACATTTTCCTCGTCGTGCTCCTTTGCTTGCGCTGCCCCGGCTACGGCCAGGGAAGCGCATACTGCTATCGTAGCGATCAACCTGTTTTTGTTCATGGTTTTCTACTCTCTTGGTCCTGTCTGTTTACTCACAAAAACTTGGCATCCCGCGCTGTCGCCAGCCGCTTTCTTGCACTCGGCGTAGAGCGGGTCGTAAACAATGAGCTCATGTTCGAGGCTCTCGTGATCAGTCAGGCCGGGCGTGCCAAAGCCGCCGGCGATCCAGCGTAGTCCCATCCCTACTCGAACTCTCCGCCGATTGGCGCGGCACGCAAACCGCAGCCGCCGACAGGCCCGCCGTTCGTGCAGAGTCCCGTTTTCGGCCGGCGGTCTTGCTTTAAGCAAGATGGCGCAATAGAACTCGGCCAAACCCATGAATTATAGCATCTCCACCATCCTCGCCGCGCTCGCGATTCTCTTCGTCCTCGTCACTTACGTGACCGCTGCGCCTCTCGTCCCAGTCGCCGTCATTCTCCTCGGCCTGGCAATTATCCTCGGCGGACGAGGAACAAATTTGCGCCCTTAGTCGCCGGCTTTAAGACCATTTACCGCGGATGACGCGGATGTCGCAGATACGAAGGTCAAGACATGCTAGACGCAGCGGCCCGTGATCGTCTGCGCCTGGCCCCGCGCGAGCGCTCAATTCGGTGGCCCGTCTCTCACCTCTCAACCCTCAGCACTGCTCCGCTGAATACGTTGCCGGGTCCTGCTTAAAGAAACGCGCGAACTCCTCATATAAGGCCGGCTGCCTTGCCCGCAGCGCGCGCGGACGCTCGAAGAATGCCTCCGTCGCCACGGCGAAGAACTCCGCTGGGTTCGTCGCGCCATAAGTATCGAGCACGCTTGGCGCGCCTGTCGCATCAGCCTTGCGCAAGGCTTCGTATTCGGGCTGCATGACGCGCGCCCAGGCCAGATATTCCGCGCGCGTGGCCAGCGCGGGCGCGCCGTCCGTTCTCGAGTCTTCGAAGTCGAGCTGATGGGCGAATTCGTGCAGGACAAGGTTCCTGCCGTCGGCCGGATCAGCCGCGCCGTGTTTAGCCTCGTCCCACGCCAGTACCATCGACCCGAGGCTGCGCCCCGTATGACCCAGCCGGGCATCGTCACCTTGCTCCCAGATGTTGCCACCCACGTACCTATCCTCGTGCACGGCGTAGGTCGACGGATACACCAGGATGCTGGTCAGTTCCGGGTAGTAATCCGTTTCGCGATGGAGCAGGAGAAGGCACGCCTGGGCCGCGATCGTAACGCGGATCTCGTCCGTTAACTCGAGCCCCGCGCACCCTTCGAAATGTTTCTCAGCTAGAAACACCTGCACGTCACCGAGGAGCTCCGCCTTATCGTAGGCCGGCAGGCGGGTGAAGATTGGAACGTTGCGCGTTATGATGCTTTTCCATTCCGGCGGGAAAGGCGTCGCGCGCAGTTGCTCGCGAAGCCGTCGTTTCCGTGACGGGAAGATCATCTTCTTGGGATTATGAACTCCTCTCCATAATCCGCATGCTTATTTGGAACTTCGTCAGCGAGGTTTCGCGGTCACTGGCACTGATCATCAATAGCCTAGCCTGACGAGAAGACAGATTTACCAGGCGCCCGATGTCGAAAGCCATCGGGCGCGTTTGTTTTTCGTTAGTGGCCAAACGATGCCCTCCTCGGCTGAGGCTACTCCGAAAGCTTTCGCGAGCAGGCGTGCGGACAGGCACCGAACCGCGGGTGGTTCTGCTTGCGCCGCTCACCGCAGCTACAACCTCTGTCCAGCAGCCACCGGCGCTTTTGGGCGCCGCGTTGCTCGCGAAAGCTTTCGGCTCGGCTTAGCGCCAGTAACGCCCGCGGTAGTAACGCCGGCCGGCGTAATGATGGCGGTAGCCGTAGTAACGGTAGGGCCGCGCGTAAAATCCAAATGCGGGGTAAATCCCGACACTCACCACCGGCGGCGCGTAGTAGACAGGCTGCGGCTGCGGCGGCGCATAGCTATACCTCGGAGCGGGAGCGTAATCCGGCTCCACCACTTCCGTGCCGGCGCGCGCGCCTGGCACCGAGGCCACTGCGAGGCCGATAGCTGCCAAGACGAGCACAAACGATTTCCGCAACGTGCATCGATATTCCTCCTGGTTTGCCGATTTAACCGCACACCGACAGCAAAGTTTCAGAAAAGAATCTCGTTTCTCCAGCCCTTGCTGAATGCATCCACATTCGTGGAGCCCGCCTGAATCGCTCTCCACCCATGCGACCGCTCGCTGGGGAAGCGAACGAGGATTATCATGACAAGCGGGATGCATTCAGTTCCACGGGCCGGCAGAAAGCGAAACGGCGGCCCTGGAAGGCGCCGCCGTTTACTTGTTAGACCGACTCGAAGTCCCTTTCGGAACCATTCAGGCTAAGGAGTCGCGCTCGGCGAGGGGCTTGCCTCTTCGGTCTTCTTGGTGGTGGTAGTTTTCTTGTGCGTGCGGCGATGCGTCCGGTGCGTGCTGGTGTGGCTTTCGTGCGAATCCTGCGCGGCGCCGACGGCAGCACCACCGGCTGCTCCGACGGCAGCTCCTGGAGGCCCTGCGACGATCGCGCCTGCTCCCGCGCCAACCAGCGCGTCTGTCCCTGTGTGCGTGGCACAGCCGGTCATCAGCCCGATCGCGCACAGCCCTGTGATCCCTGTCAGACTTAACTTGTTCATGCCTTGAAATCGGGAGCGCCCTCACGCCTGCGCGCATCTGCTGCAGAACTGCGATGCGTGCCAGTCGTCGGCGCTCTCTCCCCGCTCAGATGGCGCGCGAGCATTACTTTCACTGCTGTCTGCGAGGACGTCCCCGGCGTGATCCGAAGTGGCGTGCGCCGGATTATCCGACCAAGGGCGGTTTTTCCCGCAGAATGAACCGGCTTGCCAGCCGCGCGGGCTTGCAGGCATTGCGGCGCTTTAGCTCGGTGAAGAAGTTGCACGCATTCATCGCTTGCCCTCCTGGCAGAGCTTCTGAAAACGCGGATCGTTCCGCAGCGGATCGAACATCGGATCGAGCCGGAGCAGGGCAGGGGTAAGTCGCAGAGGAATTATGAATCTGCCGCCGCGGAGGGAGCCGCTTCGCTCGCGCGGGCGATGGTGTTATCGGCGAAATCCTATTTGATCAGAGGATGAGCACTGACGTTCTGAGCGCATAGCACAGCAAATCTCGCCTCGCGGGAAGCAGCTCGAGATGGCAGGAACATAGGATGAGCCGATACTTCGAAGAACTGGCTCACCATCAAACCGCGCTGGGCGAACTAACTCTGCGGCGCCGGCGCATGGTCTCCTTAGGCGAGCTCGACGTCTACGAGGTGAAACTCGGCGATTCATTCCTGATGTCGAGTTTGTTCCACGAGGTGGAGGTAGCGCTGGCCCACCTGGCATTAGCTGAGCTGCAGGGTGGCAGTTGGGATGTCGTCGTCGGCGGCCTCGGCCTTGGCTATACTGCACGGGCCGCGCTTGAGCATCCCGAGGTTGCGTCGCTGCTGGTGATCGAAGCGCTCCAGCCAGTGATCGATTGGCACGAGCAAGGGCTCGTTCCGCTCGGCGCCCACTTGGCCCGGGATCCGAAGACGCGATTAATCAATTCGGACTTCTTCGAGGGAGCGCAATTCGACGCTGGGTTCGATCCTGAGCAGCCAGGCCGGCGCTTTCATGCCGTCCTGCTCGATATCGATCACTCGCCTCGCAATCTCCTTCACCCGCGCAACGCCGCCTTCTATCAACCAGCAGGGCTGCGCGCGGTTGCCTCTCAGTTGTATCCGGGCGGGGTCTTCGCGCTTTGGTCGGACGATCCTCCGGAGGAAGATTTCCTCCACGCACTGAACAGCGCGTTCACTTCCGTGCGCGCACATATCGTCACCTTCGCCAACCCGGTACTCGAAACAGAGTCCGCGAGCACGGTCTACGTCGCCGCCAAAGCGGAATGACGGGTTTGTCCATGCCCGGGATGCCTAAGTGTTCCGTCGCGACATGGACGAAGGTGTGATCAACGGAATCGCATTTGATCACACGATGAGCATTGATTCGCCGACGGATTACCGCGTCTGCTTCGACGCAGCCGGACACTCGCGACGCGACAGCAAATACGAGCGGGCATGAAGATGTCTCGACTGCGCTCGAGATGACACACCTCCATGGCCGTCTCGTGGCGAACTGATTGGCGCGGAGTTCATGCTGCTGTGTTGCCGCGGAGCACCGACACGTGATTACCGCGTTGGACGTTACCCACTTTGGGCCCGACCTTCGACGCTCGCATGGCAGATAATCCCGGCGCGGTCATAGCGAGCGCGAACAATCTTTCGGTCAAGTACGGCACCCAGGTGGTGCTCGATGGCGCGACGATCGCGTTCACTAAAGGCGAGCACATCGGACTCGTCGGCCGCAACGGCTCGGGTAAGTCGACTTTTCTCCAGATCGCGGCCGGTGTGATCGTGCCGAACTCCGGCGAATTCACCTCGCGCCGCGACCTTGTTACGGGATACATGCCGCAGGTTTCCGGTCTCGACGATGCGCGAACGGTCCATGCAAATATCCTCAGCGGCGCGCAGCGAATCCTCGATCTGATCAGCGAATACGAACGCGTGCCCGGCGACAGTCCTCTTAGCGCCACGCTCCTCGACCAGATCGTTCAAGCCGACGGTTGGAATCTGGAGCATCGGATCAAGTCTCTCATCACCAACCTGCACGCTCCCGAACCCGGCCGCGTCGTGGGCACGCTTTCCGGCGGAGAGAAACGCCGGGTCGCACTTTGCCGGGCTCTGCTCGCCCGCCCCGACTTCCTGATCCTCGATGAGCCGACCAATCATCTCGATACCGGCTCGATCGAATGGCTGGAAGATTTTCTCGCTCGTTATGCGGGCACCTGCCTTTTCGTGACTCACGACCGCTACTTTCTCGACCGGGTAGCGACCCGGATCATCGAGCTGTCACGGGGGACCTTCGTTAGTTACGAAGGCAATTACACCGATTATCTGCTGGCCCGGGTCCAACGCCAGGCGGTCGAGGAGATGCAGGAACGTAAGCGGCAGAAATTCCTAAAACGTGAACTGCAGTGGGTGAGAAAAGCGCCGCGGGCGCGTCGCACAAAATCGGTCGATCGAGTGGAACGTTACTTCGAGATGGTGACCCAGGAGGCGCCGGAAGCAGAGCTCGATGTCGAACTGATCATCCCCACGCCGCCAACGCTGGCGAATCGTATCATCGAGTTGCGCGGCGTGACCGTTGAGGTGGGCGGTCGCGTCTTGTTCCAGGATTTAGATCTCAACCTCACTGCCGGAGAGCGGCTCGGCATCGTCGGGCGCAACGGCCTGGGCAAATCTTCTTTGCTAAGAGTCATTCTCGGCGAACTGCCGGCGACGAGCGGCGAGGTCGATCTCGGTGCGCGCACCGAGATCAATTATGTCGATCAAAACAGACTTCTGCTCGATGACGCCAAAACCGTCTGGGAGGAAGTTGGCACGGGTGGCGAACACGTCGCACTGGGCGAGCAGAGCATTACTTTGCGCGCCTATCTGCGGCGTTTTCTGTTCAGCGAAGACCGGATCAACACGAAAATCTCGCAGCTCAGCGGCGGCGAACGCAGCCGCGTTCTGCTTGCGAAAATCCTGAAGCGCGGCGGCAACGTTCTCATGCTGGACGAGCCTACGAACGATCTCGATCTCGGGACCTTGCGCCTGCTCGAGGAAGCGCTCGTGGCTTTCGGTGGCTGCGTCATTGTGGTCAGTCACGACCGCTACTTTCTGAATCGTGTCTGCACTTCCATTCTCGCTTTCGAAGGCGACGGACGCGTCACCTACAACGTCGGCAACTACGATTACTACCTGGAGCGGAAAGCGATCCTTGCTCCGAACGCCAGTCCCGCGACGGGCGTGCCTGACGAATCAAAGAAAAACGAGACGCCGAAGTTTTCTCGAAAACTCAAGTACAAGGAGCAACAGGAATGGGAGTCGATGGAGGCAAACATCCTGACGGCGGAAGAGAAGGTGTCCGCTTTGGAAGCGATCTTTGCCGCGCCGGATTTCTATACCAAGTCGCGCGCGGAAATGGCCGAACTGGAGAACCAGCTGAGAAACGCACGTGACGCAGTCGCTCATCTCTACGCTCGCTGGCACGAGCTCGACCTGCTGCAGAAGAGAAGCTGAGACGCTGAAAACTGAAAAGCTGAAATAGCGTGGCCGCCTCCATCCCGATAACGGAAAAACTCCTGATCAACGCCGGCGGCTGGCCAGCGATGAAAAAGGCGCGGGACCTGGTGCAGGCCGGCCGCGTGACTGAGCCGAGTTACGAACCACCACTGCTCACCGGTTTCGTGCGCGAGGGAAAGAACTACCGGTCCGGACTGCGCATCAAGAGCGCAGCCGACGTCGAGAACCTCTGCACCTGCTGGGAATCGCGCTCCAGCGGGAAAATCTGCGGCCATAGTGTTGCGGTCGGTCTCGCTTTCCTCAGACCGGCTTCGGCGATCGTTTCGGAGCTGCCAAAGACCGAGGAAGCTCCCGCCGGTCCGAATTTTACCCTCATTGGAACCAGCGAAGACAGCACTGCGAAGCTGCATCTGATTCTGCCGCCGAACTTCATGTCGGCATGGGCCAAAGGGCAGGTCACGATGGTGGTCGAAGTAGAAGTGGGCGCAAATCGTACGCTGGTCTCGGCCTTGCCGAAGAACGCGACGTTCGCCTGCGATGAGTGGGACTTCGCACTGGTGGAAGGGTTACGTGCAATCCCCGGCATCTTCGCCAGCGGGATGGCTTCGCTCTCGCGCGATGCCTTTCTCCGATTACTTCCAATGCTGCAAAATCATCCGCGGGTCACGTTTGGAAAAGGCACGCCTGTGGCCGTTTCCTCCGCGGCGGTTCGCCCTGAGCTCGACGTAGAGCAACGAGCGAATGGCGGCGTCACGGTGCAGGCGAAGGCGATGCCGAACACGATGCTGCTCTGGAATGCGACAGACGCGTGGCTTCTTCGCGGCCACGAGCTCGTCCGATGCGGCGAAGGGTTGCCTGCCGGTGCGGCGCATCTGCTCGATCGTCCGCTCGTGCTCGAAGGTGAGCCCGCTTTGAAATTTCTCGCCTTCGATCTGCCGCGGTTGCGCGAATCTTTCGATATAAAAACGGGCGAGGGGATTCGGCTCCCTGAGGTGATGCCCGCCACTCCGGCATTCGAATTGCACCTGGCGGGCACGCTCAACAGCGTGACCGGTCAACTGCTTTGCTTCTATGGCGACCGCCCCGGGTTCGCGTCTGCCACAGACGAACACGCACAGTTCGTTTTCCGCGATCTGGAAAAGAGCGACCGCATCCTCCACCGGAACATTCCCGCTGAAAGACTGGCGGTCGAACGCCTGGAACAGTTTGGTTTCGCGAGAACCGACGCTGGAAAGTTCGTGTTGCACGGCCAGCCCGAGGTCGTGCGCTTCTTCGCCGTCAACTATCCGAAGCTGCAACGCGACTGGAAAGTCACGCTCACCGCGCAGGTGCAGAATTGGACCGGCGAGATCGAGCGCGTCACGCCCAAGCTCGAGATCGTCGGATCGGGTCAGGACTGGTTCGAGGTGCGCTACTCGCTCGTCACACCGGGCGGCCAGGAGTTCTCGAATGCCGAGATCCAGCAGCTGCTGCGATCGGGCCGGTCGCAGACGCGACTCCGCAATGGTCGTCTCGCGGTGATCGACACCGCAGGACTCGAAGATTTCGAGCAAGTGATCCGCGATTGCGACCCGCAGCAGACGACTCCCGGTCTTTACCGGATCAATCGCGCGCATGCGCCTTACGTCGAGGAAACCGCCCGCGAGCTCGGGTCCAGCATTGCCGATCGAAAAGACGCGCTGAGAAAATTCATCATGAGTCCGGTTGCGGCTGTCGATGATGCGAAGGAGAAACTCGGCGCGTTATCGACCACGCTGCGCGGATACCAGGTCGCCGGCTTTACATGGCTTGCGCGGCTGGCCGCGAATAATCTCGGCGGCATCCTCGCGGACGAGATGGGGCTCGGCAAAACCGTGCAAACACTCGCATTTCTCCGCGCCCATCAGGGCAACGGTCCGGCCCTGATTGTCTGCCCGACCTCGCTGGTGACGAATTGGCAGAGCGAAGCGGAGAAGTTTACACCGGAACTGAAAACGCTTGTGCTCGAAGGACCCGACCGCGCTGCGCTCTTCTCTTCGATCACGACGGTAGACGTCGTCATTACGAGTTACGCGCTGCTTCGACGCGACATCGAAGAATTGAAACAATGCCAGTTCTCCGCCGCGGTGCTTGACGAAGCGCAGCACATCAAGAATCCCGAGACGCAAAATGCCCAGTCGGCTTTCGCGCTCCGGGCGACCCACCGGTTTGTGCTCACTGGCACGCCGATGGAAAACTCGGTGCGCGATCTCTGGTCGATCATGAACTTTGCCATCCCGGGATATCTCGGCCCGCATAAGGATTTCCGGGAGCGGTACGAATTACCGCTGGCGCGCGGCGCCGCCCCGGAGGTGCAGCGGCGATTGTCCCGGCGGTTACAACCGTTCCTGCTGCGCCGCCGCAAGCGCGACGTGGCGAAAGATCTGCCGGAGAAGATCGAACAGGTCGTCCCATGCAGCCTGACGAACAGTCAACGCAGCGCCTACGACGCGCTCCTGCGCGAAATCCAGAGTGGCCTCGGCAGCTCCACGAAAACCGCGAAGCCGAATGCGGGCGCGCAACGGATGAAAATGTTAACCGGCCTGCTGCGTTTACGGCAGGTCTGTTGCGATCTCCGCCTGGTCGGGCTGGAAAAGGAAAATCCCTCGGCCAAGCTCGAGCTGCTCGATGAACTCCTCGGTGAAGCGATCGACGGCGAGCATCGCGTGCTCCTCTTCAGCCAGTTCGTTTCCATGCTCCACCTCGTCCGCGATCGGCTAGAGGAGAGAAAGCTCTCGTATTGCTATCTCGATGGTTCGACCAGGCAGCGGCAGGAAGAAGTGAACCGCTTTCAAAGCGACCCGGAGATTCCGGTATTCCTCATCAGCCTCAAAGCGGGCGGGGTCGGCCTGAATCTCTCCGCGGCCGACACCGTGATCCACTTTGATCCATGGTGGAATCCGGCGGTCGAAGCGCAGGCGACCGACCGGGCCCATCGAATCGGTCAGACGCGTGTCGTGACTGCCTACAAGCTCATCACGCGCGACACCGTCGAAGAGAAAATCCTGAAGCTGCAGGAGAAAAAACGCGCGGCGATCGACGCCGCGATCGACAGCGAAGAGCCGCTAATGAACGGTCTAACCACCGAAGAACTCGAGGAGCTGCTCGGATAGCAGGCGCTCCCCGCACAATAGAAGGACCGTAATGAGGCAGCGTTTCGCCAGGCGGCGCAGATCAGTGACGTCACGCTGCGGGGCTGCGGAGCGCCTCGATGGTTTCTTCGTGCCAGAGCTGGACAGCTTGTTTCTCGCCGTTCCTCATCATGGATCGCAGGAAGCAACAATTCGGGCATATGAAATTCGATAGAGGCGAACACGCACCACATTGGAAGACTTGAAGTTTATGCAAATCACAAGAGTTGGTTCACACCCATCGAACAAAGGGCCGGCCGATTGGTTTACCGGGACGGTTCGGATCGATCCGCTGTTTCAGGCAAGCGCGCCGGCCCGCGGCGCGGGCGCGGCTGTTACTTTCGAGCCGGGCGCACGAACGGCGTGGCACACGCACCCGCTGGGCCAGACGCTCATCGTCACGGCCGGCTGCGGCCGGGCGCAGCGCGAAGGCGGGCCGATCGAGGAGATCCGCCCCGGCGATGTCGTCTGGATTCCGCCGGGAGAGAAGCATTGGCACGGAGCGGCGCCGACGACAGCCATGACGCATATCGCGATCCATGAAGCGCTCGACGGGAAGGCGGTCGAGTGGATGGAAAAAGTCAGCGACGAGCAATATCAGCAGTGAGTCCGAGCCGGACTCGCATAGCGACGAGCGACGAGTAGCGTCTAAGGCGCTTGGAAACGTATTTATTCTGATGCTGGCTGTCGACGGAGACGGACAAACGCCGTGCAGCCGATATGCGCTGATCCTTGCGCTCGCGGCTTCTCTCGGCATCGGGTTCACCGGCTGCGGGAAGAAAACGCCACCGGCTCCTCCTCCGCCGGAAGTTTTGGTCACAGATGTGCAGCAGCGGGACGTGCCGATCTACAATGAATACGTCGGGCAGCTCGATGCCTCGGTGAACGCAACCATCGAGGCGCGAGTGCAGGGATACCTCATTTCGCAAAACTACAAGGAAGGGCAGCTGGTTAAGAAAGGCGACGTGCTCTTTCAAATCGATAGGCGACCGCTCGAAGCTGCGCTGGCTCAGGCAAAGGCGGCGTTCCTGCAGGCCGATGCATCGGCCAAACAGGCGGAACTCAATTCGCAGCGGGCGACCGAACTATTCCAACGTCACGTCTCCAGCCAGCAGGAGCGTGACAACGCGGTGCAAAGTGCCGTCGCTGCGCGCGCTCAGGCTGAAGCGCAACGTGCCGCTGTTGAGCAAGCGCAACTGAGCCTGGATTACACAACCATCACCGCACCGGTGGACGGGCTGGCAGGTCTGGTTCGCGTCCAGGTCGGCGACCTGATCAATGCCGGCACAGTCTTAACCACAGTGGCGAAGGTGGATCCGATGAAGGCGTATTTCACCGTCAGCGAGCAGCGATACTCCGAGTATTCGAACCGCTATCCGGACCCTGAGCAGCGCGCCGCGCACGAGAAAGAACTGCGGTTCGATCTTATTTTTCCAGACGGCTCAATTTATCCGCGCAAAGGCGAATGGTATGCGGCCGACAATCAGGTCGACGTGCGCACCGGTTCATTGCGGATCGCCGCGTTGTTTGAAAATCCGGGCAATCGTTTGCGGCCCGGGCAATTCGCGCGCATCCGCGTGCAATCGGAGATCCGGAAAGACGCGCTCCTCGTTCCGCAACGGGCCGTGACCGAGCTGCAGGGCACCTATCAAGTCGCGGTGGTGGGACCGGATAACAAAGCACACATCCAACCCGTCAAGGTCGGCCGCCGCATCGACCACGAGTGGATCGTGGAAGAAGGCGTCAAGGCGGGGGATCATGTCGTCGTCGAAGGCGTGCAAAAGGCGCGCGAAGGCGCGGCTGTGAATCCAAAGCCGTGGACTCCGCCGTCTCCGTCGCCCACGCCCACTGCGAGTCCGCCGCCCGGTCGCTGATGATGCTCAGGCGTCGCCAGCGCTGTGCAATTCTTTACGCGCTCGGAGATCGCGTTCCACGTGCGTCATGCGTCGTTAGAAACCGTCTGCCCTGATGTCAAAGTTCTTCATTAACCGGCCGATCGTCGCGATCGTCATCGCGATCCTGATGACGATCGTCGGGGCCGTGACGATGATTCAGCTGCCGATCTCGCAGTATCCGAACATCGTGCCGCCGGAGATCCAGGTCCGGGCCAACTACTTCGGCGCGGACGCGCAAACGATCGAGCAATCGGTTGCCACGCCGATCGAGCAGCAGATGAGCGGCGTGGACAAGAGCAACTACATCCAGTCGGTCAATGCGAACGGCTCGATCCGGATGACGGTTAATTTCGATGTCGCGACCGATCCGAACGTCGATCACATCCTGACCCAGACACGGGTCACGCAGGCGAGCTCCCAACTGCCGCAGGACGTGAACAACGCCGGTATCACCGTCCAAAAATCGACCACCGCGCCGCTAATATTGGTCGCACTAAATTCGCCGAAAGGGACCTACAACAACATCTTCCTCGCCAATTACGCGAACATCAATCTGATCGACCAGATCACGCGGGTGCCGGGGATTTCCAACGTGCAGGTCTTCGGCGCAGGCCAGTACGCGATGCGCTTGTGGGTGAAACCGGACCAGCTGGCGAAGCTGA
>JBJMWX010000051.1:0-14332 GCA_045809925.1 Chthoniobacterales bacterium
ACCCACGAACGGCTTTCCTTTTACATCTTCAGAATCGCCCGGTTGTTCGCCGAGCAGCATCATGCGCGCGGTCTTCGGCCCTTCCCCGAAAACCGTTTGCGTGGCGTTCTTGTAGAGTGGGCAGGCCGTGCACGTTTTTGCGGCCGCGATTAGCTCGCGCAGGCTCTTCGTTTCGGGCGCGGGCGCGCGCCTCCAAACGTCGTCGTCCTGGCGTGCAATGATCTCGCTCTCCCCATCACGTCTCAGCGCACCGTGGTTCGCTCTCATCACAGAGGAGTTCGCATCTCCGCTTCGTCTCCGCCGCACCGCAATCGTGGAGGAGTCGCGCCTGATTGGTGAGTCGGAGCTTTTTCGTTGAATTAGAGCCGGCATGCATGCTCGACGGTCAGACACTCCGGCTAAAGCATCAGCCGACAAGTTTGTGCCGGCGCAAAAATTCGTCGGCCAGTGCCCGATAGGCGCGCGCGCCTGCGCCGCTGGGATCGTACTCCAGGACTGACTTCCCGAAACTCGGCGCTTCGCTCAAACGCACGCTGCGCGGGATGACGGTTTCGTAGAGCAGCTCTGGAAAATGCTTCCGCACCTCGGTAACGACTTGCGCACTCAATTTCGTCCGGTTGTCGAACATGGTCATCACGATGCCGCCGATCTTCAGCCGCACGTTTGCTCCGGAATGCCGCACCTGATCGACTACGCGCACGATCTTCACAAGGCCTTCGAGCGCGAAGTATTCGCATTGGATCGGAGTGAGCAGCTCATCGGCGGCGGCGAGTGCATTCGTCATCAGAATCCCAAGCGACGGCGGACAGTCGAGCAGCACCACGTCGAAAGCGTCATCATCGCGCAGGGGCCGCAGCGTTTTCGCGAGCCGGCCCATATGATCCTCCATCCTCGCAATCTCGACTTCCGCACCGGCAAGATCGAGGTCGGCTGGAATCATGAAGACACGTTCGAGGCGCGTCGGCAGAACCTTCTCCGCCACGGCTGCATTCCCGAGCAACGGTTCGTAGAGACTTTCTCCCTCGATTTCCTGCAGGCCGAACGAGCTGGTCGCATTCCCCTGCGGATCGAGATCGATAATCAGGACGCGCAATTCGCGCTCGGCCAGGGCACACCCGAGGTTCACTGCCGTGGTCGTCTTTCCGACGCCGCCCTTCTGGTTGGCGATTGCAATGATTTTCATGTGCGCGGCACGATCAGCGTGCGCAGCTCGAAAGTGTGGCGCCCATCGCTCTCACGCCACAACAGATGATCGGGATCCGGCAGCATTTCAGTCAGCTCAAGCTCACCCGATTTGACCAGCCATCGATGGAAAATCTCCATTGAGAGATAGCTCTCGAAATCGACGAAGACCGGCTTGGTGTCCTTGTCGCGACCTTCCGCGCCGCTCCGACGCAACGCCTGTTCGGTGGGTCGAACGTAAACGAAACGAGGCAGGCCGCGCGCGGCCCGCAGGCGCTCGATCGCGAGAAGGAGATCAGCGGAGATTCCGTTAAATTTCGCGGTCCCGATTTCGGACAACGTCACCGTCCACGAGCGGCGCTGCACAATCACTCTCCCGCAGCGCAAACGCGGCATGTGCGGCGCCCGCCCAAAATAAAACGGATGGAAACCGAGCGGAATGATCCACGACCTGGCAAAGGAGCCGAGCAACTCACCGCTTGCGCGCACCCGGAGACGGACATCACCGCTCACCTCATCGACGAATACTTCGGTCTCTTCCGGTGCGATTCGTCTCCACTTCGGGTTGGCACGCTGAGGTGTGACGAAGGTTGTCTCCGGCAGCACATCCATCTGGTGCACGACGGTGTGGGCGGTGAAATCGGCGGCGAAAAAGCCGTAGTGGAAGGCCGGCGCCCCGTTACTTGTTTTTGCGATTTCGCGCGCAAGCGTTTCTTTGTCAGGACAGCTCCAGAAAAACGCATGGTGCAGCAGCGCGACCGGAGGATGGAATTCGCTGATGATCCACTCGTATTCGCCCGCCCTCGCCGAGTCGATCGAGCTTGCTGAAATCTGCAAGTCAGCCGACGGGAATGTGTACTCGTCGAATTTAGGGAATTCGAAATTCCGGCGGACGAAATGGCAATCATCGCGCGTAAGCTGAATTTCGGGCGCGTCGGCGCGGTCGCCAATCATTGCACGAAATGCGGCTTTTAACTCGGCGAACGCCACGACGGCCGGAGCAATCATCCCGACGCTCGTGAGCGGCATCTTGTTCGCTTCGGCGCGGCCGAGGAATTCCGGGAGTGAGACTGGGTTGTCGCCGGGCAGGAACATCCGCAAGGCGTTTGAAACGCGGTGCGCGACGAACGCGTAGCAGTCGCGCCAGAGATCGATCCACGGTTCGGCCTCATGCGCGAGTTCGTCCGCCATTTTCTGCGGCAAAACGACACGACAATCTCGTGCGCACTCTTCCGCAATCGGATTGGTCGCGGCGTAGAGTGCGCGACCGGTTACGCTCCGCGCGGCGCCGAGCTGCCGCAGCCGTTCCCGTGCTTCCCGCATACAGGTCGAGCGCTGATTAACGTCCGCGTCCGCAAACTGCGCCTTCAGTTGTGCGAGCGGCTCGAAAATCTGCAACCACCGCGTGCGCACATCGCCTTCGGGCCAATTCCGGACATCCTCGAGCAACACATCAAACGCGAACGGCTCGAGCGCGGGAACGCCCACGGGCGTAGGAATTTCGGGATCGGTATTGACCGCTGCTGCCACGGCGTGCGCGACCCACCGTTCAAAGAAGACTTCCCGCTTCGCAATCCTCGCCGAACACTCGAGCTCGAGCGCATCGGCCGGTTCGACTCGCCCCCAGACCGACGGACCAAATTCGCTGAATGTGTCGTTCTTCGCACAAACGCGCTGCAAATAGAGTAGCAAATGTTTCTCGCGTTTCCGCGCGGTCGAGTTGCGGGTCGTGAATCGATCCGCGTCAGTTTTGTCGTCGCTGAGCAGCGCCGCGACGCGTTCGCCGAATCCTTCCATCCCGAAAACGAGGTAGGGTGGCAAAATCTCTCGCGCTGCGCGAAGAAGCGCTTCACGGACGCGCGGAGTTTCCTTCGCCAGCTCACCCGCAACCCGGTCGCGATCGCCAGCACGCGCTGCTTCACAAGCGGCGGGTGTCGCAAGTTGCTCGAGCGGTTCGAACGGCACGCCGGCCAGCCGAACGACGAAAATGGGCGCGACGCGGTAACTGCCGGACACTTGTTCAGCAAAACGAAAGCGCTGCGGCTGACAAGCGAAACCGCGTCTCCGCGATCAGCTGTTCTGCAGTGGCAGCCGAATCGTGAAGGTCGTACCACTGCCTGGCGTGCTGTCGACCTTGATTGAGCCGTTGTGGTCTTCGAGCACCTTCTTGGTGATATAAAGACCGAGTCCTGTCCCGCTCTTGTTTTGTTTCGTCGTGAAATACGGATCGAAAAGGCGCGGGAGCTGGTCGCCCGGAATACCAGGGCCGGTGTCTTGCACCCGCACGTCTACGTAGAAATCCTTTCGGGCCGAACTCACGTTGACTTCGCCCTTTGTTTCCGCGGCGGCCTGGATTGCGTTGATCACCACGTTTTGAGTTGCCCGCTGGATTTGCACCGCGTCGCCGACCAGCGTGCATGGATCTTCGGAGAGATCCGATCGCAACGTCACGCCGTGCTGAGTCGCCACGCTCTCGACGCCTTTCAGGACGTTGCGCACGATGTCGGAAACCGAGATCGTCTTGCGCGGCAGCGCTTCTTCGGTGCCGTAGCTCCGCCACATCGTGAGCAGCTCGCGACAGAGCCGCACATTTTGCTCGATAATCCCGAGCTCCTTGGCCGAGGCCTGCGACGTCTCGCCGTTCTGCTCGAGCTTCTTGGCAAGCAACTGGACATAGCCCCACACGATGGTGAGGGGATTGCCGAGATCGTGCACGAATTCTGCCGAGGCCTGACCGAGCGAGGCGAGTCGCTCCTTTTGCGCAAGTTCACGGATCAGGCGCTGATTCAGTTCGTTCAGCTCAGCGAGCGTGTGTTCGCTACTGCGCTGCACGCGCGTGCGCTCGACGTTCCGGCTGATCACTTCGCGCATCTGTTTTGCGTCGAATGGTTTGCTCAGGTAATCGTTCGCTCCGAGGCGCAACGCTTCCTGGGCGGTGTCGAGGGCGCCGAATCCGGTCAGCATGATGACGGCGACGTGCGGGTCGATTTCACGAATCTTGCGCAGGCCATCGATGCCGCTGGTCCCCGGCATGCGGATGTCGCTGATGACTGCATCGGGTTTCTTCTCGCGCAGCAAACGCAGCCCGGCATCGACGTTATCGGCGGTGTAAACCTGATAATCCGGCTTGAGCAACATGCGCAGGCTTTCACGCGGACCCATCTCGTCGTCGATGACGAGGACTTGCGGAAGATCACGAGGAGCGGTCATTTTCCGTCAGGCGTGCGAGAAGTGCGCGTCGGTTCGAGGAATGGTCGGCTGCTGTGACATTTGCTCAAGGGGACATTGCGGAAATTTTGATGAGCGACAAGAAGCAACTTGTGAATAAGTCGAAAATTTGGTGAATAACTTTCGCGGAGCACGAGTGAGAGGCGCGATTTCTGCAGCAGCGGTGCGGCGGCGCGCGCGATCATTGCTGCGTGGGCCATGAAATCTATGCGTCATAAAAATCGGGTGGTCGTCACCGGCATGGGCGTCCTGGCGCCGAACGGCATCGGCTTGCCGACGTTCTGGGACTCGCTGGTAGAAGGACGGAGTGGCGTCGCCGAGATCACCAGCTTCGATACCTCTGGCTTCCGAAGCCGAATCGCGGGCGAGGTCAAGAATTTCGAACCGCTGGATTATATTGACCCGAAATTCAAGCCCCGCCGGATGGCGCGACATACGCAGTTTGCCTTTGCGGCCATGAAAATGGCGCTGGCCGATGCCGAGTTCGATCCCGCGAAGCAGAATATCGATCACGCTATTCCGGTCATGCTCGGCGTCAGCACGACGGCGATGGAGATCCTTGAAGGTGGCTGGGAAGATTTGGAACGCCGCGGTCCCCGTGGCGTCAGCGCAGGCGTGATTGATTGTCAGCCGCAAGCGGTCACGCAACTGCTTGCCCTAGCGCTCGGGATTTCCGCGCGCGCCACGACTGTCTCGTCGGCATGTCCGTCCGGGCTCGACGCGATCGCCTCCGCGACAGCGATGATCCGCAACGGTGAAGCCGACGTCGCCATTGCCGGCGGTACTGACGCGACGATCACGCGACTTTCGATGGCAAGTTTCGCGACCGCCGGTTTGAGCTCAACCCGCAACAGCGACCCGGCACGAGCGAGCCGGCCATTTGATCGGGAGCGCGACTCGGGCGTCATCTCGGAAGGCGCTGGAATCGTCGTGCTTGAAGAGTATGAGCGCGCAGCGGCTCGCGGCGCGAAACCGTATCTCGAGATCACCGGTTATGCGACGCACGGGGATGATTACGCGACGGGAGAAGTCTTCGGCCTTGGACATTCCATGCGCGCCGCCATGACGAACGCTGGCAAAAACCCCGAGGAAATTGATTACATTTGCGCGCACGGCTCCGGCCACCCGGCACTGGATATTGTCGAGACGGACATGATCAAACGTGTTTTCGGCCAGCGCGCCTACAGCATTCCGATCAGCTCGATCAAAGGGGTGACCGGCAACCCGCTTTCCGCCGCGGGCCCGCTGCAGGTGATCACGTGCGGGATGATGTTCCGCCATAACATTATCCCCCAGACGGCGAACTACGAGGTGCCGGACCCCCGCTGTGATCTCGACTACGTGCCGTACCGTTCCCGCAAGCGCCGCGTCTCCACCGCGCTGATTAACGTCCGCGGGCTAGGCGGCGGCAATAGCAGCCTGGTGGTGCAACGCGTGCCGTGATGAACGCTGAAGCCATTCCATTATGGCTCGCACTTCTCACGCAGATCGGGCTCGGGCTTGCCGTCTTCCGGGCCAATTACCGCAGCTACGCGAACCAGACGTTCCTGCTCGTCTCGGTTTTCGTTTCGGTCTGGCTGCTCTCGCTCCAATTCGCCTTCAACGCACTTCAGCCGGCCTGGGCTGAATTCTGGATCCGCGGCGCACTCGCGAGCGGCATTCTGATTGTTAACGGCTTCAATCTGCTGCGACTGGCGATCGTTTGCCGTGAAAGCGGTTGGAGAGAAATTGGCCGGCGTTCGCTCGCCTTCCTCCTGCCAGGTCTCTGTGTCATCGCACTCTGCTACACGCGATTTTTCCTCCAATCGGCCGAGCTGCGACCGGGCGAAGCGCCGCCGCACGAACTGGTTCCTCAACCGATCTACGGGCCGTGGTACTGGGTCTGGGTCGCGTTCTTCGTCGCTTCCGTGCTCACCGTCACGGTGCTCTACATCGTCGACCTGCGCCGCAGTGCCGGGATGCAGCGCGTGGAGTTGCAGTTCGTCCTCATCGCAGCCGTCACACTCGTCTTCCTGACACTCGCGACGACGGCGCTACTTCCGATTCTTTCGCGCGCCGCGCTCGTTCGCCTCGCGCCGTTCCGGATCGTGATTTTCAGCATCATTATCGCCTACGGTATCGCGACCAGGAAAATCATGGACGTCGGCACTTTCGTGCGCCGGCTCGTCTCGTATCTGCTGCTCGCCACCTACCTCGCTGCCATCTATTTCGGAGTTTGGTGGATCTCTGATTATTTTCTCAACGGCTCGAAGGATGCGGGCGTGCTCTCGCACCTCATCGCGACGGTGGCGGTCGCGCTTTCGATGGCTCCAGCCCGGGGTGTTTCGAAAAATTTCGCCGACAAGCTCTTTGTCAACGCCAGCGGCCTCGACTTCCGCGCAACGGTCAGCAAAGCCGCCGCCATTCTGTCGTCGGTCACGACATTGAGCGATCTGCTCGAGCGATTCGCCGCCACAATCAGCGAAGCGGTCGGCACTGATCGCGTGACGATTCTGCTGCGATCGCGAAGCGGTTTCACCGATGAGTACGCGCACCAGCGGAACGGCGCTACCCATCTGCGCCTCGAGCTTGATGACGCTTTGATTGGCTATTTGGAAGCGACCCATGGGCCGGCTGTCCGCGACGAGTTGTTCCGCATCCATCAAACGCCGGAAATCACTGCGGTGCTGACGCGCATGCGCAATCTGCAGGTTGCGGCTGCGATCGGCATTTTCACCCGTGACCATCTCAGCGCCGTGATGTTGCTCGGGTCGCGCCTGTCAGGCCGGGTTTACGGCAGCGTTGAGCAAACCGCGCTCCAGGTGCTCTGCGGACAACTCGGTGTCGCGGTCGAAAACGCGGAGCTGTTCACCGAGGTCCAGAACGCAAAGATTTACAACGAGACGCTGCTCGAAAATCTGACGACCGGCGTGATTGCAGTGGGAACGGACGAACGGATTACCGTTTTCAACAACGAGGCCGGCCAGATCACCGCGCACGATCCGCGGGAAATGATCGATCGGCCGATAGATGATCTGCCGAGCGGGCTCTGCGAAATGCTGCGGGACACGCTGCGGACCCGCGAGCGTCAGGAAAACAGCGAGCTGGTGATTCGTTTCGGCGATCGCAACGTCATCCTGCGCGCGAGCAGCTCACTCTTTCATGGGCAGGAACAACAGATGCTCGGCGCACTGGTCGTCCTTACCGACATCACAGCCTTGAAGCGGCTCGAACTGCAGATTCGCCGCAGCGACCGTCTCGCCAGCCTGGGAACCCTTTCCGCCGGCATGGCGCACGAGATTAAGAATCCGCTCGTCTCGATCAAGACTTTCGCCCAGTTACTGCCGGAGCGGTACCAGGATTCCGATTTCCGCGACACTTTTTCAAACCTGATTGGGCATGAAATCGACCGGATTGACACCCTCGTGAACCAGCTCCTCCGCTTCGCCCGTCCGGCCAAACCTCTTCTCAGACCGATGCATGTGCACGAGGTTTTGGAGAAGTCGCTCCAGCTCGTCGGCCATCGTCTCTATCAAAAGGAAATCAAATTGGCTCGTTTTTGGCGGGCAGATGTGGATACGATCCGCGCCGATGCCGACCAGCTGGAGCAGGTTTTCCTCAATTTTTTCCTGAACGCAATGGAAGCCATGGACCGCGGAGGAGAACTGGGTGTCACCACCGCAATCGAGCGCGGTGACGAATGGGTCGCAGCGCTCTCCAGCTCAAACGGCGAGCAGAAGGTGAGCGAAGTGCTGCGGATTACGATTCGCGATAATGGACAAGGAATTCGGGGCGAAGATATCCCCCACGTCTTCGACCCGTTTTTCACGACAAAGGACCACGGCACCGGCCTTGGTTTATCCGTCGTGCATGGAATCGTGCAGGAGCACGGCGGTCACATCGAAGTCGAAAGCGAGGTGGCGAAGGGAACCGCATTTCACATTCTGCTTCCACTCGTCCGATTCGAGAGAAAGGTGGCAGCGGCATGACCCCCCCGCCCGTCTGCATTCTCTACTCCCAGGACGCCGATTTGATCCGGCGGGTGAAAGCCTTTCTGAGCTCGATCGCGGAGCTGCGGCATGTCGCGGAGCCCGATCGACTCGACGCGGTTTTGCAGCAGACAACCCCGGCGGTTTTACTGCTCGATTTGCGCGCGAAAGAAGCCACCGAGCTGCTCGATCAGGTGCAAAAAGAATGGCCCGACGCGCTGATTGTCGCCTTGGGAACACCGCGCTCCGAGCCGCTGCGCGACGCGGAACAGGCCGGCGTCTACGCGGCGGAGGATTTGCAGCTCGACCGCCGGCGGTTGCAGGCGCTCGTTACCCGCGCCTTCGATCACCTGCGCGTCCTGCAGGAAAACCGCTCCCTGCGCGAACAATCCGCCCTCGTCCCGGTTCCGGAGCGACCCCGCGTCCTCGAAGTCACACCGACGCGCCGCGAATCGGCTATCCCGCTCCTGCGTTTCCCGCGCGTCTTCCGGCGTTTTGATAACGTTGAGGCGCTTCTCGCCAGCGTCGTGGAAGGGGTGGCGGATGCGACGGGTGTTGGACGCATCGGAATTTTCTCGCGTATGCGACAAGGCGACCGCTATCGGCTTCGTGCCGCTCTGCGCTGTCTTCCGGAGACATATGACGTCGAGTACGGCGAGCGCGATCCGCTGGTCCGGTGGTTTGAGCTGCACGCGCACCTGATCGCTCGCAGCAATCTGCCCCTGACGCCCGAGACATCTCAGCGCGCGCTGATGCGCCGCGCGCTCGACACGTTTGGCGCCGAAGTGATCGTCCCGCTTCACGCGCGCGGCCGGATCATCGGCTGGATGTTTTTCGGCCATCGCGTGACGGGCCAGCCTTTCGACTACAACGATCTCGAGAGTCTGATGCTGCTGGCCGAACACGTCTCGACCGTCCTCGAGAACGCGCTGCTTAATGAAGAGATCACACTTCAGAAAACGCTCGCCGAAACACTCCTGAAGTCGATTCCGCCTGGAATCGTGGCGACTGACGAGGAGGCCGTGGTACGGTGGTTTAACCCGACCGCGGAACAGATCCTCGGCGTTACCTCCGACAAGGTTCTGAACGAGCCGGTCGAAGCCGTCGGGAGCAAGCTGGCCGCATTCTTGCGCGAAACGCTCGAAGCACGCGACAATCTGGTGGCGCGGCAGTGGGTCGATCCAAACACGCGTCGCTCGCTTTCGATCGAAACGCGACGGCTCGTCGACCAGCGCACCCCGCTAGGCGCGGTCGCGGTCATCCACGACATGACCGCGGAAGAAGATCTGCGGCAAAAGCAGGAGCTGGTCGATCGGGCAGCATTCTGGACCGACCTCGCGGCGAGCATGTCCCACGAAGTTCGCAATCCACTCGTCGCGATCAAGACTTTCGCTCAGTTGTTGCCGGAGCGATTCGACGACGCCGATTTCCGCAAGGAGTTCAACGAGATCGTCGTCCAGGAAATCGACCGCCTGGACAAGATCATCACCCAGATCAACAACTTCGCCCATCCGACCGAACTGGTGATGAAGCCGCTCGACGTGCGCGAGCCGGTTAAGCGCGCGATTGAGCTGGCCCGGGAGCGGATGACGAAGAATGGCGTTGCGATCGATACCGCGCTGCCGAACGACCTGCCCAAAGTACTCGGCGACGAGATGGCATTAACCGAGGCCTTTGCGCATCTCGTCACCAATGCTGCCGAGGCCGCGGTCGGTCAGCCGAAACCGCGTATCAGCCTAGCGGCCAAACCAATTCGCGACGGCGAACGCACCAACGCCGTCGTCGTGACGGTGGAAGACAACGGCAAGGGTATCGCGCCGGAAATGAAGGACAAAGTCTTCTCACCATTCTGCACTACCAAACCGCGCGGCATGGGCCTCGGACTCCCGATCGTGAAGCGGACCGTATTCGATCACAACGGCCGGGTCGATATCGACTCCAGCGACCACGGCACCTCTGTCAGTGTCATGCTCCCGGCGAGCCCGAACGGACACTGAACGGATTTTCGATTTTCGAAAACGGATTTTCGATTCTAGAATCCGGCTCCTCGAATCGGAAATCCCATGATTGTTACCACCGCTCAGCTCTACAAGGTCGCCTACAAGAAATTCGCCGTCGGCGCTTACAACATCAATAACCTCGAGCAGACGATGGGCCTGTTCCGCGGGAACATGCAGAGTAAGGCGCCGTTTATCATCCAGCTTTCAAAAGGCGCGCGTAATTACACCGACAAGCGCATGCTCGAAGCGATCATTCGCACCGCGGAGCAGATTTTCCCGGAAGCGATCTTCGCCGTGCATCTGGATCATGGTGACGAGCAGACCTGCTACGACTGCATCGACTCCGGTTTCTACAGCTCGGTCATGATCGACGCGAGCCACGAGTCATTCGAGGAGAACGTCGCGATCACAAAGCGTGTCGTCGATCGTGCGCACGCTAAAGGCATCAGCGTGGAGGCAGAACTTGGGATGCTCGGCGGCGTAGAGGAAGATATCAAAGTCGACGAAGGTCATGCCTGCCTGACGAATCCCGACGAAGCAGTGGAGTTCGTGAAGCAGAGCGGCTGTGACTCGTTAGCGGCCGCGATCGGCACGAGTCATGGAGCCTATAAATTCAAAGGGCAACAGTCGCTCCGCTTCGATGTCATTGAGGCGATCTCGCAGAAGATTCCCGGAATGCCGATCGTCATGCATGGCAGCTCGAGTGTGCCGGTTGAAGAAGTTCAGCGCATCAACGCCGCTGATGGAAAGCTCGACCCGAGCGCGCGCGGTGTCGCCGAAAATGAGTATCTGCCGGCCGCCAGACTGGGAGTGACGAAAGTGAACATCGATACCGATGGCCGTCTGGTTTGGACGCGCGTGCACCGTGAATTCTTCCGCGATAAACCCGCTGAATTCGATTTCCGTCCGCCCGGCAAGATCTTCATGCAGGCCTACGCGGACTTCATCGCACACAAAAACGAGAAGCTCGGGTCGGCCGGGCAGCTCGATGCCGTGCGCGCGAGTTTGTAGCCGCACCGTGTTCACCCTCGGAGACCTCGCCGCCTTGTCCGGTGGCGAGCTGCGCGGTGACGCAGACCAGAAAATCACCGGCGCCGCGTCGCTCGCGGAGGCGACGCCGGGCGAGATCACCTTCTTCGCTGATCCGCGCTACATGCCGCTCTTACGGAAAACACGCGCGTCGGCCGCTTTCGTGCCGCAGGATTTCTCAGCTGACATTTCGATCGCGCAGATTCGCGTCCCCGCACCGGCAAAGGCATTTGAGCAGGTCGTGCTCAAGCTCGCGCCCGAGCGGGTGCAATTCGCCCCCGGTGTTCATCCCAGTGCTGTCATCGCCGGGAATGCGAAGATCGGCACCCGCGCATCCGTTCAGGCGCATGCCGTGATCGAGTCTGGCGCGATTATCGGCGACGACGTTGTCATTGGTGCTAATTCCTACGTCGGTCATGAGGCGACGGTCGGGAACAACTGTCTCATCTACCCCAACGTGACGATCCGGGAGCGTACCCGCATCGGCTCGCGCGTGACCATTCACAGCGGCGCAGTCATCGGTGCTGACGGCTTCGGTTTCGAAATCAAGGACGGCCGTCCGCTCAAAGTGCCGCAGCTCGGGATCGTGCAGCTCGATGATGACGTCGAGATCGGTGCCAACACCACGATTGACCGCGCGCGATTTGGCCGGACTTGGATTCAGCAGGGAGTGAAGATCGACAACCTCGTGCAGATCGCGCACAACGTCGTCGTCGGCAGGCACAGCGTCATTGCCGCGCAGGTCGGGATCGCCGGCAGCTCTCGCGTAGGCGAAAACGTGATGATCGGCGGCCAGGTCGGCGTGACCGGCCACGTGGAGATCGGCGATCGCAATATGATCGGAGCCAAAACCGGGGTATCGAAGAATCTGCCGCCCGACGGCGGGATGTGGTGGAGCACGCCCGCTACGCCGTTACGGCAGGCGAAAGAGCAAATCGCGTGGATTCATCGGCTGGGCGATTTATTCAGGCGGGTGAAGGCGATCGAGAAGAAACTCGGGTCGTAAGTGCCCGGGGCGCGCCAGCCGGGGCCGGGAGATTTCGGGGCGGAAAAGGAGTTGGCAAGGTTGATGCTTATAGCAGTTATAGAATTTATAACCGCTCCAATGAAGTTCCTCGCCCGCCAAACCGTAGAGTTCCTCATCATCGATGATGACCCCTCGATCACTAAATTCCTCGTCACCTATCTCAAGCAGAAGGGACACACCTGCCAGTCCCTTACCGAGGGATTTCAGACGGCTCAGTGGCTCGAACATCACGACTGCGAAGTTGTCGTTGTCGACCTCAACATGCCCAAGGTAGACGGCATTTCGCTCATCTCCTACATCCACGAAGTCAATCCCGGCATTCCGCTGATCGTCTTCACTGGAGTCGGCTATGATGAGGATCGGATGCACGCCGCCTTGCGCGCCGGCGCCAACGGCTACGTGAGCAAGAATTTGCCGATTGAGCAGCTCTACTGCGTCCTGTCGCGCGTGCTCGCCGGTTCTCAGCAACGTGCCCGTCGCGATACGGTGTTGATGTCGCACGGACCCGGACACGGAACGCTGCTCGGCGCGGCGTAAGCCGGCCCCGACCCCACTCAGCGCGAGCGTGGCTCGTCCAGCAGCCCCCGCAGGGCCTGGACAGAAATACAGTCTGCCCCGCATGCGGCAGCGGTTTCTTGCTCGAGCAGATCGTCTGTCGCGACAAGCATCTTGAAATTCCGCGCGTACTTGCTTGCGAGACGCTCCACTAGCGCATCGGCCGTCTGCCCACTCCGCGAATAAAATACCTGGATCTCGCCCGGCTCAGCGCTTGACGATACCTGTGCGCCTTTGCCGTCGAACACGACCGCGACGCGGGTGCCCGTCCAATCCTGGTAATCGCGCAGTCGTTTAACCAAGGCGTCACGGGCCAGTGAGCTGCGCCGGTTGTGCATCTGGCGCAGTTCCGGCCATGCAAAAATAACGCTGTGGCCGTCAACAATGAGATAATCGGCCTTCACGACCGAATCTGCACCAGATAGCGGCGCTGCCCAGCGCCGGATTCTTATTCAGCGGCCGCCGCGGCAGGCGCAGCAGCCGGAGCCGATTTCCTGGCTTTGGACTTCGGCTTGGCGGCTTCAGGCCGAGAGGCGCTGGCTTTTGTACGCGCCTTTTTCCGTTCCAGATAGGCTGTGCGGCGGCGGCGCTTGGATCGTCTCCGGTGTTGCTGGCCCATTGGCGTCCTATAGGTCGGAAGCCAAGGCACTGCAACGCGAATTGATCGATTGCATTTCTCGCGCGCTTCAAGTTATAAAGGCGCCCCCCTCGTGAACACCTCCAGGTTAGTTGTTGGCGCCTCTGTGCTGCTGCTGTCGCTGTCCGCTGTTTTTGCGGTCCTGAACACAGCGAAGACCCATGCCCTCAGGGCGCAGGTCGTACAAAGTGAAACGGCGCGGCAGGCTGCGGAACGCCGCGCAGCACAGCGTGAAAAGCAGCTCAAGTCGCGGTCAGCGACATTGCCCGCGCCGGCCGATGAATCTGCAATCGGCGAGCACGGCGGGATCGCAAATGCGGAGACGGAGCTAATCAAGACCCAGACCGAGAAAAGCGAATTGGTGGCGAAATTGCGCGCCAGCGAAGCGGAGATCGCTGAGCTAAAGAAGCACACCATGCCGAACGCGACCGAAGCGACAATTGTCGCCGGCGCGCCGCCCGCACCCTCAGCCCAGGACCTGCAGGCCGAACTCGCGGACACGAAGAAGCAGCTCGATGCGTCGGAGCGCGAAAAATCGTTTATCTCGGACAAAATACGTTCGGCTCAGGATCGAACGGCGCAGCTGGAAGTGGAGAAGAAACGGCGGGTCGTGACGACTGGTCACCCGGGTGTACGTGCCAGCGTCCTCGCTGTGAACCAAGCCTATAATTTCGTAGTCTTAAACCTCGGTGGCCGCCACGGCATC
>JBJMWX010000052.1:0-10056 GCA_045809925.1 Chthoniobacterales bacterium
AAAACATTCCCTACAACACGCAATTCCCATCGACATGAGCAACACAGGAAATGTAAGCGCCCACGCGAGCAGCCCGTGCGGCAGAGTGAAAGTGCTCGCGAAGGCCAGCACTGCGCAGCTGGCAAATTTTACCGGCACAGAGACCGGCAGTAGGACGATGACAACACCGCTGACGATGAAGAGCGCGGGAAGAAATGAAAAGAACCCCGAAGCGAGCAGCCAAACCTCGTACTGTGCTGGCGAAAAGATGCAGAGCACGGCCAACCAGAAGCAGATTGCGACTTGCCAACGGGAAACTCCGCTCCGCCAAAGCACGAAGAAAATACCGCCGCACGTGAGCCAGGCGATGACCCACGAGAGCATGATTTGCTGGCGGACGTCCCATATGCCGCTCATGGCGGACGCGATAAAGATCAGCTTCGGCAACAAGGTCCGGCCTTCCTGCTGTTGGACGAACAGATCAGCAAAGGTGAGCTGGCCGTGATGCTGCCTGACGATGAGGTTCGCCATCACCCAATCGTCCAGCATCGGGACGTTGACGGCATAGCGTTGCACGATGGCGCTCATCCAGACCATCGGGATCAACGCGACCGCGCCGATCCCAAGCGGCGACAGAAAGGGCCAGCGCGTCTGGATGGCCAAGAGCGCAGCTTTAGTCCGCGCCTGCCCGAGGAGCAGAGAGAGAAGCGCGGCACCCGCTGCCACGATCAGCAGTGTCCGCGGATGATAATGCATCAAACGAATGCTAACTGCTTGAAGACAAACAGGTCGCCATGTCCCCGGAGGAACACGAGATCATGCGTTCGGTCGAGGACCATTACTGGTGGTACCGTGCTCTGCGTCGCCACGTTGTCGATTCCATTTCGCGTGATTTTCGCGGTCGACTCCTCGATGCCGGCTGCGGCACGGGGGGAACGCTTGCGGCGGTCCGCGCGAGGTTTCCGAACGCAGAGCTGTTCGGTGTCGATTCTGCCGAGCGCGCCCTGCAGCTTACGAGGGAGCGCGAGACATCCGCGCAACTACAGCGCGCGGATGTCGATCAATTGCCTTTCGCGGATGAGTTCTTCGACTGCGTGCTCTCGATTGATGTCATCACCGCGGCGACCGTGAACGCCGAGGGTGCCATGCGGGAAGCGCGCCGCGTTCTTCGCGCCCGTGGAAAACTGATCATCAACGTCGCCGCCTTCGATTTTCTGAGGGGTGAGCACGATCTGGCTGTTGATGTGAATCGCCGTTTCACGCGCGGCGAACTGCGCCAGCTCCTCAGTTCCGCCCGATTTGCGATGGAACGGGCGACCTATTGGAATGCGCTCCTCATGCCGCCGGTCGCGGTCGCGCGCTGGCGCAGCCGATCCCGCATGCCGGGGGAGGCGCGGTCCGACTTTCGCCCATTGCCCGCTGCGATGAACGAGACCCTGCGGCAGATTGCACTTCTGGAATTGAATCTGAGCCGCTATCTTCCGCTGCCGTTCGGCACATCGTTGTTTGCCGTCGCGCGCCGCAATGACTAAACCGCGACTCAGCATCGTCGTTCCACTCTTTAATTCGGAAGCGAATCTGCCGGAACTGCTCCGCGAACTGGCGCCGGTCTGTGCGGCCGCAAACGGCGAGCTCGTCCTCGTTAACGACGGCAGCCGCGATCGAACCGAACAGCTTGTCCTCGAGGCAATGGCCGGCTCATCGGTGCCGGTCACGTTCGTCAATCTGTCGCGCAATTTCGGAGAACATAACGCGGTTCTCGCCGGCATCCGCGCCAGCTCTGGGGATTACGTCGTCAACATCGACGACGATCTGCAGAACCCGCCCTCTGAAATTCTGAAACTGCTCGCGACCGCCGAAGCCGAGCGGCGCGATGTGGTTTACAGCGTCTACGCGCGCAAAGAACACTCGTGGTGGCGCAATCTTGGGAGCGCGGTGACGAATCTAATTGCCGATTACGTGGTCGATAAACCCAGAGGCCTTTATCTCTCCAGCTTTCGCTGCATGACGCGGCTGGTTGCCGATCAACTGGCGAAATCGCGCACACCCTACCCATACATCGACGGGCTGATTTTTCAGGTGACGCAAAACGTCGGCACGGTCGAGGTGGAACACGCGCCGCGTGCTGGAGGCGCGAGTGGCTACACGCTGCACAAGCTCGTGCGGCTCTGGATTAGCATGCTGATTAATGTATCTGTCGTGCCGCTACGGCTGATGACGTTTGCCGGATTGATCACGAGCGCGCTCGGTTTTGTAGCCTTGGTCGAGGTGGTGATTGAGCACCTCACCCGTAGAACCCCGACCGGCTGGGGTTCAGTCATGGCGGCGGTGCTGCTTTTGTCCGGGACGCAATTGCTTCTCCTCGGCATCATGGGGGAATACATCGGTCGCGTTTATCTCGGGATCAGCGAGAAGCCGCAAAGCGTGGTCCGCAGCATCACTCGTTCGCTTAGCTGAGCATGATCACAGTCATCGTCCCAACCCTGAACGAGGTGCAGAACATTGAGCCGCTCGCGCGCCGGATCGCTGCCGCTGTGGCCGGGCCGCTCGAGGTCATCTTTGTCGACGATGGATCGACCGACGGCACGGCGGAGAAAATTCTCCTGCTGCAGGCGGATCTCCCGGTGCGGCTGATCCAGCGCGAGCCGCGTTGTGTCGGACTGGCAACGGCCGTGATCGAAGGCGTCCGCGCGACTGAGGCCGATCTGGTCGTCGTGATGGATGCCGACCTCAGTCATCCACCCGAGAACATTCCGGAACTAATCAGGCCGTTGCTCAGCGGCGACGCGGACATGGTAATCGGCAGCCGCTATGTAGAGGGCGGCATGACGCCGGGCTGGCCGGTCTGGCGGAAAATCATGTCGCGCGCCGCGGCGGCTCTCGCCTATCCCCTCACCCATGTGCACGACTCGATGTGCGGTTTTTTCGCGATTTCGCGCGACCGGCTGCTTGAGCTCGCCCCCGCCACACCCGGGTTCAAGATTGCTTTCGAAGTCATCGCCCACGGCGGCAGAGCGCTGCGGGTCGTTGAAGTGCCGATCGTCTTTCGCGATCGATCATACGGCACCTCGAAAATGTCGTTCGGTGTCGCCCTTGTTTTTTTCCTTCGCTGGCTCGCAGCAATCTCACGTCTGCGCGACCGTCGCCGCGGCGGTTTTTATCGTCCACAGCTCCCAGGCCAGCGCAACGAACAACAGCACCGCGGCGAAGAACATGTTGCCGTATGTCTGAGCGGGCAGACGCAATGGGAGCGTCAGGGCGAGTAAGACAACGGCAGCGCTGCTGAAAAGGAAGAGACGTTGCCGGCCGAATTGCAGGATTCGCTGCACGATCACGGTGAATGGGTAGAGCAGCCAGACGAACAGGTAGCCGAAGGTGAGGGGTGTAAAGAGGAGGATCAGGAGTATCAGGAGCGCGAACTCGAGCGCATCGCTTTCCGCCGTGCGCCGCGACCGCTCTGGCAGTACCGCGATGTAGGCGAAGCCGAAGAGCAGCCCGGTTGCGACGATAATGCCGGTCACACTCGAGAACTTCAGGTCGACCAAATTCGAGTAGATCACGGTGTGCGGACCGACCGCCGGATTGGATTCGACGTGCCGCAGCAGGCGGTTCGCTACGCCCCATATCGACTGGTTGCGCCACGAGTTGCCGCGACCTGCCCGCTGCGCGACACCGCTCTCGTCGTATTTGAAAAGCATGCCGTTTGACCAGCGCGATAGATCTTCTTTGGCTTGGCCGAATCCGCGGAATGGCGTCGGCAGCACGATGAGCAGAAACGCGAGCACAAGAGCCAGGGACAAAGCGGCGAGCCAGTAGCGGCGGTAGATCAGGTAGACTATCGCGATTGCCGGAAATGCTTTTATCGCAGCGGCCATGGCGATCAGCGCGCCGGCTGTGATTTGCGCATGCCGCTGCAAGAGCACAAACGCACCAAGCATGAGCGCCAAGAGCAGCAGACTCGGCTGGCCGAGGAGAAAGTTTCCCCAGACGAACAGGATTACGATGAGGTTCGGAAGCAGGTAGACGAGCGGGTGCGCCACGCCGGCTGGTGCCGTTGCCAGTCGCACCGAGAGCAAAATGCTCGCTATCCATGCGCCCGCGCAGATGACGACCAGGGCCGCAATCAGGCCGAGCTGACCAAGGGCGGCGAGCGGCGCAAGGAATAGCGCACAGGCCGGCGGGTACATGAATGGGAACTTCACGTTCAGCGGCGGATAAATGTCGCGGCCTCGCAGGACGGCTTGTCCCGCGTCGTACCAGACTATGTAGTCCTTGACGCTATGGCCGCGCAGGTAATGCAGCACCGGCACGACCATGAAGACGAGCAGCACCGTGCCTAAGCAGGCAATCATCGCGCGCTCGATCGCCCGGCTCGCAGGATTCATAAGGACGGCCGCTGCTTGTGCCATTCCGTGCTCTGTTCATAGGCATGCGCGATTCTCAGCAGCCGCGCTTCGCTCAGTGGCTTGCCGATCAACTGCAGTCCGATCGGCAGTCGGCGGCCGTCGCAGTTGGCGAAGCCGCACGGCAGGCTGATCGCGCAAACGCCCGCGAGATTGGCCGGGCTCGTGAACGCGTCAGCGAGATACATCTGGAGGGGGTCGGCGGTGCGCTCGCCAAATTTGAAGGCCGGCACCGGCGAGGTGGGACAGACCAGCGCGTCGATTTCCTGAAATGCGTTCGCAAAATCGCGCCGGATCAGCTGGCGGACTTTCTGCGCACGCAAATAGTAGGCGTCGTAGTAGCCGGAACTGAGCACGTAAGTTCCGAGGACGATTCGCCGTTTCACTTCCGCGCCGAAACCTTCCGCACGTGTGCGCGCGTAATGCTCGAACAATCCGCGGGTGTTCTCAGCGCGGTGGCCGTAGCGCACCCCGTCAAAGCGGGCCAGGTTTGCCGAAGCCTCCGCGGTGGCAATGATGTAGTAGACTGCGATCGCGTGCTCGGTATGCGGCAGCGAAACTTCGACAATCTCCGCGCCCAACAACTCGAACTGTTTGACCGCCTGATCGACTGCTGCCTTTACCTGGGGGTCGATGCCTTCGCGGAGGTACTCTTTTGGGACGCCGAGCCGAATACCGCGAACGTCCCGGTCCAGTTCAGCGATGTAGTCGGGCACCGGGTCATCAAGGCAGGTCGAATCCTGCTCATCGCTCCCGGCGATTACGTTTAAGACCAGTGCGGCATCGCGAACGGTTTTGGCGAGCGGTCCGGCCTGGTCGAGCGATGACGCAAATGCCACGAGGCCGAAACGCGAAACCCGGCCATAGCTCGGCTTCAGCCCGACCACACCGCAGAAGCCAGCTGGCTGCCGAATGGATCCGCCAGTGTCGGTTCCGAGGGCTGCGAAGGCGGTGTCGGCAGCCACCGCGGCCGACGAACCCCCGCTCGAACCGCCGGGAACACGCGACGTATCCCACGGATTACGCGTCAACTTGACGGCCGAGTGTTCGGTCGAGGAGCCCATCGCGAATTCGTCCATGTTGGTTTTGCCAAACGGGATCGCGCCCGCCGCTTTCAACTTCCGCACGATCGTTGCGTCATAGGGCGAGACATAGCTGCGCAAAATACGCGACGCGCAGGTGCAGGGCTGCCCTGCGACGTTGATGATATCCTTAAAGGCGACCGGGACTCCGCCGAGCGGCAGGCTCACATCAGCCGCGTCAGCTTGTTTCCGCGCCTCTTCGAGATCGATCGAGAGGTACGCTTCGATTGCCGGCTCGACCGATGTAATCCGGTCATGCAGTGCGTCGATTATTTCCCGTGGGGAGATCTCGCCGCGTTGCAGCAGCTCTCGAAGTTGGACAAGAGTGAGCGCCGGCACCTCGGCCGCCGTCATTCGACGACCTTCGTGACAATGAAGAGTCCGGCGGCCTGCCGCGGTGCATTGCGCAACGCCTCTTCCGCGGTCAGCCAATCGCGCGGCTCATCTTCGCGCACGACGTTGAAGATCGGCACGGCATGTGCCGACGGCTCGACGTTGCGCACATCCACGTCGTGCAGCTTTTCGACATGGTGCAGGACCTGCCCGAGTTGCGCTTCGAAGAGCGCAGCTTCCTGAGCCGTCAGCTCGAGACGCGCGAGTTTGGCGACGTAGGCGACGTCGAGCTGCGGTGTCTCCGCCATCGGTGACGCTAGAACCGCAGATGAGTTAGCAGCCAGAGCACCGCGCCGGCCAAGGCAATCACGAGAACGACAAAAACGATGCGACCTTCCCGTCGCTCCTTGCGCAATGATCGGCGCGGGCCGCCCAGATTGCCGTCGTCGCCCCAGCGTTTGTCCTGCAGCGCAATCGAAACATCGAGGCGGCTCCGGCCGGCGGTGGCGCGTGCGAGTAGTTCTTCACGCTGGCGACGAGTTTTCTCCTCCGCGAGCCGCGGAGCGTCCTCGATCATGCGCTCGAGTTTCTGCATCTCATCGCGCAATTGCAGCTCGCGTTGCGCGAGCTCATCCTGTTTGGCGTTCAGCGGTGTGCCCGCTTTACTCGGCCGACGGCGCATGCGCGATCACGTTGTCTTCGCCGCCATCCAGAAAAAGATGAGCAGGGCGATAAAACCGAAAACGATCAGTGGCAGGGTGAGGGCAAGGCCGATCTGAACCCACTGCCCAAAACTGCGCCCGCCGAATGCCCCTGCGAATTGCGGCGCGGCTTCCGGTAGTGCGATCTCGTCCGATTCATTCGCCGCGCCGGCCTCGAGCCGGCTCCTCTGCTGGCTGAACTCCGCGCGTGCGTCATCCACCGTGCTAAGCGCGCGGCTCAATTCCTTTGGCAGGTCCGCCGGATTCCAAGCCTTCGGCTCAATGCTTTCCAGGAGCTGCAAATGCTGTGTAAAACTCTCGTGCGTGGCCCGGATTTGCTCGAGCTTCTTTTGCGAGTCGTAGGCCTCGCGCTCGAGGATCACGAGCGAGCGCGACAGCTTGTCAGTCATTTCCGCGCGACCACGCTCCAGTTCGTCCTGCCGTCGACTCAGCTCTTCCAGCTCGCGCTTCTGCTTTTCGATCTGGTCCGACTGGTGCTTGAGCGCGATCAGCTGCTCCTGTGCTTTGCGCACCTGCGAATCGAGCAACTCCGGCGACATCGTCTCTTCCTCACTCAGTTCTAGCATCTGTTCGATCGGTCGAATTCTTTCAGCCATGGGAGAATTAGTTGGCGCGCTCGCAGAGAAAATCTGTCGCTGCTGCGGCGCTGCCGCCACATTATGAAGCGACGTTGAGAATTCCAGATTTTTTGCCGGAATTCGTCGCCGCTAATAACAACCTCTCCATGACCTGATGCAGATCCTGCTCGATTCGCCGGAGCCGCGCCAGCGCCTGCATGATCAGGCCATCACGGTCGCCGGCTCCATTGTCGCCGATGAATTACCAGGCGTGGTTCGCGTCTGGTGCGGCGATCGGCTTATTGGCGAAACGTGCGTGTTGAGTCAACTGGGCGACCGCTACCACTTTCAAATGCTTGGACGGTTGGCCACTCCCGGTGGCACGGAATCGCTAGCGACGCTCGTGATTACCGTCGACGAACAGGCCACTGCCGAAGTGCCGGTGGTGCTTGTTCCCACGCGCCTGCACGAGCGCGCCTACGGTGAGGTTCTCTTTCCGGGACGCGCCGAGGTGTTGCACCGCGAAAACATCTATGGCTCAGGGCCACCGATCGAGACGCCCAGCGGTGAACTCGTCGACCTGCTTTTGAAATTTTTGCCGCCGAGCAGCTCCGTGCTTGATGTGGGCTGCGGCGCCGGCGCCTATGGTCCGCCGCTCATCGCCGCCGGCCACGAGTGGCTAGGTGTCGAAGTAGATCCGACCTGCACCGAGATCTTGTCGCGGCGCGCCCTGCCATTTCGAGAACTGCAACCGGGTGAGACGCGGCTGCCGTTCAACGACCGGCAATTCGATGCTGCAATTGCCATCGAAGTCCTCGAGCACATCGACGATCTCGCGAACTTCATTGCTGACCTCTCGCGCATCACGCGGGCACGCTTCCTCGCCTCGGTGCCGAACATGGAAGTCATTCCCTACTTCGCGCCGCTCGGGGTGGTGCCGTGGCATTTGCTCGAGGCAACCCACGTGAATTTCTTCACCCGCGCGAGTCTGCGTGCGGCTTTGCAGCGGAATTTCCGACACGTGGAAGTGTTCAGTTACGCCGAGCACCCGGTGCGCACTGCCGAGGGCATCCCGGTTCACCTTCACCTTTTCGCCGTGGCTGAAAAATAAAGACTGGCTATCGACCCGGCATCATCTCGAGGAGCACGCCTTTAAAGTATTGCGTTTCGGGAATCGTCGGCAACACCGGATGATCGAGCGCCTGCTCGAAGCGCCGCAGCCTGCGCGCTGAGCGCCGCGCATCAACCAGCGCGTCGGCGATCACCTGCTCGAACATTTGGTCGGTGACGTGATGCGAGCAGGAGAATGTCGCCAGCATGCCGTCTTTCGCGAGCAGCTTGAACGCACGTACGTGCAGTTCGCGATATCCGCGCAGCGCGCCGTGCAGTCCCCCTTTCGTTTTTGTAAACGACGGCGGGTCGAGGACGATCAGGTCAAACGTTGCCTCTGCCTTTTCTGCGGCGCGGAGAAACTGAAACACATCCTGCTCGATCCAGCGGACGTTCAGTCCGTTCCTATCGGCATTTCGTTTTGCCGCCTCAATGCTCTCCCTGCTTGCCTCGACCCCGGTTATTTCCGTTGCGCCAGCTTTGGCGCAGGCAAGTGCGAACGGTCCCTGGCTCGTGAAACAATCGAGCACGCGGCGGCCACGCGCATGCTCGGCGACCGCGGCATAGTTCGGCACTTGGTCGAGGTAAAACCCGGTTTTCTGTGCGTTGAGCAGGTCGGTCTGCAATCGCACGCCGGCGATCTGAAACTCCGCTGTGGTGCTCGGCTCGCCGCGCAACACGCCCGTCCGCAGCTCCAGCCCTTCCGCCAGGCGGACCGGCGCGTCATTCCGCTCGATGATTCCGAGATAGGGAGGGCTTTCCGAGCCGTCCGCGGGGCGATTCGTAGAAGCGCCCCTATCAAAAACGGTGTCGATCGCGTCGGCGATCAACTCTTTCCGCTGATCCATCGCCAGACTGTTGGTTTGGAGAACAAACGTGCCGCCGTAGCGATCGATCGTTACGCCGGGCAGGCCGTCGCTCTCACTCCAAACCACGCGGCAAAGCTGCGGATCGACGCCGCGCCGGACACGATACTCGGCCGCCTGGCCAACGCGACGTTGAAAGAAGTCGGGATCGAGCGGCTGTTTCCGACGCGAAAAACGGCGCGCCACGATCTGCGATTTGCTGTTGTAGATCGCGCTCCCGACCAGGTGATCGCGCCCGTCCTTGAGGGAGATCACATCGCCATCGACGGGATTTCCGAAAACCTTCAGCACCTCGCTTGCAAAGACCCAGTCGTGGCCGTGGAGGATGCGCGCGCGCGGTTTGAGGACGATGCCGGCCATACTGGAGGCAATCAACGTCCAACGCTCAACGTCCAACGTCCAACTCCGAAAGCCTTCGCGATCAGGCGCCCAACGCAGCAGGTTTGATTGAATGTTGAGCGTTGAACGTTGGCCGTTGGACGTTGAAACTTTGACTCCGCCCATGGCTCCTTTGACGACCCTCGATCTACCCGGCATCCCGAAGCTGCGGAGCGGCAAAGTGCGCGAGGTGTTCGATCTCGGCGATCAGCTCCTCTTCGCGGCGACCGATCGACTCTCCGCCTTCGACGTCGTGTTCGACGATCCCATCCCGAAGAAGGGCGCGGTGCTGAACCAAATCTCCGCCTTCTGGTTCAGGCGTCTTCGCTTCATCGCCAACCACTTTATTACCGCAGACTTTAACGAATTTCCCGAGTCGCTGGGCGAGTTTCGGGAAGAACTGGCCGGCCGGTCGATGCTGGTAAAAAAGACGCAGCCGCTCCCCATCGAATGCGTCGTCCGAGGGTATCTCGCCGGCTCAGGTTGGAAGGATTATCAGGAAACCGGCAGTGTCTGCGGACATAAGTTACCGGGGGAATTGCAGCTCGCCTCGCGCTTGCCCGAACCGATCTTCACGCCCGCAACAAAGAGCGAATCGGGTCACGACTTGAATATCGATTGGGTAC
>JBJMWX010000053.1:0-8580 GCA_045809925.1 Chthoniobacterales bacterium
GAGATCGGACGCAATCGTCACCTCCGCGGGATCGCTGGGTGGAATCCTCCCGCGGCGGAAATTCAGCGCCTACAAGAATCAGTTCGGTCGTGTCGGGATTGTCGCTGGTTCGCGCGGCTTGACCGGCGCAGCGGTCCTGTGCGCTTCCGGCGCTCTGCGCGGCGGCGCCGGTTTGGTGAACCTCTTCGTAACCCAGGACGTATATCCAATTATTGCTTCCATAGCGCCCCCGGAAGCGATGGTGCGCGGGATTGCGAGCTATGCCGATCTGAACGATCAGCCGGTAAACGTCTGGGCGATTGGACCCGGTTTGGGCAAAGAACACGCCGGCGAAATTCGCGATGTCATTCGCGGCCTCGAGCAACCGGTTGTGGTCGATGCCGATGGATTGAACGCTGTCGCCGACGATCCGCAGACACTGCTTCACGCGCGCGGGCCACGCCTCCTTACCCCGCATCCCGGGGAGATGAAACGTCTCTGGCCTTCCGCTCCGGAGGATCGCGCCTCCCTGGCGCGGACGTTTACCGGGAAGATGACAGTCACGCTCCTGCTCAAAGGCAGCCGCACGATTGTCGCCAAACATTCTCGTCCGCTTAGTTACAACACCGCCGGCACACCGGCCATGGCGACCGGTGGCATGGGCGACGTGCTCACCGGCGTTTGCGCCGCGTTAATTGCGCAACACCTGTCGCTCTACGACGCCGCGCGGCTCGGAGCCTGGGCGTGCGCGCGCGCAGCCGAGATCGCCATTGCACGCGGCACAGCCAGTGAAGAATCGTTGATCGCAAGCGACGTGATCCACAACCTCGGCCGCGCCTTCAACGAATTGCGGTAGGGCCGGTTTACCGCCCGGAATCCTTCGCAGAGCAGAAATGTGCGACGGCAATCGCGCAGGCGTGCTGAGGCCGCGATGCGGCCTGATTTGCGCCTGACGAGCCGCAAAGGTATTGTTGCCAAGGGATGCGCCGGTGAAAGAGGACGACCGCGAGCAGTTTGAATCGGCTAATCAGCCGGGCGAGATGCCTCTCATTGAGCGCTTCGATCGTCTCCTCGCCTACACCTCGCCGAGTGACCCGCTGCGGCAGGAATTAATCGAGTTGCGCTACGCGATCGGCGAGCGGGAGGAGATGATCGGCGAAGCGCGGCAGATGATCGAGAAACTCGAGGCCGTGGTGAAGAAGGTCACCTCACCTGCGAATCGCATCGGCACGTTTCTCGGCGCAGTCAGCAAGGAGACGGCACACATCGTCGTCGGCGGCTCCGATTATTACTGCAACGTCGATCCGCGTGTGCCGATGGCGAAGTTGAAGAAAGGTACGCGCGTCCTGGTCAACGAAGCCTACGTGATCGTCGGGGATCTTGGATTCGAATTGGCAGGACCGGTGACAAAGATCACCGAAGTTCTGGGCGAAGACCGGCTGCGGGTCGGCGGCGAACACGGCCTGCAGTCAGTTATCTTGCAGCGCTCAAGCGAGCTGACGGATTCCAAGCTGAAATCAGGCGACGAAGTGCGGGTGGATCCGCATTATCGGATGGCGATCGAGATGCTGTCGCCCAAAGAATCGCACGAGCATTATCTCGACACCGTGCCCGAGCTGCCATGGGAGAAAGTTGGCGGCCAGGAACAGGCGATTCAGGCGATCAAGGATGCGATCGAGCTGCCGCTCCTGCATCCGGAATTGTTCGCGAAGTTCCAGCACGCGACCCCAAAAGGCTTTCTCCTCTACGGCCCGCCGGGCTGCGGGAAGACCCTGATCGGCAAGGCGACCGCTTACAATCTAACCAAACAGCTTCGGGAAAGAACCGGCGGCGACGTGCGCGAATATTTCATGCACATCAAGGGACCTGAGATCCTGAACATGTGGCTCGGCGAGTCGGAGCGAATCGTCCGGGAAATCTTCGCCACCGCGCGCGAGAAACGAAGCGAAGGCCTGATGCCATTCCTCTTTATCGACGAAGCGGAGAGCATCCTCGGGACTCGGCGCGCCTCGCGATACTCAAACATTCTTTCGACGCTCGTGCCGATGTTCTGCTCGGAAATGGACGGGATCGATTCCCTTAATGATGTCGTGATCATCCTCGCCTCGAACCGGGCTGACCTGATCGATCCGGCGATTCTGCGTCCGGGGCGAATCGATCGAAAGATCAAGGTCAACCGGCCGGACAAAGACGGCGCGCGCGAGATTTATCGGATCTATCTGACCAAAGATCTGCCCTACGACGGCGCCCTCGCCAAGGAAGCCGAGAACATCGGAGCCGCAGTGGAGAAGTTGATCGACCGCTTTGTGGATTGGCAGTTCGCGCGAAGAGACGAGAACAAGTTCCTTGAGGTAACACTCCGCAGCGGGCGCAAAGACATTCTTTACCGCAGCGACTTAATTAGCGGCGCGATCGTTGCTTCTGTGGTGGAGCGCGCGAAGGCAATCGCAATCAAGCGAGCGATCGCGAGCGCTGACGCGGGTTCATCCGGCAACGGCATTAGCGAAAGCGATCTGCGCATTGCCTTTAACGCCGAGTTCACCGAGAACGACATTTTCCCGCCCACTGACGTGACGGAAGACTGGCTCAAGCTGGTCGATTATGATGCAGAAAATGTGGTCAAGATCGCCCCGGCGCGCGCGGAGAAGGCGGCAAGATACCCATCCGGCGTGATCTGACGGTGCGCCGCCGCGTCTCCGCCTGTCATCTCGAGCGGAGTCGAGACATCCACGCTCTTCCCGCCGAGATTTTCGAAGATCCCTCGACTTCGCTCGGAATGACACAATCGGATTTTTCTGCGGGGCAAGATCGCGATTCCCCATGAGCCGCGTTTTTGGGATCGAGACCGAGTACGGGATAACCGTCGAAGGCGCGGAGAACGTCGATGTTGTGGCGGAATCAATCGCGCTCGTCCGCAGCTATACGGAGCACGGCTCGCTCATGAAATGGGATTATCGCCAGGAAGATCCGCACCGCGATGCGCGCGGTTTTCGTGCCCGGGAACTGCTCCAGGACACGGACGAGTCGGCCTACTACGAGATCGACCGCAGTCGACCCCTCAGTTTCGAGGAGATCAAGAGCGACCTCGTGCTGTCCAACGGCGCCAGGTTCTACAACGATCACGCGCATCCCGAGTACTCGACGCCCGAGTGCTCGAACCTCCGCCAAATCGTCAGCCATGAAAAGGCAGGCGAGCGCATCCTCGCAGAATGCGCCCGGCGGCGCAGCGCGCATTTGCCGGAAGGCCAACGCGTCCGCCTTTACAAAAACAACACGGACTTCGTCGGGCACAGCTACGGCTGCCACGACAACTATCTTGTGCGGCGCGATGTGCCGTGGGACCAGCTCGCCAGTGGCGCGCTGCCATTCCTGATCACGCGTCAGATTTTTGCCGGCGCCGGCAAGATGGGAATCGAGGCCGAAGGAACGGCCGGTCAGCCGGGCCTGTTTCAGATTTCACAGCGGGCTGATTTCTTCTCCGTTCTCGTCAGCATCGACACGATGAACAAACGGCCGCTCATCAACACGCGTGATGAGCCGCACGCCGATCCGGCGAGCTTCAGGCGGTTCCACGTTATCATCGGGGACGCCAATATGAGTGAATGGGCCACCGCGATGAAGATCGGCACCACCGCCGTTGTCCTCGACCTGATCGAACGCGGCACCGTGCCGCCGATCGACATCGCTCAGCCGGTTGACGCGTTGAAGGCCATCAGCCGCGACCAGCATTACGACTGGATCATCGAGCTGGCAGACGGCCGCAAGATTTCCGCAATCGATGTGCAGCGGCTCTATCTGCGGGCTGCGGAACGGATCGATAGCGATGACGAAGATCGCGCTTGGATTTTGCGCGAATGGGACGCGGTCCTGAACGATCTCGATCGCGACGTGCATTCAACCCGCGACCGCGTTGACTGGGTGGCTAAGAAGTTTCTCCTCAGCGCGTTGCAGGAGGAAGAACAGCTCGCCTGGACCGATCCGTGGTTGCAATCGATCGATCTCCAATATCACGACGTCGATCTCGACTCCGGGCTGTTTTACGAACTGGCGCGACACGGCTCGATTCGTCGCATCGTGAGCGACGACGAGATTCAAACGGCCATCTTCACGCCGCCGGAGACGACGCGCGCATTCTTCCGGGGCAGATCGGTGGCCCGATTCACCCAGCAGATCGCCTCGATTCAGTGGGATGAGATTGTCTTCGCGAACGCCAAAACGCCGACCCGGGTTTCCATGGCGAACCCAGTGCCAACCGAGGCCGATCGCGCCAAAGAATCTGCGATCCGCTCGGCGCGGGACTACCCGGATTTTCTCCGCCTGATCTCTGGTACATCATCCTGAGCCGGCCGCACGCCTGCCCGAGCGCAGCCGAACGTGATCGATAAGCTCAGCTGACGTCACATACACATCCTTTTTCTGCTCGGCGCACGAATAACATTCGCCGGTGATCTGCTGCTGGCGGCGCGCACTTACAGGGTGCTAAGGGAAGCGCGCTCGATTGGGACAACTGCACCCAACGAGGAATTTATGAAAGCAATCCAATCATTGACCGCGCGGAAGATAGCGGCACTCTCCGCGGTTTTCGCCTCCCTGCTGCTTTGCGTGACGGCATTTGCCCAGCAAACAACGCCCGCGTTTACGCAGATCATCCTCTTTGGTGACAGCTTGTCCGACAACGGCAACGACTATCACCGCGTCAATGATGTGAGCCAGGGGCAAATCGGTTACCCGGGTAACAGCTTCAACTACGCCACCGGCCGGTTCACGAATGACACCAATACCGATCCGCCGGCCCACCTTTACGTCGAGACCTGGCACGAGCAGCTTGCCATCGGCTTTCTGCACATCCCGCCGGCGAAGAACAGCCTCGATGGCGGTTTGAACTACGCGTTCGGCGGTGCCACGACCGAGAACGGCACCCAGGACAAGAGCGTATTCGGTTCACCCGTCAGCATCACGATCGACAACATGGGCAAGCAGATGGACGACTACCTCACTCGTGTGAACAACGTCGCGGATCCGACCGCGCTCTACATCGTCTGGGGCGGTGGAAACGACATCCGCGACAATCCCAGCGCGACGAATGTGAGCGCAACCGTTGGCCGGGTAAACCTGCTCCTCACCCGGCTGGCCAACGCCGGCGCGAAATACATCATGGTGCCAAACCTTCCACCGATCGGCACCATCCCGGAGAATGCGGGCGACACTGCGGCCCAGAACGCCAAGGACGTGGCATCACTCGATTACCGCGCCCAGCTCGACAGTAGTTTGAACGGCACCCAGACGAGCCTCGCTGCGCAGGGAGTGAACTTCACCCTCTACCGTGTCGACGTTTGGAAAGAGAATCTGCAGATCTACACCAACCCGAGTGCGTTCGGTTTTGTCGATGTGCGCAATTCCGCGCAGGGCAAGTCGTCAGTCAATCCCGACCAGTTCCTCTTCTGGGACGGCATCCACCCGACCACGGCCGGTCATTACCAGATCGGCAAGGCCGCCTACGAGACGATTGTCAATCCTTCGCCCACTCCGGCCGGCAAAACGGTAAACCTTTCCACGCGCGCCAGCGTCGGCACGGGCGAGCAGGTCTCCATCGTCGGCTTCATCATCACAGGTGACGTTTCAAAGAAGGTGATGGTCCGCGGTCTCGGCCCCTCGCTTGCCGCGAAAGGCGTTGTTGGTGCGCTGGCTGATCCTACCCTTACGCTCTTCGATAACGCAGGTAACCAGATCGCGTTTAACGATAACTGGCAGGACAGCGATGCGGTCAATATCACTGCTACCGGCATTCCGCCGACCGACCCCCGCGAGTCAGCCATCCTTCAATCACTCGCGCCCGGCCATTACACTGCGGTGCTCGCAGGCAAGGGCAACACCACTGGGGTCGGACTGGTGGAAGTCTACGACCGCGAGAGCAACACCAGCCCTGTGCTCGCGAACCTGAGCACGCGCGGTTTCGTCGGCACTGGTGAGAACGCCATGATCGGCGGCTTTATCATCAACAGCGGCGACAGCCCGGCTATCGTCGTCCGCGCGATCGGCCCCAGCCTGGCTAACTCCGGCGTCGCCAATCCGCTCATGGATCCGTTCCTCGAATTGCACGATGCCAACGGCGCGGTCATAGCGACCAACGACAACTGGCGCGACGGCCAGCCCCAGGCCGCCAAAGCAACTACCTTGAACCCAACCGACGACCGCGAATCGGTCATCACCGCCTTCCTGGCGCCCGGCAACTACACCGCTGTGGTGCAGGGCGTCGGCGGCACGACTGGTGTAGCACTAGTAGAAGCCTACCGCATCCCTTAGCACTCGTACTTCTCCGGCAACCGTAATCGAGATGGCTGCGGGAGACCGCAGCCGACTCGTCTGTACGTCGCTTATCGGTGGCTCACAGAGCCGCGACTACGTCGAAGCGGATTAGGCAGCGGCGTGCGCCAGACGTTACGGCGCGCGGGAAGTGTCGCACCGCTACGACCAGGTGATCAGGCGGAGCTCGTGGTTCTGCTGGAGGTGCGGGTGCGTCGGGACAACCCGGACGCTGAAGCCGTAGGCCCCGCTTTCGCTCGCCGGGACTGAACCGCGGTAGATGTAGCTGCCGTCGCCGTTTCTCCCCTGCTCCGCCAGCATCGTGATGGCCGGCTTTTTGATCCCGCCGTTCTCCGCTTCGCCGTGGTAGGCCTCGACCCGGACGTGTTGCGGATCCACCGCACCGAGGTGAACACGTGCGCTGACCTGTAACGATTCGCCGACCGGAATGCTCTGGCGGTCAGCGTTACCGACCTGCACGTCGTCGATCCGAATCTGCGGCCAATCTTTTCGCATCTGACGTTTCCAGCCGCTCAGGTCGCTCGCCGCGGCGCCATTGTTTTGCGCGAAATCATGATGCGCCCGGGCTGCCGGCACGTAGAGCCGCTCGGTGTACTCCTTGACCATACGGTGGGTGTTGAAATTCGGCGTCACGCTCCGGATCGATTCGCGCATGAGCTGGAGCCAGGCGAGCGGCAGCTTGCCGTCCGGCTTGGCGTAATAGAGGGGAATGATCTGGTTCTCGAGCAGCTGGTAGAGACTGGTGGAATCGACCCCGCTCTGGAATTCGACCGATCCATCGGCGATCTCGGAACCGATCGCCCAGCCGTTGTTGCCGTTAAAACCTTCGCACCACCAGCCATCGAGCACGCTCAGGTTGAGACCGCCGTTGGGTGGCGCTTTCATCCCGCTGGTACCGCTCGCCTCGAGAGGACGGAGCGGATTGTTGAGCCAGAGGTCGACACCCTGGACGAGCCGGCGCGCAATGTAGGTGTCGTAGTCCTCGATGAAAACAATCCGGTTGTGGAATCCGGACTCGCGCGAGAAGCGGTAGACCTCCTGGATCAGCGCCTTGCCGCCCTCGTCTTTAGGATGCGACTTGCCCGCGAAAATGAACTGCACCGGACGGGTGCTGTCGTTCAACATCCGATGCAACCGGTCCCGATCGCTGAAAAGGAGTGCGCCGCGTTTGTAAGTCGCGAAGCGGCGCGCAAAACCGATCGTGAGAATCTCCGGATCGAGAATGCGGTTGGCGGCGCGAATGGATTCCGGCGATTCGCCGACCCGCTCGCGCTGCATTCGCACCCGGTCACGAACAAACTCCACCAGACGCAATTTCAGCTTCTGGTGCGTGTCCCAAAGCAGCGCGTCCGGAATATCCATTACGCGCCGCCAGAAATTTTCATCCGTCAGGTTCTCCTCCCACTTACCGAGGTAGCGGTCGTAGAGAGCGGAGAACTCGGGGGCAAGCCATGTCTTGGTGTGAATCCCGTTGGTCACGCTGGTGATCGGCACCTCATGCTCCGGCACTCCGGCCCAGACATCCTTCCAGAGACCGCGACTGACTTTCCCGTGCAACTGGCTGACGCCGTTGGAGTGGCGGCTAAGGCGCAGCGCGAGGATCGTCATGCTGAACGGATCGGTCGCATTCGTGCGGGTCTGTCCGAACGAGAAGAATTCGTCGAAGGGCAATCCGATCTCGGTCGCGTAGTCGCCGAAATATTTTCTCATCATCTCGCGCGGGAACGAATCGTTACCGGCGGGCACAGGCGTGTGGGTGGTGAAAACATTTGCCGAAGCGGCGACCTGCAAGGCGGCATAGAAGTCGAGCTTCTGTTCGCTGACGAGCCGGCGGATCCGCTCCAGCCCGAGGAAGGCGGAGTGGCCTTCGTTCATATGGAAGACTTCCGGCTCGATCCCGATTGCGTTCAGGGCGCGAATGCCGCCGATACCGAGCACCATCTCCTGCCGCATCCGCATCTCGAGATCGCCGCCGTAAAGCTCGGCCGTGATCAGCCGATCCTCGGCATTGTTTTCCGGAATGTCGGTGTCGAGAAGATAAAGGACGATCCGGCCGACCTGCAGTTGCCAGATTTTGGCGTGGACTTCGCGGTTGAGCACCCGGACGCTAATCAGCAACGGACTGTCGCCCGTACGCAGTTCGCGGATCGGCAGGTGATGGAAATTTTGATTTAGACTGACGGCGTGCTGCCATCCTTCCTTGTCGATCTCCTGCCGGAAATACCCATGCCGGTAGAGCAGACCGATCGCGACAAAATTCAGGTCGAGGTCGCTCGC